>JAFYUZ010000022.1 GCA_017549365.1 Clostridia bacterium
CGGGACGCGATATATCCCTTCGGGATGCGATATGCCCCTTCGGGGCGCGATATATCCCTTCGGGATGCGATATGTCCCTTCGGGACGCGATATAATTACTTCGTAATACGATATGTCCCTGCGGGACGCGATATATCCCTTCGGGATGCGATATGCCCCTTCGGGGCGCGATATATCCCTTCGGGATGCGATATGTCCCTTCGGGACGCGATATATTACTTCGTAATGCGATATGTCCCTGCGGGACGCGATAAAAGGATTTTTGTATATATATTTTTTTAACAAGAAAGGTGCGTTTATGAAAGACCGTCAGTATTTTCTCGAGAAAGCACAGGAAAATATGCCGAAGCTTTTTTACAAGGATATAAGACCCGTGTGCGAAAAAGAAGTGTTTGACATCGGAGAAAGCTTTGTTCTCGACCTTGGCAATCACTATGTGGGAAAATTTTCGTTTTCGCTCGATATTTTCGACGATTTCATCGATGCTCCCGTTCAGCTTACAATTCGTTTTGGTGAAAACGAGCGTGAGATAAACGACGATTTTTCGGTATATAACGGCACGATCTCGCGCACCTGGCTTCAGGAAGAAACTGTTTTTGTCGATACCCCCTCAAGGGTAGAAATGCCCCGCAGATACGCCTGCCGATATGTAAAGATAACGGTAAATGACGTCCGCCGCCCTGTAAGGCTTTTTGGTTTTTGCTTCACCTCTTCCACAAGTGCGGATATGTCAAAGTTTGAAAAGGCGGATATTTCAGACAAACTTCTCAAAAAAATAGACGAGGTTTCAATAAATACCCTCAAGGAGTGTATGCAGACCTTCTTTGAGGACGGGCCAAAAAGAGACCGCCGCATCTGGATAGGCGATTTCCGCCTCGAAGCCCTTGTAAACCACTGTACCTTTGACAACAGAGAGATCGTGAAAAGGTGCCTTTATCTTTTCGCCGCGGGTGATTATGGCGAGCTTGGCTTTTTGCCGTCGTATATCTATGAAACGCCCTATTATTTTTCGGGCAGAGATCACCTTTGCGACTACGCCCTTTTGTACGTTGTGACACTGTGCGATTATTTCGATCACTCGCACGATATCGAAACGGTAAACGATATTTTATCTGTTTGCAAGCACCAGCTTGATAGCTTTGATGCAATTCTTGATGCAAAAGGCATCGTAACCGATCACGACGGATGGTTTGTTTTCATCGATTGGTGCGAGGGCTTGCGCGCGCTCACAAGTCTTCAGGGTGTGTATCTTTATACCCTTGAAAGATTTTCAAAGCTTCTTGCCGAAATCGGCGACAAAGATTGCGAAAAATACGAAAAACGGCTTTTGGAGTCAAGAAAACTTGCAAAAAAGCATCTTTATAACCCCGAAAAGGGCGTTTTCCAAAACGATCTTGACGGCAACCAGCTCAGCGTACATTCGCAGGTGTGGATGATACTCGGCGGCGCCATATCGGGCGATGAGGGCAAAAAATCCCTTCTTGCAACCCTTGACAATCCCAATGCAAAACAACCCTTCACCCCCTATATGCGCCATTACGTTGTGGAGGCGATGATAAAGCTTGGCATGCTTGATGAAGCGAAAGAGTACATAAAGCTTATCTGGGGAGGTATGATCGACCTTGGAGCTGACACCTTTTACGAGGTTTACGTCCCCGGCGATCCCGAATTTTCACCCTATCGCGACAGAAAAATAAACAGCCTCTGCCACGCGTGGAGCTGTACACCTTCGTATTTTATCCGCAAGTATTTTGTATAAATCAGATTGGAAGACAAAATGACAAAACTTTTGATTATCCGCCACGGATACAGCGTAACCAACAAAGCAAAGATATTTACAGGGCAAAACGACGTTGATCTTGCCCCCGAGGGCTACGGTCAGGCAGAAGCCGTTTGCAGATATATCGCAGAGAATTACAAGGTGGATGCCATATATTCCAGCGACCTCAAAAGAGCCGTAAACACCATATTGCCCCTTGCAAAAAAGCTGGGGCTCGAAATACACACCGAAAAAGGCATCCGCGAGCTTGATGTTGGCGAGTGGCAGGGAAGGCCTGTGGAGGACGTCCGCCTTGAAAATCTTGAAAAGCTGAAAGCGTATAGATACGACCCCGCAAACCACGGTTGTCCCGGCGGCGAAAACTACACCGATATGTGCAAAAGAGCTCTGCCGGTTTTTGAAAGAATTGCAAAAGAAAACGATGGAAAAACAGTGGCTGTTGCCACCCACGGCGGAGTTATCCGTGTTCTTACCTGCGTATTCCGCTCTCTTCCGCTGGTCGAGGTAAAGGACATTCCCCATTGCCCAAACGCTTCTTTGATGGTGGTGTCTTTTGATGACGGAAAATTTACCATCGAAAAAGAAAGCTTCAATAGCTATCTTGAAGATCAGGTAACCGAAAAAGGGCTTAACTGAAAGGAAAGAAAATGAAAGTAGTTGTTGCAATTGATTCCTTCAAAGGCAGTCTCTCTTCCCTTGATGCCGCACGGGCGGCGGGGGAGGGCATAAAAGCCGCAATACCCGATTGCACCACCAAATATTTTCCCATCGCCGACGGCGGCGAGGGAACGTCGCAGGCACTTGCAAGCGCGCTTGGGGCAGAAAAAGAAAGGGTTGACGTCACAGGTCCTCTCGGAGAAAAAATATCTGCCGAATACTATCTTGATCCCAAAACACGCACCGCCGTTATGGAAATGTCAGAGGCGGCAGGTCTGCCGCTTGTGCCGCAGGAAAAAAGAAACCCTCTTTTCACCACCACCTACGGCGTCGGTGAGATGATAAAAGATGCGATAAGGAAAGGGTGCCGCAGGTTTGTCGTCGGCATCGGCGGCAGTGCCACCAACGATGGGGGAGTGGGAATGCTTTCTGCCCTCGGCTTTGAATTTTTTGATACCGAGGATAAATATATTGAAAACTGCGGAAAAGGACTCGAAAAGCTTTCGCGCATTTCGTGCAAAAACGCCCTTTCCGAGCTTTCTGAATGTGAATTTGAGATCGCCTGCGACGTAACAAATCCCCTGTGCGGAAAAAACGGATGCAGTGCCGTCTTTGCGCCTCAAAAAGGAGCGGACGAAAAAACGGTTCAGCTTATGGACAGCTGGCTTTTTTCGTATGCAATACTGTCAAAGGACGTTTTCAAAAACGCCGATCCCGAACTTCCCGGCACCGGTGCCGCGGGGGGCATGGGCTTTGCCTTTGTAACTTATCTTAATGCAAAGCTTATGCGTGGCATCGACCTTGTTATTGAAAAAACGGGCATCGAAAAAGCCATCGAGACCTGCGACGTGGTTGTGACGGGCGAGGGAAAAATAGATTCCCAGACCGCCATGGGAAAAGCGCCCATGGGTATTGCAAACATTGCAAAAAAGTACAAAAAACCCGTAATCGCCTTCTGCGGTACGGCAAGTGCGGATGCGGATGTTTGCAACTCTTTCGGCATTGACGGAATTTTCCCCATCCTTCGCCGCCCCTGCACTCTTTCTCAGGCGATGGATCGCGACAGTGCATATTCCAATATGCGCGATACGGCAAAACAGGTATTTTCTTTGATAAAAACTATAAAAAACATATAATCAAGAGGTAAAAATGAAACCAAAAATTTTGACCTTTGGCGAAATAATCTGGGACGTTTATGAAAACGGCAGTTTCATCGGCGGCGCAGGACTTAATTTTGCCGCACACTGTTCAAAATGCGGAGCGGAAAGTATTCTTTTTTCCGCCGTGGGATGTGATGATTTCGGGAAAAGGACAATAGATTTTGTAAAAGATCTTCGCATCTCCTGCGAGCATATAAAAGCTCTTGACAAACCCACGGGGCAGAGCGTTGTTAGTCTTGACGAGCACGGAACGCCCGATTTTTATATCACCGAGGACGTGGCGTATGATAACATTCGGTTGACCGATGACGACCTTTCTTTTATAAACGAAAGCTCTTTTGACGCTTTGTATTTCGGCACTTTGATCCAGCGAAGCGCAGTATCAAGGGAATCCTTAAAAAAGCTTATGTCGTCCTGCTCTTTTGGCGAAATTGTGTGTGACGTAAATCTTCGCAAAAATTGCTACGGTGCCGATTCTGTCCGCCTTTGCCTTGAAAACGCCACAGTGCTCAAGGTAAGCATCGAGGAAGAAGCGGATCTTCGAAAAATGAATATGTACGCCCCCTCCTGCGACACCCCCGAGGCGGTTTGCAAGGCAATATGCGAAAAATTTTGCAATATAAAATACCTTCTTCTCACCTTGGGTTGCGACGGCGCGCTTTTGTATTGTGCAAAGAGCGGCGAAGCGTACATAGCACCTGCAAAAAAATGCACGGTTGCCTCAACCGTCGGCGCAGGCGACAGCTTTGTTGCCGCTTTTATGACCTCGTACCTTTCGGGAAAAGATGCAAAAGAAGCCACCGATATCGCCAACACCCTTGCAGCGCTTGTCGTTTCAAAAACAGACGCCATTCCGCAATATAACTTTTGCGACGGAAAGGTAACGCAAAAACGACCGATGCTCCAGGCGCATCGCGGAGTTGCCTGCGATTACCCCGAAAACACCATGTCGGCTTTTTATGCCGCGGCAGAGCTCGGATATGAATATATCGAGCTTGACCCCAACCATACACGCGACAACGTCATCGTTGTTCTGCACGATAAGTGTGTCAATCGCACCGCACGCCACCCCGACGGCAGAGATATAGAAGAAAAGATAAATATCGCGGATATCACCTATTCGCAGGCTCTTGCGTATGACTACGGCGTGTGGTTTTCAAAGGATTTTTCGGGCGAAAGCCTGCCCACTCTTGATGCCGTCCTTTGCCTTGCAAAAGAAAACGGAATCATCGTAAAGCTCGATAACAAAATAGAAAAATTCCCCGATGACGCGACACAGGCGCTTTATGCCCTTGTCGAAAAGTACGAAAGCAATATTGCCCTCACCTCGGCAAAGGTAGATACGATAAAACGCTATGCCGAAAGATTTCCCAAAGCATATCTTCATTACGACGGCCCCGTGGACGATGGGGTACTTAACGAGCTTTCGGAATATTCCGACCGCCTTACAGTGTGGCTTCCGCACTTTTCGCCTCTTACCTCGTGGGCAAAGGTGCCCTTTGCAAACGAAAAGCTTTGTGCAAAGGTAAAAAAGGTTGCAAAGCTTGGCATCTGGCTTATCGGTGATGTCGAAAACTACGGGCAGGTGTGCAGTAAGTATTCTCCCGACATAATCGAAACGACAGGTGCGATAAAGCCCTGATTTTTCAAACGAAAGGAAAAAGATAAATGAAAGCTGCAGTTTTTTATAAAAAAGGCGATCTTCGCATAGAAGATCTGCCCACCCCCGAAATCAGAAATCCCGACGACGTTGTAATAAAAGTGCGTGCCTGCGGCATCTGCGGCACCGATATGCACATTTTCGACGGCGACGAGGGCGCCGCCCCCACCCCTTGCGGAACAGTGCTGGGACATGAGTTTTCGGGCGAGGTCGTGGCAGTGGGGGACGCAGTACACGGCGTTTCTGTCGGCGATCGTGTGTGTGTCGATCCCAACAAGCTTTGCAACAACTGCGATTATTGCCGCGAGGGAATAGGTCATTTTTGCGAATCGATGGTGGGTATCGGCACCACCGTGCACGGCGGATTTGCGCAGTATTGCGTTGTGCCCGCATCGCAGGTGTATAAATTTGACGGCGACATAACCTATGAAATGGCGGCAATGTGCGAGCCTGTGGCTTGTTGTTTGCATGGAATTGATATGTGCGATATAATCCCCGGCGGCACTGTTGCTGTCATCGGTGGCGGCATGATCGGACTTCTTATGCTTCAACTTGCAAAGCTTAAGGGTGCGGCAAAGCTTTTGCTTGTCGAACCCGTAGCAGAAAAAAGAGAGCTTGCAAAAAAGCTTGGCGCGGATATAACGGTCGATCCGACGTCGCAGGATATCTTTGCCGTTCTTGAACAAAACGGCATATCAAGAATAAGCACAGTCATCGAATGCGTCGGAAAAACGGCAACGATGAAGCAGGCAATTTCCATTGCGGGCAAAAAATCCACCGTTATGATGTTCGGACTCACAAGGCCTTCTGACGAAATCGAAATCAAACCCTTCGAGATCTTTAAAAAAGAGATAACCCTCAAAGCTTCTTTCATCAATCCTTACACCCAAAAAAGAGCCCTTTCTCTCATCGATTCAAAAAAGATCGACGTTTCGTCGATGGTATACAAGACCATCTCTGTTGACGAGCTGCCCGCAATTCTCGGCGACAAGGCAAAAAGAGCGCAGGGAAAATACATCGTCACTTTCTGACCTTTTTTGCATATTTTGCCCGTATTGACAAAATATACAGCTTGTTGTATAATGTTTTCGCAAATATATAAAGAGGTGACCTGATGCTTGCCAATTACCATACCCACTCAAAATACTGCGACGGAAAAAACACCCTTCGCGAGATGATAGATGCCGCCATAGAAAAAGGCTTTGACGTTCTCGGTTTTTCGGGACACGGCTACACCGAATTTGATTTTACCTACTGCATGACTGAAACCGACAAATATCTTGCCGAGCTTGCGGCCCTGCGCGATGAATATCGCGGAAAGATAGATATTCTCATCGGTGTCGAGGAGGATATGCGTCATTTTGTTGACAGATCAAGATACGATTACATAATCGGCTCGTCCCACTATTTTGTCATCGAGGGACGTGATCTTGCACCGTCTGTCAACCTCATCGGCGGAAAATATCAGCACATCGATTCAAACTATCAGTGCATGAAAGAGTGTGTCGAGCTTTTCGACGGCGACACGATCGCTCTTGCAAAGAGCTATTACGAATCGTTCTGTGACTACATTCTTACCCGAAAGCCCGACATTGTCGGACATTTCGATCTTATCACAAAGTTTGACGAGATGGAAGAGCCCATCTTTCTCGGCGATCCCGAATATACCAGACTTGCCGAAAAATATATGGAAAAGGTTGCCGACGTCGATTGCATTTTCGAGGTAAATACGGGTGCCATCTCCCGCGGATACCGCACTCTTCCGTATCCTGCCCAAAATCTTTTGCACATTCTGAAAAAGCATGGAGCAAAAATAACCCTCACCTCCGATTGCCACGCCGCAGAAAATCTTGATTGCTTTTATACCGAAGCAAAAAAGCTTCTTTCGGACGTCGGTTTCGAATATCTCACCATGCTCACGTCTGACGGCGTGAAAAAAGAATATCTTAAATAACAAGGGGGAAACTTGCGATGATTTTTGATGCACACTTCCACTTTGACGGAGAACTTGGGCTTTCTGATTCTGTTGAATATTTCAATAATTTCTTTGACGAATTCGGTGTCAGCAAGGCAATAGCCCTTGCATATTGCAACTGGACCGAAAGCACAGATCAACTTTCGTCCAATTTCAAGTGTATCTGGTTGAAAAAGCAGATGCCCAAAAGAATGTTTGCCTATATGTCGTTGCGTCATAATTTTGAAAAGCCTTTTTCTGCCGACGATTATTACAACCAGCTTTGCGAAGGTATGGCAATGGGTTTTGACGGTGTCAAATTTCTCGACGGCAAACCCGATATCCGCAAGAGAATCGGTTTTAAGCTGTGCGACAGCCGATATGACAAGGTTTTGGAAAAGCTCGAAAAAGACGGCACCCCCATCGTATATCATGTGGCAGACCCTTTGAAAAACTGGCACGATCCCAAGTCGATCGATTATTACGGCGACGATAGTTTCACAACAAAAGAAGAACTTTATGCCGAGGTCGAGGAATTTATGAAAAAATTCCCCAAGCTTCGCATCTCGTTTGCACATTTCTTCTTTCTCGCCGCAGAGCTTGAAAGAGCGGCGGATTTTCTTGACAGATACGAAAATGTCAGCTTCGACCTTGCCCCCGGCCGTGAGATGTTCCACGAGCTTGCCACAGATATTCCGTCTGCCCGCGAATTTTTCAAAAAGTACAAAAAACGCCTGATCTGGGGATCGGATATTGATAATACAAAGATACATGACGGCTATTGCAGAGACGTATACAAGATATACAACAACGTTTTCGGAAACGGCGAAAAATTCTTTGCCGTCGATGCGGATTTTACTCCTCTCGGAATTGATGAAGAAACAATGGAATACGTAAGATACAAGAATCAGCTTGCAATTTCGGGCGACACACCCCTTCCCGTAAACGACCAAGCCGTAAGAGAAGCCATCTCGAATTTCAAAAAAGAAAAGCTTGTTCTTCCCGAAAAAGAACAGGCGGAGTTTGACGAGATCTGCCGATATTTCGGAGCATAATAACAGCAAAAAACGCACCGATTGGTGCGTTTTTCTTTATCTTGAAAACATTTCTTTCGAAAATTTATTGATCTCGTTTACGTATCTTTCGGTGTTGAAAACATAGTTTGCACAGTGCCCGTTGTTGTGAAAAGCCACCAGGTGTTTTTCGGATGCGCAGGCGGCAAATACTTTTCGCGTCATACGGCAGGGGACGAAAAAATCATCCTCTCCGTGCAGAAAAAGCACGGGTTTTTTGCAGTATTTCACCGCCTCCACCGCCGTTGTCTCGTCAAGATCGAATTTTCCAAAAATTTTTGCCGCAGCTTTTACAAGCGGCGCCACAAGAATTTCGGGATATTTTCTGTCGCGGCTGACTTTAAGCACGATGTCGCGGGGAGAGGTATAGGTGCTGTCGGAGATTATTCCCACCACGTTGTGCGGCAGTTCTAAGCCTGCCGCCATAAGCACTGTTGCCGCCCCCATCGAAAGCCCGATAAGCATTATTTTCTGCTTTTTCCCAAATCGTTCAACGGCGTAGTTTATCCACGAAACGCAGTCGTGCCGCTCGCGGATGCCAAAGGTGATTATTCTGCCGCCGCTTTTGCCGTGGGCGCGCTGATCGACCAGCAAAACGTTGTGCCCCTGGTCCTTTGAAATACGGAAAACTCCGCAACAATCGCGGCAGGATGCACTGCGATATCCGTGAAAAAGAATGTCAAGGGGAGCTCCGTCGGCATGGTGATAGTATTTGGCAGAAAGGTTCAGCCCGTCAAAGGACTTTATCGCAACAACCTCGTGCGGGGTATCAAGAATGTCGGATATAAGATAGTGAATTCGGTCTTTGCCTATCTTCACGTTGGCGTCAGCAGGGGCAAGAATTGATTCGTCGATCTGTCTGTGGTCGGCGCGGAAGGCGACAAGATAAACGTAAAATGCCCCCGCCACAAATATCAGACAAACTACTGTGGATACAAAAACAAAAAGAGAAATGGCAAATTGCATAAATTATCCTCGAAATATAAATTTTTCGTTCTTATTCTTACCCCAAAAACAATTAAAATTCTTTTTTTCAAAAAACTTTTAAAAAAATCAAAAAATCTCTTGACAAAAAGCTTTTTGGGTGATATAATATAAACCGTTGACAGGAAGTCAACAATTTGGGAGTTTAGCTCAGCTGGGAGAGCGTCTGCCTTACAAGCAGGATGTCAGCGGTTCGATCCCGTTAACTCCCACCAAAAGCAAAAGCACTTGCAATCGCAAGTGCTTTTTGTTTTTTCTCCTATTTTCCTGCGGTAAAGGTGACCTTTGGGGTGTCGGTTGCAACTCTTGCGCCGTTTGCCTGCGCGTTTTCCTCGCAACACACTGTGTTGGGACAAGGGGGCAGGGGCAGGCAGCTTTCACCGCCGACGTCTGTTTCGGTGCAGGCGCAGGTGGGAAAACAGGTGCAGTTAAGATTTCCGTTGCAACAACCGCCTGCGGTGTTGTCCCCCGAAACGCAGTTTTTGCATCCGCAGTTTCCGCCGCAATCACCGCACACATTACCGCACGAGGTGTTTTTGCACAACCTCTTTATGCAGTTAAACAGCTTGCAAAGCTCCTGCACGTCGCAATCGTTTTCGGTTGAATCGCCCGAAACAGAACTTTCGGGGCAAAGCGCAGAGTTGTTGGACGAAACACCGCAACCCGTACAACAACTTGCGCTGTTTCCTCCGAGACCGCAACTTTCGTCGGTGCAATCGCCTTCAAAAGGATTGTCGGGCAGGGGAAGGATCTCTCCGCAGAGAGTGCCGTTTGCAATAAAAGTGCATATAGGTGCCAGATATGCGTGAAAACTGTTTTTGGTGAAAAAGGCGTAAAGATATCCGCCGTAGCAAAAGAAGGATCTCACCTTGTAGCCGTAGGGCAGACGTTGTACTTTTGCATATCCCGTCGAAAGCTGGGTGGCGCGGATATAGGTTTGTGCCGATTTCGTGCTTTCAAGTCCTTCGTAAACTATTCCGTTGTTTTCCGCTATTGCGGTATACTCGTTGTTTCGTCCTGCGTTTGCGATGTTTGCAATCAGCCGTCCGCCTGCATCTGATGCAAAGGCAGATGTTTTGTTTGCAACAGTCAAAAGACAGCTTGCGGTGCCGCAATCGCCCGATGGGCCGACAAAAACGTTTTCCTGCCTTGCGGCACAGGCTTGCACCCCACAGTTGCCACCGCACGGGCACGCCGAAAAATTCGGCTCCACAAAACCTACCTGCGCAAAGCATTTGTTTAAAATATATATTCCGGCGCAGTTTTCAGCCGTGGCAAAAAATCTTCCCTGCGGACAGTAGTGAAGTCCCGTGTATCTTCGCGAAAGCTTGAAAACACAGATTATCCTGCCGCAGACGTCAAGCTTGTAAACAGTCTTTCTGTCGGGTTGCAGAGCAAAAAGAAATTCCCCGTCACTTGTCACCGAGCTTATTGCAAGACCGCACGGCGAGGGGAGCGCAAGAAAAGACGAGCCTTGGACGTTCAAAATTATCTCTCCTTATGATTGTGTCGTTTGATGCAGTATATGCAAAAGCACGTCTTTGTGACAAAAAGCACGCCCTGTAATATAAGTGAAAACAGAAAAAATATATTGATTTTTTACCATTTATATGATAAAATAATATAGTTATATAAAAACAAAAAGAAATTGAAAGGAATCCGTAAAAATGGCAAAAAAGAATCTTGCTGAAAACTATCCTTACGACGAAGTGAGACCCCTTTCTGATTTCAAGCAGATGCTTGATGACAACGCCGAAAGACTCGGCAACAAGCCCGCTTTCAAATTCAAGGAAGACGGCGAAGTAAAAGAAGTTTCCTACGCAGCCTTCAAGACCGAGACCGATTCTTTGGGAACAGCTCTGTGCTCTCTCGGTGTTGCAAGAAGCCACATCGCCATCGTCTGCGAAAACTGCTATAAGTTCATCGTTCCGTACCTCACCGTTCTCAAGAGCGAGGGCGTTTTTGTGCCGATCGACAAAGAGCTTCCCGCAAACGAAATCGCAAACATCATCATCAATTCCGACTCTGAAGTAGTTATCTATTCCAAAAAATACGAAGAAAAAGTCCGCTCTGTTTCGGGTATGCTTCAGAACGTCAAGTATTTCATCGCACTTGACGACGAAGAAAACTCTGCCGACGGCAAGACCTTCTCTTACAAGGAGCTTATGAAGGCAGGCTACGAAGCTCTTAAAAACGGCGACCGCGCTTTCCTTGAAATGGCTCCCAAGCAAGAAGACCTTAAGCTTCTTGTTTACACATCCGGCACAACAGGTACCGCAAAGGGCGTTATGCTTTCTCTGCACAACCTTGTTTCGTGCGTGTACTACGGCCTTATGATCGCCAACACCCACGACGTTGCTCTTTCGGTGCTTCCTTATCACCACACCTACGAATCTGTCTGCAGTATTCTCGTAAACCTCCACAACGGTTCGACCATCTGCATCAACGAAAGCATTCGTACAGTAAGCGCCAACATGAAGCTTTACAAGCCCCAGATCATCATGCTTGTTCCTCTTTTTGTCGAATCTATCTACAAAAAGATCTGGAGCGAGATCGAAAACAAGGGCAAGACCAAGATCTTTAAAAAGCTTATGAAGACCAGCAACGCTCTTCTTAAAGTCGGTATCGATATGAGAAAGACCTTCTTCAAGTCTATCCATGACGTTTTCGGCGGCGATATCAAAAAGATCGTCTGCGGCGGCGCCCCTGTAAGACAGGAGCTTGGCGAATTTTTTGAAACCTGCGGCATCACTCTTACCAACGGCTACGGCATCACAGAGTGTTCACCTCTTGTTTCGGTAAACCGCGACTATTTCTACAACTTCGCATCTGCGGGTGTTCAGCTTCCCTGCGTTGAGCTTCGCATCGACAACCCCAACGAGGACGGCGAGGGCGAGATCTGCGTAAAGGGCGACACTGTTATGATGGGCTATTACAAAATGCCCGAACTTACCGCCGAGGTGCTTGAACCCGACGGATGGTTCCACACAGGCGACTACGGAAGAATTGACGAAGTAAACCGCCTTTACATCACAGGCCGTAAAAAGAACCTCATCGTTCTCCGCAACGGAAAGAACATCTATCCCGAGGAGATCGAGGATTATATCATGAACCTTCCTCTTGTCGGCGAAGTAATCGTTTCTGCCGCAAGAAACGAAAACGGCGAGGAAGTTGGACTTTGTGCCGAGATCCTCCCTGACGAAAAGCAGGTTGGCGGCATGACCGACGAAGAGATCTATGACAAGATCAAGCAGTCTGTCACAGACCTCAACGACAGACTTCCCCAGTACAAGCACGTTCACAACGTGGTTATCAGAAAAGAAGCTTTTGACAAGACCACCACAGGCAAGATCAAGAGAAACTACAACAAGTAATTTGCAAAGGGTGCATCGTTTGATGCACCCTTTTTGCATAGATTTTTGCCAAATATCGGCAAACACTCAAACAATTATCAAAAAACCGTCACATTCCGATTGTATCATATAATCACACACAAACGATACGCGGAGGAAAAAATGACAAACGAAAAAACCAAAAAACTTGCGGAAAAATCAACCTTTTGCCACAACAGAGTGTCAAAGTATATGAATTGCGACGAATTCAGCACCATCCGCGGCGAGCTTCGCGAAAGTGTCGGCTCTGTCTGCGAGATCCACTCGGTAAAGGATGTGATCCTTCGCGGAGCGGGCGAAAAAATCAAATCAAGCCCGAATATGCTTAACGAAAAATACATTCTTCGCTGGACCTGCGACAACAAGGATGACGTCGTTCTTATCAAAGAATGCACCAAGGGAAGCAAGGTAAAGGCGATCACCGAAAAGATAAACTACGAAACGGCGGCGCGTATAATCGACCGCAGTACAAAATGGCTGTGCACCTCGCTTTCTCCCCTGATAAGAGAGCTTGGAGTGAAAATGACGACCGAGCGCCTTCGTCCCGATTCTGTCATGAGCTTTGAAAGAGAAAGCTTCCTTATCGAAAACAGATTGCGTATAACCGCCGATCACGGCATACAAATGTGCGATTATGATGAAAAAGAGGGCATAGAGCAACATTCCCGCCTTGTCGAGCCTGTTGACAACAGCGTTTGTCTTTTGCAGATAAACTACGACAGGGTCATTCCCGAGCACATTTCGTCGCTTATTGGCATCAAAGCAAATTAAACTGCGGGAGGAACAGGATCCGTTCCTTGCGGAGCATCGGTGTCTTCCGATGCTCTCCCGGGGTTGACAAAAAAATATCGGATACGCTTTTTTTGCGTATCCGTTTTTGTTTTTTAAAAAAACACGTCAAAATCTTAAAAAACGATAGTTGTGCACCAAAATATTGGAAGTATTTGCCTTCCAAAAGCGGTATAATCTTATTGTAAGACAACCTATAAAAGAATAGGAGAATTAAAAAATGGAGATCAGAAATACCGCAACACCGAAAACTGCAGTAAAGGCTGTGCTTTTTGATTTTGACGGCACAATTTCCACCCTCAGATGCGGTTGGGAAAAGGTAATGGGCCCCTTGTTTGAAGAAATTCTTGACGACGGAAACTGCGACAAAGAACTTCTTCGCAAAAAGGTGGACGAATACATCGACGAGTCAACGGGTATACAAACCATCCTTCAGATGAAGTGGTTGAAGGAACAGGTGGAAAAGTCGGGAAGACAGGCTCTTGACATCTGGGATTACAAAAAGATGTATAACGACCGTCTTATGCTTGATATAAAGAAAAAGCTTTCGGATCTTGAAAGCGGTGCGGCGTGTGCCGACGATTATCTGATGAAGGGCTCTGTGGAATTTCTGAAAGCGCTGAAGGACAGGGGAGTCAAGATCTTCGTTGCCAGCGGCACCGACGATCCCGACGTGCACAACGAAGCCAAAGCCCTTGGCGTTGACATCTATTTTGACGAAATAAAAGGCGCACCCCTTCACGAAGAAAGCTGCTCGAAGGAAGCGGTTATAAAAAGACTTCTTGAAAGCGCGGGCTATTCCAACGAAGAGCTTGCCGTCTGCGGCGACGGAAAGGTGGAGATCGCCCTTGGCAAAGAAAAGGGCGCACGCGCCATCGGCCTTGCAAGCTTTGAAAAAGAGCGCGGAGGCATTGACGAAGCAAAGAGAAAAAGACTTATAAACGCCGATGCCGATATCATCTGCGGCGATTTTCTCGAAAAAGACGAGCTTCTCGCCTTTCTCGGCTTTTGAAAGGAGATAAAAAATATGGAATACAAATATCTCGAATTTGATAATATAAAAACCTATCCTGCGGCAATAAGACACAATCTTGTCCGCATCGACACCCTCAAAACCCCCGGCGTTGACAAGACCCCCGAATGGGACGGCGGCGAAGATTTTGAAACCCTCATCGACCGCATAGTTACCGCCCGCAAAAACGGCAGACCCGTCATCTGGTCGCAAGGTGCACACGTTATCAAAAACAGCCTGTCGCGCTATCTTATCGAGCTTATGAAGGCGGGCATAATTACCCACATTTCGGGCAACGGTGCTTGCTCTATCCACGATTTCGAGCTGGCGTATCTCGGCGGCACCAGCGAGGATGTGCCCACTGCTATTGAGGACGGCTCTTTCGGTATGTGGGAGGAAACAGGCAGATGGATGAATGAAGCTTTGCAGTATGGTGCAGAGCACGATATGGGCTATGGCGAATCTCTTGCCGTATACATCGATATGCACCCCGAAAAATTCCCCTACAAGGACGATTGCATCCTTTATCAGGCGTACAAAAACAACGTCTGCGCCACATATCACATTGCCCTTGGCACAGATATCATCCATCAGCATCCGATCGTGGATTTTGCCGCCATCGGCAAGACCTCGGGCATTGATTTTCACAGAATGTGCGCATCTGTTTCTCAGCTTGACGGCGGGGTTTATCTCAACTTCGGTTCGAGCGTTATCGGCCCCGAGGTGTTCTTAAAGGCTCTTTCGATCTCGCGCAACCTCGGATACGATACCTTCAAGATAACAACGGCAAACTTCGACCTCATCAACCTCGGCAACTACCGCACAAAGATCGGTTACGAAGACCCCAACTATTATTACCGCCCCAGAAAGAATATTGTCAACCGCCCCGTAAGTCGCGGTGGACTTGGCTGGCATTTTGTGGGCGATCACCAGGAAACCATCCCCAATCTTTACGACAAGGTAATGAAAAGGTGGAACGAAAATGAGTTTTGAAAAGTTAAACGGCGTAAAAGTTGCGGTCATCGGCGATTTTTGCCTTGACACCTATTGGTACGCCGACATGACAAAAAGCGTCCTCTCGCGAGAAACTCCGCACTATCCGCTTCCCATCTGCCGCGAGGTAATGTCGCCGGGCGGCGCAGGAAACGTGGCGGCAAACATTTCGGCACTTCGCATCGAAAAGGTCTATGCCATAGGCGTTCGCGGCGACGATTGGCGGGGAGACTGCCTTGAAAAGGTACTCATTGAAAACGGCGTTGACACGTCGCTTTTCGTCAAAAGCTGCGGAAGATTTACCAACACCTACATAAAGCCTATGAAATACGGCTACTCGGGACAGTGCTTCGAGAGTGCTCGCCTTGATTTTGAAGCAGTGCAAGCGCTTGACGAAAAGAGCGAAAACGAAATGCTCGAAAAGCTTTCTTTTGTGGCAGACAAGGTGGACGTCATCTGCGTTTGCGACCAGATGGCACACGGCTGTATCACCGAAAAAGTCCGCGAAAAAATATGCGAGCTCGGCAAAGGCGGAAAACGCGTCATCGTCGACAGCCGCGACAGAATTGCACTTTACAAATACGTTACCGTAAAGCCCAACGAGATCGAAGCGGCACGTGCCACGGGTTTTGAAAATGAAGAAGAAAGCGCAAAAGCTCTTGAAAAAGAGACCTGCCGTCCCTCAATCGTCACCTGCGGCGATCGCGGATGCTATGTTTGCGAGGATGGATGCGCAACCCTTGTTCCCGCCTTTATCCGCGAGGGCGAAATAGATTTCTGCGGAGCGGGCGACACCTTCCTTTCGGCTTTTGCCTGCTTTTCTGCGGCAGGATACAAAATGGCAGACGCCGCGCGTCATGCCAACGCCGCAAGCTGTGTAACCGTGCACAAGGTAGGCACAACGGGAACTGCATCAAGGGAAGAAATAGAAAAAATACTCGGCTGAAAAGCAAAGAGGATGTGAAAAAACACATCCTCTTTTTTGTTGCATTAAGCCATTGTTTCAAGCATTTTTTCGGTCACTTGCCAAAGGCATTCTTCTCCCTTTGCCCAACGGGCGTATTCTTTCGCCATATATTCTCCCATGCGCGACACCTCGTTGCCCAAAGAGCCCGCGATGTGCGGTGAAAGAAAAACGTTTGGAAGCTTGTAAAGCTTGCTGTCTTTTTCGGGAGGCTCGGGCATGGTCACGTCAAGAAGAGCAACGCGCATCGGCTCTTTTTCAAGGGCATCGATCAGATCGTCCTCCACCACCTGCGCACCCCGTCCCGTGTTGATAAAGGCGGCGTTGGGCAGCATTTTGTCAAAGCACCTTTTGTCAAGCATACCCACCGTCTGCGGATTGTTGGCAAGATGGTTTGAAATAACGGTACATTCCGAAAAGATCTTTTCAAGGCTTGCAAGCTCAATACCAAGCTCGTCCGCCTTTTCCTGCGGCAAAAAGGGATCGTACGCCAAAATCTTGAAATTGTATGCACAGAGCATTTTTGCAACGAGCTTTCCGATCATTCCTACCCCCACAAGGCCGACCTTGTTGCCGTAGTTTCCCGGAAAATCCGTCCTTTTGTCGCGCCCTGTCCATCGGTCGTCGGTATTTCGGTGAAATGTCTGAAAATATCCCTTGTTTGCAAGAATTATCTGTGCCACCGTGTATTCTGCCACGGGCACGGCGTTTGCCGCCCAGGCACTGAATATTTTAACCCCGCATTTCAGAAAAGGACGGGCAAAATATTGCACCGTGCCTGCGCCGTAAAAAAGCGCTTTCAGCTTTCCGAAGTATTTCTTTATATCATCTTCCGAAAGCTCGGGCATACCCCAGGTGGAAAAAAGTACTTCCACGTCACAAAGCTCGTCTTTTCTTTTTTCAAGCTCCGAAACATCAAAGAGCGGATCGATAAAATCAATCGTCTTTTCAAGCTCAGCTCTTGTTTCTTTTGTATACACCGTTTCATAGTGGTGCTTGTTTCCTGTTATAAACATTGCCTTCATGGCACGTTCTCCTTCTTGAAAAACGTAATATAGAATAACAATACCAAATTTTTTCGCACATGTCAACGCCGTTTTTGATAAAAACAGATATTTGCCAAAAAAGTGGGGTTATTTTTCCGTTTTGTTGCATTTTCCTGCTTTGAAGCAAAAAAAGCAGACCACACGAAAAGTGTGGCCTGCGAAAAAAATTACATATTGTGGTTGTCGTCAAGGTTTGCAAGCATCGTCTTGATCTTTTCAAAGGGATCAATGATGGTGCTGATCGAGCGGTTGATGTTAACGGCTTCGATGTAGTATGCAATGTATTTGAGAAGGTTAACTTCAACAAACCATTCTCTTTCGAGAAGCTCGGGAGCGTTGTAGATGGTGTTTGTGGTGTAAACCTTGTCAAACATTCCTTCTTTGTAGTATTTGTCCATGGTTTCAAGACCGTTGCAGAAAAGACCGAAGGTGAAGAAACCGAAAATTCTTCTTGCTCCGCGGGTCTTAAGCTTGTCAAGAATGTGCAGGAAGGATTCGCCGGAGGAAGCGATGTCGTCAACAACGATAAGGTCTTTGCCGTTTACGTCATCACCGAGATATTCGTGGGAAGTGATGGGGTTTCTGCCGTCCTTGATGATCGAATAGTCACGTTTCTTGTAGAACATCGAAAGGGGCGTACCGAGCACTGTGGAATAGTACATTCCGCGTCCAAGGGCTCCCTCATCGGGAGAAACGATCATAAGATTGTTCTTGTCGATGTTCGATTCGTGACGGAAGAAAGATTTGAGCATCTGATAGGTGGGCATAAGGTTGTCAAATCCCTTAAGGGGAATTGCATTTCTTACTCTTTCGTCGTGGGCATCAAAGGTCATGATGTTGTCAACACCGATTGCTGCAAGGTCAGCAAGCGACTGTGCACAGTCAAGCGATTCGCGTCCGCCGACTCTGTGCTGACGGCTGGAATAAAGCATGGGCATTACGACCGAAATACGCTTTGCCTTGCCGCCGATGGCGGAGATAATTCTCTTAAGGTCGCAAAAATGTTCGTCCGGGCTGGTGGGAATGTCCATTCCGCGCATTTTGTAGGTTACGTTGTAGTTGTAGCAGTCTGCCACAATAAAAACGTCCTTGCCGCGGACAGATTCGGAAATAAGGCATTTGCCTTCGCCTGTACCAAAGCGGGGGAAGGATGCCTTGATGATGTAATCACCGTCTTCCTTGCGCCATTCGCCGATGTACTTCTGAATTTTTTCAAGCATCGCTTCGGTACCGCGTGTACCGATAATGGCGAGCTCACCGTAGGGAACTTCTCTTGATAAATCCTGCATATTCATATCCTCCGTAAAATATGTTGGGTTCGTCGCAAATTGATATGTCGGCTATATTATACCATCAGTCGACAAATAAGTCAATCGGCATAATAAATAAAAATCATAATCTGTCGATGTTTTTTGTATTATTTTAAACAAAAAATCGGAAATGCAAAAAAATTGTTAAAATACCGTTTTTTTCATCCGCAGTACCGTTTTTTACTTGATATATCCGATATTATGTGATAAAATATATTCGAAGGTATATTGCCTTTTGCCCGAGAATGACGATTTTGTCCACAAAAAAGCCTGTTATATCTATGTACAATCGTCCTTTTCGATTTTATAATCTTGTTAAATAATACAACTTTGCATAAAAAGGAGAAAAAACTATGATCAAGGCAGCAATTATCGGCTTTGCACACATGCACGTAAACGAAGTGGCTCTTTACATTTCCGAACAGCCCGACACAGAGCTTATCGCTATTGCGGATGCGCCCACGGGCGTCGAGCAGATCGCACCCCTGCGCTACACCCCCGCATGGAACAAGCAGAACGTCTGCGAAAACTATTGCTCTAACTATTACGACAGCTATACCGAAATGCTCGATAAAGAAAAGCCCGAAATGGTATATATCCTCACCGAAAACTGCAAAAAGCCCGAAGTTGTCGAAGAATGTGCAAAAAGACATATAAACGTTTGTATCGAAAAACCCATTGCCGTAAGCTTCGAGGAAGCACAGCGCATTGAAAAGGCTGTTCGCGATTCGGGCATCACTGCGGTTGTAAACTGGCCCGTCGTATGGCGTCCCTACATCCACAAGATGAAAAAAGCCCTCGATGAAAAGATCGTTGGCGAACCCATAAAGCTCCGCTATATCAACGGCCACACAGGCCCCCTCGGCAAGGGTGCCAAGCACAGAGGCGTTTCTGCCAAGGCGGAAGAAATGACCGACGAACAGAGAGCAAAGACCTGGTGGCACAACGATATCTACGGCGGCGGCGTTTTTCTTGATATCTGCTGCTACGGCTGCTTCTTCTCAAAGTGGTTTATGGGCGAGGGCGAAAAGAGCGTTCTTTCCTACGGCGCAAATCTTAATACTCCCTATGGCGATACCGAAGACAACTTTGCAGCCATCGTAAAGTACGACGGCAAAATGTCTGTTATCGAAGGCACCTGGACAACTCCCCGTGCCGTTATTCCTTCGGGCCCCATGGTGCTTTGCACGGGCGGTGTCATCAACTGCACGGGCGGTGCCGAAAACGCTCCCGACGTTGAATGCTATGATATCTACGGCAATCTCGTCGAAATGCCCGCTCTTGACGAGCTCGGCGACAAGTACAAGAATATGCCCTGTCATTATGCAAACCACGTAAAGACAGGCGAACCCATTCACGAAATGCTTTCTCTTGATGCAAATATGCGTGTCATGGCGATCCTTGACGCGGCAATCAAGAGCTCGCGCGGCGGAGCGGAGGCGAAGGTCCTTGGCTGATGCAATAGTTGCAGACATCCAGCGCGCATCCACCCACGACGGGCCGGGTATTCGCACCACAGTGTTTTTCAAGGGCTGTCCGCTTTCGTGCAAGTGGTGTCACAATCCCGAATGTATCGATCCAAAACCCCAGATGCTTTTCTATCCCGAAAAGTGCATCGGTTGCAAAATGTGCGACAAGGGATGCTTCTCTGGGGCACGCGTACTCTGCGGTAAAACAATGACCGCATCTCAGATCGCGGCAGAGGTGGTGCAGGACAAGGCTTATTATGGCACAGGCGGCGGTGTCACCTTTTCGGGCGGCGAGCCGATGATGCAGAAAGAAGCCCTTTCGAAGACAATAGACGAATGTAAAAAGCTCGGCATCCACTGCGCTGTTGAAACCTCTCTTATCTACTACGACGAGGAAATATTCAAAAAACTCGATCTCGTCATGGCAGATCTTAAGATCTGGAACAGCGAAACACACAAAAAATACACCGGCGTCGGAAACGAAAAAATAATCGAACATTTCAGAATGCTTGATAAGCTCGGCGTTCCGATAATCGCCCGTACACCCGTTATCCCCGGAATAGAGCAGGGAATAGATAAGATATCGGAGTTTATGAAAACTCTTGAAAACGTAGTTTGTTATGAACTTTTGCCCTATCACCCTCTGGGCAATTCAAAAAGACAGGCGCTTGGAATTTTTGAACCCGACGGTTTCAGCGTGCCGAGTGCCGAATACATGGAGGAATTGAAACAATATGCCTACTGTAACAAATAATTACACCTACGCTGACAGACTTGCCGCCATGCGCGAAACAAAGGTCCGTCACACTCTCGAAAAGAGAAAACAGAACGGCTTTACCGACCTTGACGATTTTGGCACTGTTCCGATCTCCGAGGGTTATTCTGTCGAGCCGCTTTATAACAGCACCAACGGAAGCTTTTACGGCTATGACGGCATGTGCGAAAACTTCTGCCGTGTCATCGATGCCCACGAGCCTTATATCGATCCCAACGAAATGCTTTGCGGCAGATGGCGCGATATGCTCGTAAACTACCGCGGCGACCCCCATTATCTGCCCGATTGGCTCAAAAAGAATCCCAAAACCATGGAGCTTATGAAATCTGCCACAAACCAGTGGAGCAAGCGCTGGGACGAGCAGAGATTTCCTTACGATCACCTAAAGCCATTGCAGGCAAAGTATAACATTGCCACAGGTATCGACGGCGATGCCCATTTCGCCTGCGATTATCGCATCGGCTTCGAGCTCGGCTTTGGCGGTTTCCTTGAAAAGATCGAAAAGTACCGCAAGATAAACCCCGACAAGAAGGATTTTTACGATGCGGAAGAGCGTACCGTAAAGGCAATAATCCGCTTTGTCGAGCGTCATTGCGAAAAGCTTCGCGAGATGATTGCCGCAGAAGAAAACGCCGCAGTAAAAGAAAACCTTGAAACGATGCTCAAAACCTGCGAAAACATCACCTACAATGCTCCCAAGACATTCCGCGAGGTCTGCCAGTGGACGGCGTTCTTCAACTGTGCATCGCGTATCTACACCCGCGACGGCGCAGGCTTCCAGCTTGACGGACTTCTTTGGCCCTACTATCAGAACGACGTCAAGGCAGGTATTCTTGACGATGAGACTGCAAAGTTCCTCATCGCAAACCTCCTTCTCATCGATCCCCATTACTATCAGATCTCGGGCGTTGACGAGAATGATGTGGACAGAACAAACCATCTTTCCTACCTCATCCTTGAAGCTGCCGATTCCATCAACATTGCCTGCAACCTCACAGTTCGCGTACACAAAAACTGCGACCGCGAGTTCCAGCGCAAGTGCGTTTATTACCTTATCAAAAACAAAAACGCATGGCCCCGTTTCTGCAATGACAAATCGCTTGCAGAAGGCTATATGAGAAACGGCGACATCGACAAAAAGACCGCCCGTGAAAGAATTGCCGTCGGATGTAACTGGATGTGCGTTCCCGGCAAGGAATTCCCGATGAACGACACCGTCAAGATCAATATTGCAAAGGTGCTTGACGAATCGCTCAAGGATATGAAGAACGAAACCGAAAAGAGCTCTGCTCGCCTTTTCGAAATATATGAATCCCACCTCAAAAAGGCAATAGAAGTAACCGCCGCAGGCATCAATCTCCACATCGACCACGCGTGGGAAGTAACCCCCGAGCTTGTCATGAACCTTATGATGCACAATACTCTCGAGCGCGGCGAGGATATTTCGCAGTGTGCCGAGCTTTACACCGTCGGCATCGACGGCGCAGGTCTTGCCGTTGTTGCAGACTCGTTCGGCGCCATCGAATCGAGAATTGAAAAAGAAGGTCTCGTTTCGTGGGAAACTCTTTACGAAAACCTCGAAAACGACTTTGCCGACGAGAGAGTCCGCGCCATCATGTCGTCTGCCCCCAAATATTGCCAGGGCGGCACAGTTTCGGACGCATGGGCACAAAAGCTTACAGACAGCTGGGTAAATGCCATCAAGGCGCAGGAAATGCCCGAGGGAAGAAAGCTTATCCCCGGCTGGTTCTCGTGGTCAAGAACTATCGAGTATGGCTCAAAGGTAGGCGCCACCCCCAACGGAAGAAAGGCAACCACCCCCATCTCCCACGGTGCAAACCCCAACGCGCATTTCAGAACAGACGGCGCACCCACGGCACAGTCGAACGGTATTGCATCCGTCCAGTGCGGCTATGGCAACACAGCTCCTCTTCAGATCGAATTTGACCCGATGGTAAAGGCAGACGATGAAGGAATCGACCTTGTTCTCAACCTTATCCTCGGCCATTTCGAACAGGGCGGAACACTTATCAATATCAACGTTCTCGACAAGGAAAAGATCCTCAAGGCAAATGAAAACCCCGATCTTTACCCCGATCTCGTTGTCAGAGTAACAGGCTTTACCGCATATTTTGCAAGCCTTTCGCCTCAGTTCAGACAGCTCGTTGTCGATAGATTCCTCACAGGTATTTAATCAGATATCATAAAAAGAGAACCCTCGGCGCACCTGCGATAAAGCAGGTGCGCCAACTCTATTCGCCTACGGCAAAGTGTATGCACTTCGTGCGTGATATGTCCTTTTGACGTGATATGCGCTACGCGCGTTGGAAGAAAGAGGCGAATAGAATATCACTGCGACCGGCGGGAGCAATATCACTTTTGCGGAGCAAAAATATCACGCCGAGCCGTGCGAGGCATATCACTTCTCAACAATTACCGCCCGACAAAACACCGTAAGGTGTAACACACAATACCTTGCAGGCAAGGCGTGTGAAAAGGAGTACGAACAAAATTGTCCGTACTCCTTTTTCTTTGTTCGGCAGTTCAAAACCTGCTTTAAGGTAGGAACCCCTCAGAGCGCCTTTTTTTGCGCCGTATGTCATGCCGTTCGTGCGGAATTACATCAACGACAAAAACCAACAACATTGTAGGGCAGGGGCTTGCTCCTGCCGTTTTGCATGGAATTTAATCATTGGACGGGCGAACGCAGTTCGCCCCTACGGTTGGATTTGTTATCAATGATTAAAAATTTACACCCCAACAATGCCTTCCCCTTTGAAAAGCTGCGCATTTTCCGGGATGGGGGACCGCGCCAGCGGTGGATGAGGTGTTGGAATTTAATCAATGCTTAAAAAAGGAAACCCCCGCCTGTGGTTTCCCTGATTTAGTTAACATAAAAACGAGAACCCTCTCAGGTTCTCGTTTTGTATTTTATAGTTTCTTTTATCTGACAAACAGCTTTTTGTATCCGTCAATAACCGCCTTGTCGGGCACCTCAAATTTTGTGTATGCCATATCAAGCGCATCGTATTTATGCTCGCCCATTTTGTGATAGGGCAAAAGGTCAACCGACGTGTAGCTTATGCCTTTAAGAAATTCCGCTATCATGCCCATTTCTTTTTCGTCGTCGTTCACACCGTGGATAACGGGAATACGGATGATAATCTCCTTGTCGCCTGTGTCGGATATTTTTTTCAGATTTTCAAGAATAAGCTTGTTTGAAACGCCTGTGTATTCCTTGTGCTTTTGTTCGTCAAAGCATTTGACGTCGTAAAGAAACATGTCGGCATAGGGCATTATCTTTTCAAAATGCTCCCACGATACGCATCCTGCCGTGTCTATTGCGGTGTGTATTCCGTTTTCCTTGCAAAGCTTCAATGTTTCGCAAAGAAAATCTGCCTGCAACATACATTCCCCGCCCGAAAAAGTAACTCCGCCGTTCGATGTCTCGTAAAAAGTTTTGTCCTTGATAACTTCTTTCAAAACTTCTTCGGGGGTATATTCTTTTCCGCAGACCTTTCGGGCATCGTTGGGACAAAGGATCTCGCATTTTCCGCAAAACTCGCACGAGGAAAGATGGTGCGGACAGACAGACGCGCATTTTCCGCAACCCGTGCACTTGTTTTTGTATATCATCATCTGCTTTTCAAAGTTTTGGCTTTCGGGGTTGTGGCACCATTTGCATTTAAGGTTGCAACCCTTGAAGAAAACGGTGGTGCGAATGCCCGGGCCGTCAACGAAAGAGTTTCTTTGAATATCAAAAATTACAGCTGTCATATTTTTGCCTTTCTGTCAGTCTTTGCTTTGCGTGTTTTGTAAACAATTCTATTATACAAATTGTTTTTGAAAAGTAAATATAAAATTTGATATTTTTATAATTTATGGTACAAACTATTGCAAAAAAATACTGTTTGTGGTATCATTTTTTTGGTGATGAAAATGTTTGAATATTGCTCCTGCGAAAGGACAGGAATAAAAACAGAATACATACTCCGCTTTTTGAAATTTTTCGAAGAATACGATATTCCCGTCCACAGCATTCTTATGGCAAGGGGTAGATCTGTTTTTCTTGAATGTAACTATCCGCCTTTTTCCTCCGACAAGCTTCACAGGATGTATTCGGTTTCAAAAAGCTTTGTTTCCATGGCGGTGGGGCTTGCCCTTACAGAAGGGCTTTTTTCGCTCGATGACAAAATAATCGACTTTTTCCCCGAATACCGAAACGAAAATACAGACGAAATGTACGATGCCGTCACCATCCGCGATATGCTGACAATGCGCAGCAATATCGCAAGCTTTAATCCCTGGTGGCAGATATATGATGACAGAGTGCGTGCATACTATGACCAGAAGACCGCCAAAGCCTCGGGAACGCTTTTTTACTACGACAGTATGGGTTCGTACCTGCTTGGTTGTATCGTCGAAAAACTGACGGGAAAGACGTTTCTTTCCTACCTCAAGGAAAAGGTGCTTTCGAAGATGGGATTTTCTGACGAAAGCTATACGATATACGCCCCCGGAAAATACACCCTCGGAGATTCGGGCGTGTTGTGTACCCCGCGCGATCTTTTGATATTTGCCCGCTTCATAATGGACGGCGGAGTATATGACGGTGTAAGATATATTGACGAGATTTTCATGAAAAACGCCGTATCAAAACAGGTCGATTGCAATATTGAAGGCGTTTTTTCAAAATACAGATCGTACGGCTACGGTTATCTTATCTGGAAAATGCCAAACGACGGCTTTGCCCTTGTGGGCATGGGCGGTCAGCTTGCCGTATGCGACGTGGCACACGATATCATTTTTGTTATAACGGCAGATTGCCAGGCATCAGACGAGACTGCGCGAGAGCTTATTCTGGATCATCTTTACAACGATATAATATCCAATATCGAACCCCAAAGCCTTTGCGAAAACGAAAAGGCAAAAAGCGTGCTTGCAGGCTTCCTTGCTTCGCAAAAGCTCGTTTGCCAAAAAGGAAATCCTTCATCGGCCATTTCGTCGTCAGTGTCGTTGAAAAAATATCTTTTACAAAAAAATCCGCTTGGTATCGAATGTTTTTCGCTTTATTTTGAAGAAGAAAAAGGCGTTCTCGTCTATCAAAAGAACGGAGCGAAAAATCACTTAGAGTTTGGAATCGGCAAAAACGTATTGTGCGATATTCCGTGTGATACAAAAAACACCGACGTTGCGGGCAAAACGGAGCAGGGAAGCTACTGCGCCGCCTGTTCGGGCGCATGGGTGTCGGACAACGAATTTGCCTTGAAAATACAAATAACAGATACATATCTCGGTTGCCTTAACGTCAGATTTTCTTTTAAAGGGAAATGTGTCTGCGTTTGTATGAAAAAAAGCGGTCAGTATATACTTTCGGGTTACGAGGGGTATTTTATCGGGAAAGAGGAAGAGTGAAATGGCAGAAAGAATAACTGTGGCAATAGTCGGATGCGGAAATTTTGCCCGACATTTTGTCGAGCTTTTCAAGGCTCATCCAAACGTGGACAAGGTTTACGTCTGCGACCTTATCGCAGAGCGCGCAAAGGAATATTCCGAAAAATTCAACGTTGAAATAATCAACACATACGAACAGATCCTTGCCGACAGATCCATAAATTGCATTGCCAATTTCACACAGAGGCATCTGCACGGCGACATTGTTATCCGCGCTCTTAATGCAGGAAAACACGTTTACAGCGCAGTGCCCATGGCGCCGACGGTTGATGAATGTAAGAAAATAGTTGAGCTTGTACAAGAAAAAAAGCTTATCTATATGATGGGAGAGACCTGCTATTACTACCCTTGCGCAATGTTTTGCCGCAAAAGCTATAAAGAGGGAAAATTCGGGGATTTTACCTATGGCGCCAGCCAGTATTATCACCACATCGATTCCATAAGCTACGGCAAACGCCCGGGCGAGGGAGGTATGCCTCCGTTGCTTTATCCCACCCATTCAACGGGTATGATACTGTCAGCGGTGGACTCGTATGTAAAAAGGGTGGTTTCTTTCGGATACAAAGACAAAACAGGCGACGGCCGTTTTGAGGTTGGCAAAAATCCATGGGACAACGTTTTTTCCAACCAGTATGTTCTTATGCTTCTGGCAAACGGAGGCACAGCCCGTGTCACAGAGGCGCGCACTTTCGGCTGGATGAAGCCAAGCTCGTATATATCTGCGCTTTACGGCACCCGCGGCGGATATGAATTCAGCAACGCCCAGCACATACTTGTTGAAAAGGATTTTGACAGCGAAAACGAAGCTGTGCACCTGACCGACGTCAGCGATTATGTAAATACCGACGGTATGGTAAAAAACAAACATCTTCCCGATTTCAAAAACCGTGTGGCAAATGCACAGTGGCAATGGGACAACGTTTCCGAGGTCCAAAAAGAAGAGGTAGAAAGACTTCCTGCCGAATACAAAGATATCGAAAACGGACATATGGCGACTCACAAATTTTTAATAGACGATTTCTGCAAGGCGGTTTTTGACAACAAGCTTCCCGTGCTCAACGCATGGACTGCGGCACGTTTCACTATTCCCGGGCTTGTGGCGATAGAATCCGCAAAACAGGGCGGTATGCCCATGGATGTGCCGGATATGGGTGATGCACCCGACGAATGGGGAGGAAACAAACAATAATGCTTGGATATCTGTTTATAGTTCTTACTGTTATTTGCAACGTATCAAAAGGCGGCGTGTCAAAAAAAGCAACCGCAAAGCTCAACAGTCTTGCCGATAATATAGATCTTTCGTTCTTGCGCAACATGTTGTCTGTTATTATCGGCTTG
Organism: Clostridia bacterium; assembly: GCA_017549365.1. Taxonomy (GTDB): domain Bacteria; phylum Bacillota; class Clostridia; order Oscillospirales; family CAG-382; genus UMGS1052. Next base: position 27,811 of record JAFYUZ010000022.1, read on the forward strand.
GTGATTATATTTGCTTCAAAAACTTCTTTTTCAATGCCTGCAAACGGTTGGTGGATATGTTTTGCTTCGGGCATCAGCATGAGCTTGAATTACATAGTCTGGCTGCTTTGCCTTAAGACCGATGCATATATGCTGGCAACCACGGCAAGCTCGTCAAGCTTTGTCATTGCGGCGGTCAGCGGAGTATTGATCTTTGGCGAGAAAATTTCGGTTTTCAAAGCAATCGCCTTTGTGCTCATCGTCTTTGCCATCTATTTTATGGTCTGCTATCAGACAAAGACATGCAGCCGTCTGAAACTGCACGATTTTATGATCCTTCTGCTTGTTTTTCTGTCGGCAGGTACAAATTCGCTTTGCCAGAAGCTTTTCACTTTCTACGTGCCCGGCTATACTGTCAATCTTTTCACCTTTTACACCTTTGCTTTCTCGTGTTCCATGCTTCTTGTCATCCGCCCGTTTTTCAAAAGCCGCGAAAAGACAAAGGAGCACGTCGCAAAGCTTTCAAAACTTTTGCCCAGCATCGTTTACATGGGTATTGCTATGTACGGCGCAACCTTTTTCCTGTCAAAGGCAACCCAATACCTTGACGCGGTGGTCATTTACCCTCTCAACAGTGCCCTCAACCTCGTGGGTGGCGTTGTGATGGCGTGGATATGTTTTGCCGAAAAACCCTCGCGTGACAGTATCATCGGCACCGTGCTTTCGCTCGGCGCGCTTATTCTTTCAAGATTTTAACTGCAAAAACAAAAATCCCGAAAAAGCAATGCTTTTTCGGGATCTTTTTTTGTAAGTTACTTATGCAAGGTAAGGCTTGAGCGATTCGGGAACTCTTTCGGGTTCGATGGAAGCTGTAACGGTGAGGTTGATATCGTCGAGAAGGGGAAGAACCTTTCTTACGAATTCTTCAAAACCGGAAACAGAATCGCAGCAGATCTTGAAAGCGGAGTCGATGAAGAGATCCGAAATGTCATAGTTGGATGCGAGAATACCGCAAACAAAACCATAAAGCTTTTCGGCATCGTCGATGCTGTATGTGATGGTGTCGATAAGTCTGACCTTGTTGGAGATTTCGTGAATGAGCTTTGTGCCCTTTTCTATACAAACAACATTACCGGTTGTCGATTCGACAGCGTTGTTAACCATTTCAATAAGATTCTTTGTTTTGCCCGAACCTTTAAGTCCTACAAAAATCTTCAGCATAATAGTATACCTCCAGAGAATGATTCGATAGTGGCTGTAAAATACCTGCTATCGTCTGTAATTATTGTACACCAAATTATGTGAAAAGTCAATAAATTTGATTAAAAAAACATTATTTTGTGCAAAACGCACAAAAACAGCCGCTGACGGCTGTTTTTGTTTTGTTATTTAGTTGATTTTGTTCTAAAAAAGGCTTTTTTGCGTCATTTGTTACAAAAGCTTTTATCAGAAGCTCTTCATAAGCTTTTCTAGTTCTGCCTTTCTTGCGGCGTTTTCGTCGCCGGGCTTGCCGAGAAGAGCAAACATGTTCTTCTTGTATGCTTCAACACCGGGCTGGTTAAAGGGATTTACGCCAAGGATATATCCAGAGATCGCGCAGGCAAGCTCAAAGAAGTATACCATGTAGCCATAGTCCTTTTCGCTTCTCGAATCAAGCTCGAGGATGATGTTGGGAACATCGCCGTCAAGATGAGCAAAAAGTGTGCCCATGTATGCGTTCTGGTTAACGAAGGTGAGCTCCTTGCCCGAAAGGAAGTTCATGCCGTCGATGTTTTCTTCGTCGTTGGGGATAATAACGGTGTGGTTCGACTTTTTAATGTCAACAACGGTTTCAAAAATGTTGCGCTGACCTTCCTGTACGATCTGACCGAGCGAGTGGAGGTCTGTCGAATAGATAACAGAGCAGGGGAAGATACCCTTGCCGTCTTTTCCTTCGCTTTCGCCAAAAAGCTGCTTCCACCATTCGTTCATGTACTGGAAAGCGGGCTCGTAGCAAGCCATGATCTCCATGACCTTGCCCTTGTTAAGAAGCACGTTGCGAAGAAGTGCATACTTGTATGCATCGTTCTTTTCAATGTCGCAAACTTTAAGCTCGCGGGCAGCGGTCTGTGCACCTTCCATAATGGCGTCAAGGTCAATACCTGCCACAGCGATGGGAAGAAGTCCGCAGGCTGTAAGTACAGAATATCTGCCGCCTACGTCATCGGGAATAACAAATGTTTCGCATCCGTTGGCATCCGCAAACTTTTTAAGGTTTCCGCGCGCCTTGTCGGTGGTGATGTATATTCTCTTTGCCGCTTCTTCTTTGCCGTATTTCTTTTCAAGAAGCTCGCGGAAAACGCGGAAAGCAACGCCGGGTTCTGTTGTAGTACCGGACTTTGAGATAACGTTTACGGAAATGTCCTTGCCTTCGCAGATTTCAAGAAGCTCTGCAAGAGAAGAGGAACTGATGGTGTTTCCGGCAAAGTAGATGTCGGGAGTATCCTTTTTCATGTTGTTGTAGTAAGGAGACTTGATAAATTCGATGGCAGCTCTTGCGCCGAGATACGAACCGCCGATACCGATGGCGATAAAAATATCGCTGTCGCTCTTGATCTTTGCCGCCGCCTTCTTTATGCGTGCAAACTCTTGCTTGTCATAGTTTTCGGGAAGGTCGTACCAGCCGAGAAAATCATTTCCTGCACCTGTCTTTTCAACAAGATCCTTGTGTGCCTTTTCAAGGGCGGGAATGTATGCCTTTATATCGGCATCACTTACAAAATTTTTGAGATAATCCGATTTACATCTGATAGCCATTGTAAAAAATCCTCCGTTGGAAAAATAATGTTAATCACTAACATTTTATTATAGCGTATAGTTTTGTATATTTCAAGAACTTTTGATGAAATATGTCAAATTTTTTGTATCGCTTTGATCTGCAAAAAAGGCACACCTGCTTCACTTCTGAAAACAGGTGTGCCAAAAGGGGTAAAAAATGAATCAGCAAGCACCGATCTTGCGGAATTTTGCATATCTTTCGTCAAGAAGCTTGTCGACAGAAAGCTTTTCTTTCGTTTCTATCTCGCCAAGGATAAAATCTTTAAGATCCGAGGTTATCTCGTCGCGGCTTCTGTCTTTTTCATCAATGATCTTTTCGATGACTTCAAATTTGTAAAGATCGTGGGCAGTAAGTTTCAGAACCTCTGCCGCTTCTGCCGCCTTTGCCGAATCCTTCCACAAAATAGAAGCGCATCCCTCGGGCGAGATGACCGAATAAACAGAGTTTTCAAGCATGATTGCCGTGTCGCAAACACCCAAAGCCAGCGCACCGCCGCTTCCGCCCTCGCCGATTATCACCGAGATGATCGGAACTTTGATTCCCATCATTTCAAAAAGGTTTTCGGCAATTGCCTCTCCCTGTCCGCGCTCTTCTGCGTCAATACCGCAGTATGCGCCCGAGCTTCCGATAAAGCAAACGATGGGACGAGCGAATTTTTCAGCCTGCTTCATAAGGCGCAGAGCCTTGCGGTATCCCTCGGGGGTGGGACAACCGAAGTGTCTTTTCATTCTGTCCTCAATGGTGTCACCGCGCTCCATGGCAATAACGGTAACGGCTTTTCCGCCTATATATCCCACTCCGCCGATGATGGCAGAATCGTCGCCAAATCTTCTGTCGCCGTGGAATTCAATGAAATTGTCTACAAGACGGGAAATAAAGTATCCGCCCGACGGCCTTTTTCCGTCGCGTGCCGCCTGCACTCTGTCGTATGCCTTTATTTCACTTGTGTTTTCCGTAATTCTCATTTTGACCTCCTCGTTCAGCGCTTTGCGTGCACCGCAAGCAGCTTTGAAAGGGTGTATTTCAATCGTTGTCTTGTTTCGATCATGTCGATAAATCCGTGTTCAAGCATAAACTCGGCACGCTGAAAACCTGCGGGCAGCTTTTTGCCGGTGGTCTGCTCGATAACGCGCTGACCTGCAAAGCCGATAAGAGCTTTTGGCTCTGCAATGATTATATCCCCCTGCATAGCAAAGCTTGCCGTAACACCGCCGGTGGTGGGGTCGGTGAGCACTGCGATATAAAGTCCGCCCGCATCACTGTGGCGTTTTGCCGCACCGCTGACCTATGCCATCTGCATAAGAGAGATGATGCCCTCCTGCATTCTTGCACCGCCTGACGTTGTAAATCCCACAACGGGAAGGCCTTCTTCTGTGGCAAGCTCGAAAAGACGGGTGATCTTTTCGCCCACAACACTGCCCATGCTTCCCATCATGAAGTTTGAATCCATAACGAAAATTGCGCAGTCGTTGCCGCCTATCTTGCCCACACCGCAGACAACACCTTCTTCAAGGCCGCTGGCTTTTTTGGATTTTTCAAGCTTGTCGTCGTATTCGGGAAAACCGAGAATGTTTTCGCTTTTAAGGTCAGAAAAATGCTCTGTAAATTCACCCTCGTCAACAACCAGCGAAATACGTTCTTTTGCACCCATGCGCAGATAAGTTCCGCAATCGGGGCATACCATGTCGGTTTTGTAAAATTCAGATCTTTTTGCTGTTCTTTCGCATTTTTTGCAGGTTATCTCTTCGTTTTCGGCCTTCTTTTTCAAAAGACCGAACAGATTCATGATTCCCAATGTCTTATTCCTCCGAATTATTATTCTTGGCTGTTATGGCAAAAGAAAATTCTGCGCTGACACAAAGCTTTCCGTTCACAAAACCCTCTCCCTTTGCAAAGTAAAAAGGTTCGCGCACCTTTGTTATCATGCATTTTGTTTCAAAGGTGTCGCCCGGGACTACGGGGTTTCTGAACTTTACCTTGTCAAGTCCCGTGAAAAAGGGAAGACATCCTTCTTTTATAACGTCCTTTACGCATACACACACCGACTGGGCGAGTATTTCACAAAGTATCACGCCCGGAACAACGGGATTTCCGGGGAAATGTCCTCTCAAAAAGAATTCGTCTCCCGTTATCTTCTTTTTTGCATGCGCCACACCGTCCAAAAGCTCTGCCTCGTCAATAAGAAGCATATCGTCGCGGTGGGGGAGTATCGTTTTTATTTCTTCGATATTCATGCTTTATTCACCGATCTTTTTAAAGCCCACACAGGCGTTGTGACCGCCAAATCCCAAAGAAACCGACATTGCGAGATCGATCTGCGTCTTTTTTGCGGTGTTGGGGGTGTAGTTCAGATCACATTCCTCGTCTTTTTCCTCATATCCGATGGTGGGGGGCACAAGGTCATTGCGAAGAGCAAGAATGGCGGCAATGCCTTCGATCGCCCCTGCGGCGCCGAGAAGATGACCAGTCATCGATTTTGTCGAGCTGATATTCAGCTTGTATGCATCGGCACCAAAAACGTTTTTGAGCGCCTGGGTTTCGGTCTTGTCGTTAAGGGGAGTGCTTGTGCCGTGGGCGTTTACGTATATCTTTTCCGCATTAACATCTGCACCTGCCTCTTTGAAGCAATCGGATATTGCTCTTGCGGACGATGCCGCCGATCCGTCGGGGGCAGTGACGTGGAAGGCATCGCAGGTACTTCCGTAACCCACAACTTCTGCATATATCTTTGCGCCTCTTGCTTTTGCGTGCTCGTATTCTTCAACGATAAGCGCTCCTGCGCCCTCGCCCATAACAAATCCGCTTCTTCTCTTGTCAAAGGGAACACACGCGGTTTTGGGATCGGTGTTTTCGGTAAGTGCCATGCAGTTGATAAATCCTGCCACGGCAAGGGGAGAAATGCTTGCTTCAACGCCGCCTGCGATGATGGCATCGGCGTATCCGCCTTTTATCGCTCTGTATGCTTCGCCGATGGCGGTCGTACCTGTGGCGCACGCTGTGGAGATCGACATACAAGGACCTTTTGCCGAAAATCTGATGGCAATGTTACCTGCGGCCATGTTTCCGATCATTTTGGGGATAAAATGGGGCGAAACTCTGGTGGGTCCGCGGTTGATAAGATTGTTGTGCTCGGTAACAAAGGTTTCAAATCCGCCGATGCCGGTGCCGAAGTATACACCAAAGCGCTCGCAGTCGATGTTGCCTTCTATTCCGCTGTCGCCAACCGCCTGCACGGCAGAAGCGAGAGCAAACTGAACGAAACGGTCGGTTCTTCTCACCTCGCCCTTTTCCATATAAAGGGTGGGATCAAAATCGCGCACCTCAGCGGCAAGCTTTGCGCGGTAGTCTGTGGTGTCAAAGCTTGTGATAAGGTCAATGCCGCACTTTCCGTTTTCAAGGCTGTGCCAAAAACTTTCCACGTCACATCCGACGGGGGTTATGGCTCCGAGACCTGTTATAACTACTCTTTTCATTGTTTTGTCCTCCGTTTTCGGTGATATCAGATAGCAAGACCGCCGTCTACGCGTATCGTTTCACCTGTGATATAATCAGACATTGATGAAGCAAGAAAGACGGCAAGATTTGCCACGTCCTCGGGAGCGCCGAGCCTTGCTTTGGGGATGGATTTAAGAAATTCTTCCGAAGAATCAAGATCTTTCGTCATGTCGGTGGTGATAAAGCCGGGGGCAATGGCGTTGCAACAAACGTTTTTTCCGCCAAGCTCGCGTGCCGTCACCTTTGTAAGGGCAATAACGCCTGCTTTTGATGCCGAATAGTTGGCCTGACCCGCAAGCCCCATAAGTCCAGATACCGACGAAATGTTTATGATCTTTCCGTATTTTTTCTTGATAAAGTTTCTTGAACAGGCTTTTATCATGTTAAAGCAGCCCTTAAGGTTTGTGTCGATAACGGCATCAAACTCTTCGTCCTCCATCATGACAAGCAGATTGTCTTTTGTGATTCCTGCGTTGTTGACGAGAATCTCAAATCCGCCGAAATCGGAAACTATATTTTTAACTACAGTCTTGCACTCTTCGGACGATGCCACGTTGCATTTGTATATCTCGCATTTTGTGCCGAATGCTTCAACCTTTTGTTTCACTTCGGTTGCCTTTTCAAGGTTTCCGTTGTAGATAATTGCAACGTTTGCGCCGTATGCGGCAAATTTTTCGGCAATTCCTGCGCCGATTCCGCGCGATCCGCCTGTTATGATGGCTGTTTTTCCTTTAAGATCTGTCATGTTTATTCACCTTTTATCGCCAAAACTGTCGCCTCAAGGCTTTCGGCATCCTGAACAGAATAAACCTTTGCATCCTTCGAGATCTTTTTTATAAGTCCGCAAAGGGTCTTTCCTGCGCCTACTTCGATAAAGTCGGTAACGCCGTCTGCGATCATGTTTTCAATCGTTTCCTGCCATCTGACAGGGCACTTCATCTGGTTTTCAAGATATTCGGCAACGTCATTTCCGTATACCTTTGCGGTGTAGTTTGCATAAACCGCCTTTTCGGGAGCCTTGATATCGCGCTCTTTCAGATATTCTCCAAAAGCCTTTGCCGCATCCGCCATAAAGGGCGAGTGGAAAGCGGCACTTACCGCAAGGGGAATTGCCTTGCCGCCCATTTCGGTCGCTTTCTGTGCAAAAGCGTCAACGCTCTCTTTAAGGCCCGAAATAACAGTCTGCCCCGGGCAGTTGTAGTTTACCGCATAAAGCTTTTCAAAGCCTTTTACGGCATCTGTAACGGCGTCGGCATCGATCTTCACGATCGCGCTCATGGCAGTGTCTGCCTTGCCTGCCGCCTCGTGCATAAGAGCGCCTCTTTTTGTAACTATCTCAAACCCTTCTTTTGCCGAATACGCGCCTGCGTATGCTAGCGCCGCGATCTCGCCGAGAGAAAAACCTGCCACGTGGGAGGAGGTGATGCCCGCTTCTTCAAGAGCAAGACAAGCCGCCATTTCCACAAGATACATACAGGGCTGTGTGTTGCAGGTCATCTTAAGCTCGTCGTCTGTTCCTTCAAACGACTGCCTGATTGTGCCGGGACGGATGCTTTCGGCTTCTTCATAAAGCTTTCTTGCCGCATCGCAGTTATCAAAAAGGGATTTTCCCATTCCGCTGTACTGTGCGCCCTGTCCCGAAAAAACAAATGCTATTTTACCCATTGTTTTGCTCCGTTCAAAATTGTTTCTGTTTCGCAAAAGATCTCTTCAATGATCTCTTTTGCCGATTGCTCCTTGTTTACAAGACCCGATATCTGCCCTGCAAGGAAACAACCCTTCTTTTCGTCTCCGTCCGCCACTGCGGCACGAAGAGTACCCACGGCAAGCGCTTCGAGCTCGTCGTTGGAAATATCGGTGTATTCAAGCTTTGCATAGTTTCTTGAAAAAGCGGTTTTAATGCTTCTTACGGGGTGTCCGAGCCTTCTGCCGGTAACGATGGTTGCCGTGTCGTTTGCTGTCAAAACCTTTTCTTTGTAGGTGCGGTTGATGTTGCATTCGAGCGCCGCAAGAAAACGTGTGCCTATCTGCACACCGCACGCGCCAAGCATAATCGACGCCGCAACGCCTCTTCCGTCGGCAATACCGCCTGCGGCAATAACGGGAATACTGACGGCATCGCACACCTGGGGAACAAGTGCCATGGTGGTCATTTCTCCCACGTGTCCGCCCGATTCTCCACCCTCGGCAATAACCGCGTCTGCGCCTGCGCGTTCTGCAAGCTTTGCAAAGGTAGCGGAAGGAACGACCGGCATAACTTTTATGCCCGCTTCCTTCCACATGGGTATATATTTTCCCGCACTTCCCGCACCCGTGGTCACAACGGCAACCTTTTTGCGCGCAAGAAGAGCGGCTATTTCGTCAATATTTTCGCCCATGAGCATAACGTTTACGCCAAAGGGCTTATCTGTAAGTGAAAAAGCAAGATCGATCTGTTCTTCGATCTTTTGGATGTTTCCGCTTGCAGCAGAAACA
>JAFYUZ010000023.1 GCA_017549365.1 Clostridia bacterium
AGGGCGATCACATCATCGACTATTCCTATGACGACCGCGGACGTAAATCCGAGCGCATCCTTTGGGCAGACGGACAGTACGACGTTTCGACAACGACCTACACCTACGACGTCCTGTCGAGATTGACGGCTGTTTCAAACAGCTCGATGCCCACGGCAACTCAGAACACAATCTATACCTATGACCAAAACGGCAGGCTTCTCACCGAAACCACGGGCGGCCTTGTTACAAGCTACGAGTATAACAACGCAGGGCTTGTGACCGTTAAATCAAGCGTTTTGCCCGGAATGAATTCAGAAGATCCTTATGTCATTCCTGCACATTACGAATATGATTACAACACCAACGGTAACCAAAGGGGAAAACATATTCCTCGTGACAGACACTATATTTCATACACCTATGACGGCGCAGGAAGACTTGTTCTTGAAGCCCACGGCGGTTTGGGTATAGACCATCAGACCAGCTACGTTTACGATGCTTCGGGTAATCGCACAAGAGAAATATATGTCGCAAATCCCACAGAGCAGTATGGAACGCTTGCCATAAACACGACCGATTATGTTTATGATGCTAACAACAGACTAATTTCGTTGTCCTCTGGTGGAGTAACCAACACCTACACCTATGATAACAACGGCAATATGCTTGCTGATGGTTCAAAAACATTCACATATAATGTTTTGAATCAGCTCGTCAGCTTTACAAACGGTCCTGTAACGGCGAATTACGGATATTTACCAAACGGACTGAGATCATACAAATCGGTCACCGACGGAACAAACAGTACCTACAACTCGTTTGTTTGGGACGGCGACAAGCTTGCGTACGAATACACAGCCACAAACGCCAATACACCGCAAATGTATGTTGGTACTGTGTACAACTACGGACATGGTCTTGTTTCTCATTCCGACAATCTGAACGGAAATTATATCCTGTATGCCACCGACGGACATGGCGACGTGACGAAATTGCTCGATGCCACAAACCCCAATTTCTATGACCCTGTCGACGAAAATGAGTTCGATGCTTTCGGCAACGGTGGTGCAAATGAGTATTCCCGTATGGGATATACCGGCGAATACCACGATGCCGAGACAGGATTCATATATCTCAGGGCAAGATATTATAGCCCTGCTATCGGAAGATTCATCAACGAAGACCCTATCAGAGATGGTCTGAATTGGTATGTGTACTGTAATAATAACCCCGTTAATTTTGTGGATCCGACTGGGCTGGATGCGATTGTGATAACATCAACTGACTCTGTTGATGTTTTGGGGGTATCATTTGGTCATACTTCTGTTATTGCACAAGATGAAAACGGAGATTGGTATTACTATTATTGGGGAAACAAAAATGCTTTTGTTGAACCTGTTCCCGCCGAAGTTATGGAGAGTTTGGTTAACGAAGGCAGTCTAGACAGCTTCAACACGTGGCTTAACGACGATGCTAATAAAGATAAGTTTGAAAATAGTACAAAGTCCTATGAAAAATCGACTTATATAGAAGGGGATTTTTCTGAGTCTGTTAAATATTTTGAATCTTTAATACATGGTGATAGTGGTGATAGTGGTGATAACAAATCCGTTATCATAACCAGAAAAGTCCCTACAACCTCTATTTTAGGGCACACTCCAGACCGGGTTGCGGGACCATATAACAAAGATTATAAACCGTTTTCGAATAATTGTGTTACAACAAGCATTGATGGCTTGGAAAAAGGTATATTACCCAATGGGAAAAGATTTCATTCTCCGAAAACATTTATACCCAATACTTATGCTTATATTTTAGAATTTGAGTGTGATTACTAGGAAGCGTTTGTCGTGTAGAGGAGGGAAACAACACAAGTGGGAAACAAATACAAGAATTTATTGTCTCTTGGTGCGTTAGTGTTGATAATAGTTATAGTGTCTCAGTTTATAAATGCTTGTTCAGACGACCAAGCAAAAGAGATTAAAGAGAGAATAAAAGAAAAATATGGCGATTCTATTGGAAGTATATATATGGAAAAAGATTGGAAATCCTCGGAGCCCGATCATACTGAGTATGATATATATGCTCAAATTGGAAATGGAACCAGCACATTTAGAATTAGTCAAGACACTTTGCATAATAATTACAATTATATTCATTGGTTACAATGGATGGAAAAAGAGGCATTGCAAATTGCAAGAAAGTATTTTGGAATGAGCGTTAGGGTCTATGTGAACATTGTTGGTGGTTGGACAGATACAATACCGGGGGTAGACCCCATTATTCCTTATGAGGAGTTCATGCAAACATATTGCGACAATTCCGGAGGACGAACACCTGGTAATATGATTCAGCTTGAATTTTCATCAAATCATTCAAATAGCAATTATCAAGCATTCCTCGAAGAATTTGCAAAATCCGATCTGATATTTGATACGCTTTTTTTAGTTTGTGATGATAACTACGAAGTGAAATTCACTTATGATGAGGTTCAAATGTTAGCGGAAAACTATGATGAAGCTGTCGTTGAATCGTTGACTTACAAATTTGAACCGTAATGTTTAGTGTCAGGGCAGTCTTTGCCTGTGCAAATTCTGCCCTAATCATCCTGCCGCGGACGAAAAAGTGAACGCATACTTTTGTTAAAATTGAATGAGGAATATATGAAAAACAAAATACAATATATCGAAGAAAGAAATATCGGCGCCATCAGAGAAAAAGCTCTGTTCTCGCCCAAAACAAGACTTGTTGAAGTGGACGGTAAAAAATACGGTTATTACGCAGATTTTGTGGAATTTCTCGAGTTTGAACTTTCCTTTCCTCGTAAATGTGGAAGAACTGCAGGATATATAAATCGTTGTGACGATTGGATGCGCGATCTTTCGTGGGAGGATTACGACGAGTACGTTTTTATAATTTATAATTATAAGTGGTTTTTGCTTCACGATTGTTTTGGGAAAGGTGCTTTCTTCACTTCTTTTGAAGAGTATACAAAGTTTTGGGAGTACGGTGTCGAAAACTGCGTGGTAGATGGAAAAAGCAAAGTTTTTAATCTTTATCTTGTAGTAGACGAAAAATATGGTTACTGATATATTTTTCCGGATAGAGTAAGAGGCATATGTACAGCATATGATACCGCAGACATAAGTGTGTATAATACTCATAATGAAAAGTTATGGTGATTCGCGGTGTATGGTTGGACGGAATACAAGTGCTTGCGGAAGGGTTTAATAGACCGGAAGAAAGTCTTGTTCGTTTGTTTGACGAGGATCTTTATCAGAAATAATAGCTGTGCACTTTGAGACAAGGGCAGTCTTTGCCTATGCAAATTCTGCCCTAATATCTCCCCAACCGCGGACGAAAAAGTGAACGCATCCTTTGGGCAGACGGACAGTATGACGTTTCGACAACGACTTATACCTACGACGTCCTGTCGAGATTGACGGCTGTTTCAAATAGCTCGATGCCTTTAGCAATGGCGGTTGCTATTACTGTGGGCGCTCCTATTTATGTGTTGTCTTACTTTCAAAACAGTGTAAAATTCAGTTTATTCTGTGTTATGATGCGACGAAAAAGCGTAGGGCGTATTACCCTACGCTTTTTGCTTTCAACAACAAGATCTGATGAATCTTTGTAAAACTGATGATATGCACAAGAAAAAGTCCCTTGAATCAAACGATTCAAGGGACTTTTGGCTTTTTGTTATTCTGCTATCGGATATTTTTCGGGATTAACTGTGTTAAGGATATTTGTAAGAAGATATTCCTTTACAGTTTCGCTTGTGTTTTCATCCGCATAGCAGAGCTCTGCGATCTCATAAACGCTGATTCCGTCGGCAAGCTCGCCATAGGTGGTGTTTCCTGCGGAACCGGTTACATAAGGAATTGCAGAGTATTCGCGTTCGTAGTCGGTTATACCTGTAAGACATACGGTGTATTTTACCGTGGTATCTGTTGTATCAAAGAGGACAACTGCGGGAACGATAGCGGCCTGTTCGCTTTCCTTTGTAAGGTTTGTGTCGATAAGCTCTTTTGGCAATACAACACTTCCGAAGCCTTCGCCTGTCTGTGCATAGGATGTGGGATGATTAAGAGTGTCATAATATTCTTTGTCCATCGAGAACACAAATCTCAGACCTTGTTCGCCGGATGTTCTTATCTGAGCACCCTCAAAGGTAATTTTAGGAGCAGTGTCTTCCTTGAAATCTATTTTTGTCATAGGAACGAAAGGACTGCTATCAATCGGTATACTATCTTTGAGAGTGTTAAGGTCAAATCCTGCGAAATCATCATATTTGAATGGCGCCGAAGCATTTTCCGAAGAGAAATTGTTTTGTGTTCCAAGGAAATAAACTGCGGTATAAGAATCGTCCGTGGCTGCAGAAATAACGGTTACCAAAAGGTTTTTGCCGGTATACTCATAAGAACGATCCAACTTTACATAAAGACCTTTTGCATCCTCATAGTTCTCCGATACTTCCTCTAATGTAACATTTCCGTCAAACACAAGTGCGCTTTCATCGATCGGTACAAAGTTTGTGATGGAATCTCCATCGATCTCTGTCAGATAAATTTTGAGATTTCTGTTGAGAGCTGTACTGCTATCATAATAATACCAGGTCAGAGCATCTATTACGCCGTGTTCGGTATCGATCATTTCTGCCGGAATGATATGCTGTGCTATGCTGTACAAATAGAAATTGTAAAAAGGTATTGCCTGCATGTAATGAGTGGGCTCGCCGTTTTCGTCGACACCGACAGTTACACTGTTGTACCAGGAGACTGTGATAGTAAGATTTTCGGGATCGAGGGCAAAGATCAAGGTTTTTACATCAGCGGGGAGATTCAGACTTATGTTATCGGAATTATAAGCGAGCTCGAGCGCAACTCCGTTTTGCACACATTCCCCGTTGGTTTTCGTACCGTATCCGGGCCATTTGTGATCCTTTGTGATCTTAAAGAGATAGTTTCCTGCGGGAACATTTTCGTATGTTTTTTCATACTTAAGTGTTTGGCCGTTCCAGACAAGATCGTTGGCGGAGTAACCGGGATCCCAATCGTTTACAAAAACGTCAAGGTCGCCTGCCAGAGTGAATATTTCGTCGACAGCTATTGACACGACGGGGGCAATTACTGAGCCGGAGTAGATAATTGTGGAATCGTTGATAAATGCACCCGCGGGTGTTACGATATGTACGCCATTAAGTTCGATGCCTTCATTTGCGTAAATTGCCCAATGCTGGTGCGCTTCGTCGGAGGATTCTGCTATAACAGGGCTGTCGGTGATCTTGATCTTTCCGTCTATGGAGACCAGACCGGTGCTGTCTACAGCATAGCCGCCCGAAGCTTTTACATTTGCATCAAGAATGTCTATATCGGACCCGCAATGAATGCCGTAGGAGGTTGTTGATGCATCACCGGCAGAAACATTAAGGGTCACATTGCTGATATTGGCTTTTCTCAAACTGCGGATCGCGCCGACATAGGATGCATTTTCACCGGAAACCTCAACATTGAGAGTTCCTGTGCCATTGATAGTGATATTGGTGGATGTGAATATGCCATATATTGTCTCGTTGTCGTCATCTGTTACGGTAATTGTATTGTCGCCGCTCAAAACAAGAGTGAAAGGTTCAGTTCCGCTGTAAGCTATGGCTGCGTTATAACCATAATCACCGTAGACTTTAAAAGCTTCACCGTTATATGAGTAATTGTTAAGAGTAAGCGTATTTTCGGATACGCTGTATACGGCGCTTCCGTCACCGAGAATATCAGATGCGTTATCGGGAGTTACTGCTATACCGCCGACCTGCAAAGGATAAGCGAAGGTGGCGCTGATCGTTACGTCGGCCGATGGCATTTTGAAGGTGTAATCTTCCGAAACCTCGATGGCGTTTTCGCCTTGCATAACCGAAAGGCTAATGAGCACACATCCGTCATCAGGAGTTAACTCTATCGCAACTGTCGACTGCTCATAAGCCGATTCATCAACTTCCACTGTGCCATACTTGATATTTTCATCAACGGTGATGGTGTATTCCATCAGCTCTTTGAAGGTAGCGGAAACTGTTACGTCGCACGCGGGCATGATGAAGGAATATACGCCGTTTACGGGAGTGATGACGTGATCTTCTTCGCCGTCGTTGTAGGTTACTGTGTCAATGGTATAGCCCTCTTCGGAAGTTACTGTGACCAAAACGACATTGTTTTCAATAGTAGCATCCACACTTGTGGTGACAGTGCCGTTTTCTATACCATCAGCTACCTCAATGTTGTAGATTTCGCTCTCGGAAAATCCCAATTTCGTTTTTGGTATGAATTCGGAGGATTTTGCCGAAACCATACCGAGGGATTCGGGGGAATATTTATCATAGTCTGAGAAGACATAGCTCGCAGCGCCTTCGATACACTGGAATTTGAGGTCAGTTACGTATTCGTCGGCTGTTTTGAATATTGTGACAAGAAGATCACCGCCGTTATAGTAATGGGGATAATCCAGATCAAGTATCATCTCGTGAACGTTTTCAGGATCGGTCGAAAGGTCCGAAAGGGTACCTTCATAAGCTTTTTGTGCCGCGGTCAACGGGATGAAAGAGCCTGCTGTAAAGTCTTCGGAGTCAATATTGTTCAGGTAGACCGAAAGGGTGATGTCTATTGTGCTATCCGACTGTGGAGTGTAGTAATAGGTAAGGTCTGTGATGATCTTTCCTTCGATGAGCTTAAGCATACCCGAGGGGATCACGTACTGAGAAACAGCATTATTGTAGAATGTACGGAAAGGAACGTATCCGTTGGTATTCGTTGCGTCTTCGCCTATAATAAGGTCTGTTAGCTCCTTAAAGGTTGCGCTGATCGTAACATTTCCTTCGGGCATCACAAATGTGTAGTTTTCGGACACTTCAACAGGTACATCTCCGCACATAACGGTGAGCGTTTCGAGCACACAGTTTGCACCAGGATCGATGGTAAGAGTTACTGTTGATCTCTCGAAAGCTGATTCGGGGGAAATGACAATTCCGTTTTCAATATTTTCGTCAATGGTGATCGTATAGCTTTGAAGTGCACGGAAGCTTGCGGAAACTGTAACATTTCCTTCGGGCATCACAAATGTGTAATCTTCCGATACTTCAACGGGTGTGTCGCCCTGCATAACGGTAAGCGTGTCAAGAATATAGCCTTCGTCGGGGGTGACAGTAAGAGTGACGCTTCTGCCGGCGAATATAGAATCTGCGCTTGCCGTTACTGTGCCGTTTTCAATAGAATCGTCAATTGTAATATCGTAACTTGTTGCAGGCAAGAAAGATATCTTGCACTTGGGGACACGACCTTCGAGGGTGGGAGAATAGGTTGTGATATTTTCCGGATCGAATCCCGCGTGGTCGGTTTCGTAAGTTCTTGAATAACCGGAAATGCTTGGGATGTTCAGCACGGGAAAGTATTCATCTGCTGACTTTATTACAGTTACAAGTATATTTCCGCCGTTGTACACATATCCGACATCAAAGTTCAAGGGCAATTCATGAATTTTTTCCGTATCTGTCGAAAGGTTAAGTGTACCCTCATAAACCTTTTGTACCCCTTCAAGAGAAGTGAAATGATTGTCGTTGGGGAAGCTTTCTGCAATCTCTTGTAAATAGACTTTAAGAGTAATAGGATGGGATACCGAAGATGAGACGGGTGTATAGTAGTATGTGATGTTATTTATGATACCGTTGTTTGCTTCTGTAAGCACATCGGCCGGAATCACGTACTGTGAAACACTGTGTTTATAGTATGTGTTGAAAGGAACGGCTTCCGAGATAAGGTTCGCGTCTTCACCGATGATGAGATGTGTAAATTTCTTAAAGACAGCACTTACTGTCACGTCGCCCTCGGGCATTACGAAGGTGCAGTCTTTGGATACTTCAACGGGTATCTCTCCCTGCATTACTGTAATCTCGTTAAGCGCATATCCATCTTCGGGAGTCACTGTGAGAGTTACTGTTGATCTCTCGTAAGCTTCTTCGGGAGCAGTGAGTGTTCCGTTTTCAATATTTTCGTCAACGGTGATGGTGTAGCTGTTAAGAATACGGAATGTTGCGGAAATTGTGACGTTTCCTTCGGGCATTTTGAAGGTATAATCTTTGGATACCTCCACAGGTATCTCGCCCTGCAAAACTGTAAGCGTATCAAGTCCGTAGCCGTCGTCTGCCTGAATGTCAAGACGAATTGTTCTGCCTGCAATGGCTTCTACCAAGTTTGGCGATACGGTGCCGTTGCCGTCATCGGTTGCGGAAATGGTATATCTTTCGGCAGGGCCGATCTTTGCATTATGTGAAAGGTTACCGTTTTCGTCATATACATATGCTTGATCATAGTGACCGTCGGCGGGTTCGATAAGCTCAACATCATTCAAGGTACAGGTTCCTTTAACAGCAACAAAAGAACCGTACGCTGTTACTATGCCGCCGTTAAAATAAATATCTGAGTTGGTTTCAATGCCGCAACTGTGGGGAGAGTTTCCTGTAGTTGCGGTTATGGTACCGCTGTTAATGGTTATATCTCCTTGTTGAGAATATATACCACGGCTGTACACATCGGCATCACAGGCTGTTACCACAAGACTTCCGTCTCCGGAGAAAGAGATATCTTCTGCCGACCAGACGACCATGGATACTCGGCAATCGTTTATCTCGTGGGTGAGAACATTTTCACCGACAAGAACAATGTTCAAGGGCTCTTGGCTGTAGATAACTGCGTGTGTGTTATTGTAAAAGTATTCAAATTCGTTGCCGGATCCTGTGTATGTGTAATTGTTAAGGGTAAGGGTGTGGGTTTTGTTGTTATAACTTACCTTGCCGTCACCAAATACGTCGGAGGTGTTGTAAGGAGTTATGCGCGTTCCACCCACCCAAATGTCGGGATAATTGAAGATTGCGCTTATCGTTACATCACCCGAGGGCATCACGAAGGTATAAGTCTCCGACACATCAATGGCGGTTTCTCCCTGCATTACGGTGAGGCTTTCAAGAACATAGCCGTCATCGGGAGTTATGGTAAGAGTTACCGTGTTTTCTTCATACGCCGATGCGGGAGCTTCCACTGTACCGAAGCTGATACTGTCATCAACTGTGATCGAGTAGCTTGCCTGAGCTCTGAAGGTTGCAGAAACTGTTACATCGGATGTGGGCATAGTGAAGGAATACACACCGTTTACGGGAGTGATGACGTGATCGGTGCCGTCGTTATAAGTTACGGTATCAACCGTATAACCTTCGTCGGGAGTCAATGTAAGGATAACTTTGGCGCCTGCAAAGCCGAAGTTGCAATTTGAAGTTACCGTTCCGTTTTCGATATCGTCAGCTATTGTGATATTGTATGTATCGGCAGATACGAAATCGAACTTCATTTTCGGTATCTCGTTTGCGGTACTCACGTAAGCATCTTCCAAACCATCATTTACGAAATCATTATAATCGCTGTAGCTTGAAAGTGATAAGGTTTCGCTTGGGATATTAAGAAAGTCTATAGCACCATAGCAATCATCCGCTTGTTTGAATACGGTAAAGAGCAGATCGCCTCCGCTGTATCCGAAGGGGGTATTCAAAGTCAGCTTCAATTCCTCGATATTCAGGGTTTCTTCTGCAAGATCAACCGTTCCGTCATATATCTTTGTTGCATTGTCTATGGAACGATAGCTGCTTGTGTTGCCAAAGGATTCTCCTTCCTGAACATATACGGTGACGTGCTGGTCAAGGACAAAATTGCCGACAGCTTCATAAAAATATGAAATATCGGTTATTAATTTGCCACTGATATCCTCAAGTCTTTCTGCGGGTACCACATATTGGCAAACACTGTAGTAATAGTTACAGTGGAAGGGCATACTCACATTCGTTGAGGTATTCTCATTTTCGCCTATGATAACATAGGTTCGTACCTTGAAGGTGGCGGTTACTGTGACGTCGCCCGAGGGCATTACAAAGGTGTTTCCGTTTGTTTCAACCGGAACGTCGCCATTCATTACAACGAGAGTATCAAGCTTATAACCTTGGTCGGCATTGACGGTTACAGTGACAATGCTGTTCTCGTGCGCTTGCTCGGGGGCGGAAATGGTGCCGTGCTGGATGTTTTCGTCAATCGTGATGGTATAAGATTGGGGAACGGTGTTGGTGTATGTGTTATCTCCGGCATTGTAGTAAACAGTATCGCCCGTAAAGTTGGGATATTCATCTTCGCCGATGGTCTGCTTAAAGGCGCCGTCTGCGCCACTGTTAAGTTTATACGCAAGTTCTCCGGAGCCGACAGCGTCTTCGCTTATGTGGGTGGCGCCGCGTGTGCCGCCGTAGCTATTGACGTAGTAGCAGTTTGTCAGCGTGATATTCGGGGAATCATTTCTTACGAAAGTATTGCTGTTATACGAACTTGTTTCAAAACTTGCCGAAACATAGCAGTTTGTCATCGACACATTGTTGTCTGTCCAACCCACAAGACCGCCGTTTGAGTCGGTGTCATATCCAATCATTTTGCCCACGAAAGCGCAATTTGTCATGTAAAGTTCTTCTCGGTTAACACCCACAAGACCGCCATGGGTACCGTCACCGTACAAAGCTGAGTCGATGACGATATCACTTATACAGTTGTTGATAACGGTAAAGCCTCTTGATTCGCCGATAAGACCTGCCGCAAATTTGGAGCCTGTGTAGATCTCGCCTTTTACGGTCAGATTTTCGATGGTCGCGCCGTCAACAAAGCGGAAGGGTGCAGCATATTCTCCACAGGAATTGTAATCTATGGTAAGGGTGTGGTTTGCACCGTCAAATATGCCCGAATAGGGATAATCCGAATAATTGCCGATCATTGTCATTGTGGATGATATATCAATGTCGGCTGTCATAACAGCGTTAAGATCGCAATCGCCGTTATTGATATATGCGGCAAACGCTTCAAAATCGCTTACCGATCCGAGCTCGTAATATCCGTATTCGTTTTGTGTGAGCTCGTCTGTGTCATCCGAATCGTCGGTGATCTCGTCAGCTTCAAACGAAGCTTCGAATATCAATGTTTCGGCAGGAGTGTTGAAAAAATCGGTAGGATCATAGGTGTTTACTACGATCTGGAGCTCGTCGCCCTCTTGAACCTCGATGGTGTAGGGGTTGACAACGGGGTCGCTGTCACTCCACTGCGTATCGCCGTAGGAGTATGTTGTAAGGTTGTTTACAACATAAGTCCAGTCGTTAGGAGAGAGGATCTCCAATGTCAGAGTGCCGTTTTGCTCTGCCGTCCAGGTGTAGTAGTAACCCGAAGAGTTTTCAGATATCTCGGCACTGTTTTCGCCCATCACAAGATCGGCGGGCATATGCTCGTCGCCTACGGGCAGATCAAAGGCAACCACGTTTGCGGCAAAAGCTGTTGTGGATAAAACCATGATGATGGCGAGCAATGCGCTGAAAATTCGTTTTTTCATTTTGTCTGTTCCTTTCTTAAAGTGATTTATATAAATATTCAATCGTTACTTGAATATATTTTTCGGTTATTCAAGGCGTTTTACAAATCACCCGAACATTTCCTGCGAAAAGGTCTGACAGTCGGTGGAAAGTATCTTTTTTCTATACTATTATACATAATAATTGTATCATATCGGTGTTGATATGTCAATACTGTTTTGACTTAATCCGTATATTTCACTTTGCCGACTACCATCTTGACAACACCACAACTTATCCTTATAATTGGAATATAACAGTTGCTTTGCAAGCGGCAAAAACAAGCAAAATTATTGAGAAGAAAAAGGTATGAAAAAGGAGACAGTTATGACAAAACACAAATCGAATTTTTTATCACGTATTATTACCGTTTTTCTTGCAATTTCAATGCTCTTTTCGGGGCAGATCTTTTTTGCGGCGCAAGCTTTTGGCGGCGAGAAAAATGTGATTTATGTAAGTCCCGAAGGAAATGACGAAAATGGCGACGGAAGCTTTTCCGCTCCCTTTGCCACTATCAAAAAGGCTTTTTCTGTTGTCGACGGCAACATCGGCGCCACCGTTGTTCTGATGGGCGACGTGGAAAGCGACAATCCCGAGGCCTGGAACAAGGCGTATGATGCCATAGACGGGCATCAGGGACTTATCACCTTTACCGGCAAAGATCCCGTCGGCGGCAATGTGTATGAAAATGCAAAGTTGAGATACGATACTCCCGGTTTTGAAGGTCCTGTGCTTGTGGAGTATCTGACCCTTGTGCCCAAAAGAGATTATGCCTTTATCGACACCCACGGGCATCCCTTTACGGTAGGCAAGGGAGTGTCGCACGAAAAATATATCTTTTGTATTCACGACGGCATAAATCCCGTATCCAAAGTAACAAAAGTTGAAAAAACCGACACTGTCATCGAAAGCGGCGATATCACCCACCTGTACGTTGGCGGTGCGTATGCAAAAGACACGACAAACGGTGTCAGAGGCGATTGCAGGCTCACTGTAAACGGTGGTACTATCAAGACGGTAACCATCGGATTTGACAGCTACAGCGCCGCCCATACCACGGCATCTGTTGCGGGCGACGTTGTCATAACAATTAACGGCGGAAGTGTAAATAATATCATTTCAAGTAAGCTAAACGATGAAAAGATCGGCGGGGCTTTGACTATTATCCTTAACAATTCTTCCAAGCTTCCCGCCATCGATCTGCCCGAGGCGGAAAAAGGCACGTTTATCATCAACGTTGACCACGGCGGCAGTGTTTTTGCCACAGACGAGCCGGGAGTATTCGGTTTTAAATGTGCAAGCAAGAATACTTGCTTTGTAAACGACGAAAAGCCAGAAGGCGCAACCTTTAAAGTTTCGCCCGGCACTCACACCGTCGCCTTCAGACGCGAGAGAACAAATGACGGAGAGTTGGCGTATATAAATGGTTTCCCCGACAATACCTTCCGCCCCGACGAAAAGCTGACCCGTGCCCAGGCGGCGCAGATAGCCGTGAAAGCGGCCGACAAGGAGGGCTTTGAAAGCCTTGGTTTTGTTTCGAAGTTTTCGGATATAAAGCAGAGCGATTGGTACTATCCCGCCATTGCGTATCTTGAAGAAAACGAGATTTTACCCAAAGAATGGCAAAACGAGTTTTTGCCCAACAAGGAGATCACCCGTGGAGAATACCTTTATATTCTCGACGGAATGCTTGTTAAATACAACGAAGCAATAAAGCTTGTCAGCTTTTCCGATGTGACGGAAGAATCCACTCCGTACTATTCTGCCATAATGTCTGCTTTTGCGGCAGGGTGTGTTGTGGGTTATGAGGACGGCACCTTCCGCCCCGAAAATGCGCTGACACGCGCCGAAGCGGTTACTTTTGTCAACAGGTATCTTGAAAGAAGCCCTTGCGAAAACATAAACTCTGATTTTACAGATATGAAAGGCCACTGGGCGGACGGCGAAGTGCTTGCGGCATCGACCGATAAATCCGAAAACAAATGGACAGTGAGTCAAAAAGATAATACCGCAAGCTTTGTAATGCCCGAATCGGCGGACAGCGCAGAGGATTATATCACCGCTCTTTACGATCAGGCGGGAAATCTTTCGGGCAAAGCTATCCGCGAGGGTTCTGCAGAAATTGCCGAAAGAATGAAAGCCGATATTCTTAATTCTCCCAACACTCTCGAACTTTATGGCGACAGAGTGACGGGAACTGCGTATCATATTTCCGAAAGGGGAGACGATGTAAACGGCGACGGCAGTGAAGAAAAGCCTTTCCGTTCGATTGCGGGGCTTAAAGCAAAAATTAGCCTTAAAAAAGGCGATGCCGTGTTGTTTGAAAGAGGCGGAATCTACCGTTGCACCTTCTCGGTTTCCGCAGGCGTTGTTTACGGTGCATACGGCAAGGGCAACAAGCCGATAATAATGCAATCCAAAAAGAACTATGCTTCTCCCGAGCTCTGGAAAGAAACCGAATGGGAAAACGTCTGGGTTTGTACCGAGCTTTTGAAAAACGTCGGTATCATCGGTTTTGACCACGACCTGCAGGATTATTCCGAAAGCACCTACAACGAGCTTTACGGCGTGATCATGAACAAAAACCTTTTCGGCTTCAAAGACGCAAGCCAGCTTTGCGGCGATCTTCAGTTTTATTCGGAACTTAACGGCGGCACCGATAACTATGGTGAGCTTTATGTTTATAGCAAGAACGGCAACCCCGGAGAGCGTTTCAAATCGATTGAGATCGGCGAAAAGATCGATATAGTAACGGGAAGCGCAAGAGACGTTGTTATCGACAACATTTCGTTCAAATTCACGGGCGCTCACGGCATGGGCGGTGCAGGCGGAGCCGAAAACAGAGTTGTTACAAACTGCATCTATTCATGGCTTGGAGGTTCCGTTCTTTCATTGAGCTTTGAGGGCGGCAAACCCGTAAACTACGGCAACGCTGTTGAGATATATGGCGGTTGCAACGGATATTACGTTGAAAACAACTGGATGTATCAGATCTACGACACGGCGGTGACTCATCAGAGAAACCAGAGTCTCGGAGACTGTATGCAGGAAAACATAAGATATTCGGGCAACCTTATGGAATACGTTTACTGGGGAATCGAGTTTTATAACCGCAAGCCCTCTGCATCTCAGCTTGGAGGCAAAGAGGACACATACACAAGAATCACGCGAAATGTTACTTCGGAATACAATCTTCTGCGCCTTGGCGGATATGGTTGGGGATCGATCACAAGG
This sequence comes from Clostridia bacterium, assembly GCA_017549365.1. GTDB lineage: Bacteria > Bacillota > Clostridia > Oscillospirales > CAG-382 > UMGS1052. The sequence continues at coordinate 14,681 of JAFYUZ010000023.1, forward strand.
CACAGAACCTGCAAGCTGTATTGCGGCTATCTGCTTTCCGAAAATTATGATTGTTACACAAGATACAACATCTTTGACAGAGCCTACGGCGACCTTATGTATATCGAGAAGGAGTCGAACGAGCTCGACGACAAGAATATATACATCCAGCATATCGGTCAACCGCTCGGCAAACTCAAAAAGGATGAGATTGTGACCTGTGACTACGATGCGGCTTTGCGCATTGCCAAAGACCTTGGTGACAAAAATGCCGTGGTGGTACTCATCGATCCCGAAAAAGACCCAATCGTCCGCAACATTCCCGAGGGACTTATCGCACCCGATGCACTCGGATAAAAAAGCGAAAAAACTGTTCGAAGTGACTCAAAAATTTTAGACAAAAGCGTAAAAAACGGGCTTTTTTGCGTGCGATATTGACACGGCAAAGAAAAATTGGTATACTGAAATCGGAAAACAATTCTTGAAAGGATTTTTTGATATGATAAGATCACCCTTTGTTCTCAAACTCAAAGAAGGCAAAAAGGCCGAAGGCATCGCCGCAATGAAAGGTGCTTTTTCGGATATAAAAAATATGCTTGACCAAAAAGGCGTTGGCAATTTCTCGGTTTGGGGAATAGAAAACTTCCTCTTCTGCTATGGCGAATATCCCGATGAGTGCACAGTTTCTGCCGTTGCGGAAAATATTGCAAAAGAGCTTTGTGCATACGCCGATATGTTTTCAGCCCCCGGCACTCTGCCTCTTATGTACCACGATATCGGCATCGTGCGCGAGGACAAATCGCTTATCCGCCATCGCGTTTTCTCCACCAAGCTCAAAGAGGGTTGCGCCCCCGAATATAAAAGACGCCACGACGTTCTTATCGAACAGCGCGGCGACAAGGTGAGCGAAGGCCCCGAATCCAACTTTACCATCTGGAACGCAAACGGATATATTTTCGGCTATTGCGAGCTTGTAAAAGCCTTTGACCACGAAATGACCGAGGAAGAAAAAGAGTCTACCATCGCCTGGGAGACCCGTCAGCTCGAGATCATGGACTGGCTCACCGACGACACCGACTGGATAACCGGTCAAAAGCACGACGCGATCGAGCTTATCGTTCAGCAGAACGCCTGACAAAACAAAAAAGCTGTGGCAACAAAATTGCCACAGTTTTTTTATTTTTCAAAAACATATTGCATATCTTCGGTAAAATCAAGCATTCTCCATATCTCGTTTGAAAAAGATGTATCTGCGAGAACCAATATTTTCTTGTCCTCGGGAAAAGACAGCGAAAACGAGCCGTTTTCAAGTACATCGATGTCCTTCACAAAAAGACCTTTAAAACAGTTGTCAAAAATACTGTCAGCAAGTTTCATAAGTTTGTTGTGGCTTTTTTCTGCCGTATCGGCGCTTGAAAAAACAAGCTTTTCGTCGTCAAACAGCTGCCATTCCCCCTCGATGTGAAGTGCGTATTCAGAAACGGTTTTTGTGGATCTTTGTGGCAGAACGATTTTTATTTTCACTTCGTTTCCGAATGGAATGCACAGAGTTTCGCCCAAAAAGCAAAACCTATCCAAATTTTTGCCCTTTAACAAAGAAAGGGCTTTTTTTGCGCCGCAAACATCTTTTTCGTCAAGATATACCGCCGTCTGTTTCTTTTCAAACATCAAAAAATCGCGGTTTAATGCAACCTTTAAAAAACCGTACGGCACGTCGATCGAGATATCCGACGGAACAAGCCAGGCAAGAGCACTGCTTTCTTCCATCATTTCGTCAAGCGCCACGGATTTCGGCAAAAACATTTCGCAGCCGAAAAAGGCGTGCTTTATCGAAAAATCGCCAAAATTTTCGCACACAAACTTTGCCGCCGACCGATAAATCTCACGGTTTTTGCCGTCGATAAACGTGGCGTCCGCCGACGAATCGCCGGGTATTTTAAACCAGATCGAACACGAATATCCTTCGCGCTTTTTTGACGTCATGGCGCCGCAGGGGGCACAGTTCCGCCTAGCGTATAGCACGAGAGTATCGTTTTCGTTCGGCTTTTCGAGGGTTAAAGAATCATCGGGAGCAATCTCGCTCATTTTCGAAAAATCGCCCCCAAAAGCGACACACGCTTTTTCGATGTCGCATCCGATCTTTTGCAAAAGATTGGCGATTTCTTGCCCGTCCACGGGAAGTGCGGTCAAAATTTCTATTTCAAAATTCATGTTTTACCTCACGGTTGCGTTTTCGAATGTACTTTCGTCAATGGTTATCGACGGGAAAAGGCAGGGGGAATAAAACTTTTCCTTCGGAGCCTCTTGGAAAATATACTTCGAGGCTTCTACGAGGTTGTCCATAGCTACGCCTCCTTTTGTTATATAACTATTATATCGCTTATATTTTTGGTTGTCAATAGCGCGACCAACCAAAAGGTGAGCTGTCGGTGTCGGGTATTTTATAAATCCCAAAACATTTTGCGTTCGGTCATTTTTTGTGTGCATAAAAATTGTTTTTTGTTGACATCTGTTTTGCCGTATGATACAATAATTATGCCTTGCACAACGCCTTTTGAGCGTTTGAAAAAAGCAAAGCCGAGGTGAAAAATGAGGATAATAAAAACAGACTTGACAAAAGAAAAAGGAAAACTCGACAGATACTTTTCAGAGTGCATCGGTGCGGGACGTGCCGCCGAGGTCATGCGTTATGCCGCCTCAAAACAGCTTGAAGATATTCAAAATGTTTGTCCTTTCGGATATATCAGATTTCACGGTCTTTTCCACGAGGAAATGGCGGTGGTGACAAGAAACGAAAAGGGCGGACTTGCTTTTTCCTTTATCTACATCGACCAGCTTTTTGATAGACTGCTCGAGCTTGGCATTCGTCCCGTTGTCGAGCTTTCGCCCATGCCTGATATTATGGCAAAGGATAAAAAATATCTTATGTGGTGGAGGATGAACGTTTCGATGCCGAAAGAGCTTTCCGAGTGGCACGAGCTTATCTCTTCCTTCGTTTCGCACGTAACCGAAAGATATGGCAGGGAAGAAATAAAAAAGTGGTATTTCGAGGTGTGGAACGAACCCGATCATCCTGCATTTTTTACCGAATACGAGAATATAGAAAAATATTTCGAGCTTTACGACACGGCGGCTTTTGCCGTCAGAAGCGTTGATGCGGAATATCGGGTGGGAGGTCCTTCCACCGCCGCACCCGATTGGCTTTGCTCCTTCATAAAGCATTGCAGAGAAAAGAACGTTCCGCTCGATTTTGTCTCTACCCATTCCTACGGAGTAAAGGGATTTTTTGATGACAACGGTGAAAAGATCTTGTCGCTTCTGCCGGTGGGGGACATCGTTTCTGCCGTAAAGGAAACGGGAGATCTGTGCAAAGAACATGGGCTTCCGCTTTTTCTCACCGAATGGTCGTCCTCTTTTTCTCCCCAGGATCCCGTGCACGACACATATTTCGGCGCGATATTTATTCTGAATACATTAAAGCACTGCTCGGGCAGTGCACAGCTTATGTCCTATTGGACCTACACCGACATTTTTGAAGAGCTCGGTCCTCCCATGACACCTTTTCACGGAGGTTTTGGCATCCTTACGGCAAACGGCATAAAAAAACCTGCTTTTCACTCGTTCAGATTTTTATCGTCGCTTTTTGACAAAGAACTTGAGTGTGACGATGAAAACGCATACGTCACAGAGTGCGACGGCGAGATAAGAGTGCTTTTGTGGAACATCGTTTCGCCTCCCGAAAAGATAAACGACAGGGAGTATTTCAAAAAAAGGCTCGTGAGCAAAAAGACCGAGGATGCAAAGCTTTTGCTTGATGGCGCAGAAAAGAACGCAGAATACACCGTGACGGTCGAAACTTTGGGCTACCGCTCGGGAGATGTATATTCCGAATGGCTCGATATGGAAATCGAAAGAATTGATACAAAAGAGCAAGAGGCGCGCCTGAATATGGCATCGGAAACAAAAAAGGCCGTATTTTCCGTCTGCTCTGACCAAAACGGCATTGTTGAAATACCGATCGGGCAACACGAAAACACGGCGTATTTTCTGACGATTAAAAAATCGGACGTTTGATTTTTTTGGCAAAGTGTCACGTGGTTTTTTGCTTTGCCCGATACTCGTTGGGAGTGGTTCCCACAAGCTCCCTGAAATTTCTGTTGAAACTGCGCAACGAGTCATATCCGCAATCAAGTGCACAACGCAAAACAGAACAGTCCGACACCAAAAGCTGATGGCAGGCGTTGCTGATTCTGTATCGGTTTACGTAGCTGTTAAAAGACGTGCCCGTAACTTTTTTGAAGTGCCTTGAAAGATAAGAATAGCTGAACCCCGTCACCTTCGAAAGCTTTTTCAGTGTACAATCCTTGCCGAAGTTCGTTTCGACGAATTTGAATATGTCGTGCATAAGGTTGGTGCTTTTGCTGTCGCGGCGGATATACTGTGCCTGCCCGTCAAAGGCGGCGCACAGACAGTAAAAAATTCCTTTTTTCAAAACGATGTCCGAGCCGTCCGAAAGCGTGTCTATGGCGTGTATGAGATTTTCGTCGGGGCAAAACAGATTTGATTTTGCAATTTTGTCTGCAACTTTTGCCGAATAGCTTTTTACAAGGTCGGGCGAGAAGATGCAAAGCATGTGAAAACTGCCTTCCCCCGACAAAGAATGTATCTGATCGGGAAAAATAAGAAGTGCCTTGCCTTTGGTCAAAGTGTACTCGTTGCCGTCCACGGTGACCGACATTTTGCCTTCAAGCACGGTGATAAATTCAAACGAATGATGAAGATGTACGGGAAAAACAAAGTTTTTCCCGTATTCTTTTTTTAAGTATTCGGGTATTCCGAAATGTTGAAATTCGTAAAACACGCTTTTCCCTCTGAATGACAAATTTTGTCTATATATTGTATATTATTTTGCGCGAAAAGTCAAGTAAAGTCCTATATACTAAAATCAGAAAATGATCGGAGGTGTCTTTTGTGAAATATTATATCGGTGCGGATCTCGGCACTTCGGCGCTGAAGCTTTTGCTTTGCGACGAAAAAAAGCGCATCGTCAAAACAGTGACACGGGAATATCCCGTATCCTATCCCAGATCCGGCTGGAGCGAGCAGTCCCCCGAGCTTTGGTGGAACGCTTTTGCAGGCGGCTTAGGCGAGCTTGTGGACGGCATCGATGCTTTTGACGTTGCGGCGCTTGCCGTGGCAGGTCAGATGCACGGACTTGTGGCGCTTGACGAAAACGACAAGGTTATACGTCCCGCCATACTCTGGAACGACGGCAGAACCGAAAAGCAGACCGAATTCCTTAACAAGACGGTGGGCAAAGACGTGCTCTCGCAGTACACCGCAAATATTGCCTTTGCGGGTTTTACGGCGCCAAAGCTTCTTTGGATGCGTGAAAACGAGCCCGAAAATTTTGAAAGAATAAAAAAGATAATGCTTCCCAAGGATTACATTACCTATCGCCTTACGGGGGCTTTTGTCACAGATTATTCGGATGCATCGGGAATGCTTTTGCTTGACGTGAAAAACAAGCGCTGGTCGGACAGAATGCTTGATATCTGCCATATTTCCGAAGATATGCTTCCGAAGCTTTGCGAAAGCTTTGAGGCGGTGGGCACCGTAAAAAAAGAAATAGCGCAAACGTTTGGTTTTTGTGAAGGTGTCAAGGTTGCCGCAGGTGCGGGCGACAACGCCGCGGCGGCGGTCGGCATGGCCGCTGTGGGGGGCGGAAAGTGCAATATTTCGCTTGGCACTTCGGGTACGATATTTATTACCGACGAAAAATTCGGTGTGGACGAAAACAACGCTCTCCATTCCTTTTGCCACGCCGACGGCGGATATCATCTGATGGGTTGTATTCTTTCCGCCGCTTCGTGCAACAAGTGGTTTTGCGACGAGATACTTTGCGAAAACGACTATTCTTCGCTTCAAAACGACGTTCCGCAAGAGCTTTTGGGCGAAAACAACGTGTTTTTCCTGCCGTATCTTATGGGCGAGCGAAGCCCGATAAACGATACCGATGCCACGGGCGTTTTTATCGGTATGCGCCCCGACACCACGCGAAAAGAAATGCTTCTTGCCGTTCTTGAGGGGGTTGCTTTTGCCATAAGAGACAATCTTGAGATCGCAGGAAAGCTTGGCATCAATATCATCGAAAGCACCGTTTGCGGCGGCGGAGCACGCTCGCCGTTGTGGATGAAGATATTGGCAAACGTTCTTAATATAAAGCTTTTGATCCCATCTGTCGAGGAGGGACCCGGATACGGCGGAGCAATTCTTGCGGCGGTTTGTTCGGGAGAATACGCGGATATCACGGATGCCTGCAATGATATTTTGAATATAAAAGAAACGGTTATTCCCGACGCGGTTCTTTCGCAAAAATACGAAAAGAAATATAACAAGTACAAAAAGATATATCCTGCGGTAAAAGAACTTTACAAAGACCTGAAGGGAGAATAAGCATGAATTTTGAAGAAAGAGCAAAAGAACTCGTTTCCAAAATGACGATTGCCGAAAAAGTGTCGCAGATGAAATACGACGCTCCCGCCATCGAAAGGCTGGGGATTTGCGCCTACAACTGGTGGAACGAATGTCTTCACGGCGTCGCCCGTGCAGGTACCGCCACCGTTTTTCCCCAGGCAATAGCAATGGCGTCAAGCTTTGACGATACCCTTTTGTACGAGGTGGCGTGCGCCATTTCGGACGAGGCAAGAGCACAGTACAACGAATATAAAAAGTTTGGCGAAACAGATATATATCAGGGTCTTACCTATTGGTCGCCGAACATCAACATTTTCCGCGATCCGCGCTGGGGCAGGGGACACGAGACCTACGGTGAAGATCCGTATCTCACGGGGCGCATGGGATGCGCCTTTATAAAAGGGCTTCAGGGAAACGGAAAATACCGAAAGCTTGATGCAACAATAAAGCACTATGCCGTTCACAGCGGCCCCGAATCGCTTCGCCATTCGTTTGATGCAAGGGTAAACGAAAAAGATCTTTACGAAACGTACCTTTGGGCTTTCAGATACTGCATTGAAAACGCCGATCCGTCGGCGGTGATGGGCGCATACAACAGAACCAACGGCGAGGCGTGCTGTGCAAGCAAAACGCTTCTTTCGGATATTCTTCGCGGCAAGTTTGGCTTTAAAGGCTATGTGGTTTCCGACTGCGGAGCAATATGCGACATCAACCGCAACCACAAGATCACCGAAAACGAAGCAGAAAGTGCGGCTCTTGCCGTAAACTGCGGATGCGAGCTCAACTGCGGTTCGGCATATCAATGGTTGAAAACCGCGTATCTTGAGGGTATGATCTCGGAGGAAACGATAACGAAAGCCGTCGAAAAGCTCTTTGCGGCAAGAATACGCTTAGGAATGTTTGATGATGACTGCGAATATGACAAAATCCCCTATGAGGTTATCGAGTGTCAAAAACACAAGGAGATAAACCGCCGTATGGCGCAAGAGAGCATAGTTCTTTTGAAAAACAACGGCATTCTTCCGCTAAAGCCCGAAACTAAGATCGCCCTTATCGGACCCAACGCCGATTCAAGGCAGATGCTTCTTGGCAATTACAACGGAACTCCATCCGATTACTACACCATTCTTCGCGGAATGCGCGAGTTTTCGGATGTCATATACGCCAAGGGCTGCGCGCTTCACGATGTGGAAAATGCCAAGATACATTACCGAGGCACCAGCGAAAAGGAAGCAGTTGTTGCGGCAAATCATGCCGACGTCATCGTGATGTGCATGGGTATCGACCCAACGATGGAGGGCGAGCAGGGGGATTATTATAACACCGATGCCAGCGGAGACAGATTGACTCTTGATGTTCCCGATTGTCAGAAAAGTCTTTATGACACCATAATTAAGCTTGGAAAACCCATTATTTACGTAAACGTCAGCGGAAGCTGTGTTAATCTTAAAAGACAAAAAGAAGAGTGCGATGCCATAATCCAGCTTTTCTATCCCGGCGCCATGGGCGGCATTGCCCTTGCCGACGTGATATTCGGAAAAGTTTCACCCTCCGGCCGTCTTCCCGTCACCTTCTATGAATCTGTCGATGATCTTCCCGATTTCGAAGACTATTCGATGAAAAACCGAACCTACAAATTCTTTAAAGGCACACCCGTTTTCGAATTCGGCCACGGTCTTACATATTCGGATATATCCGAAAAATGGCTCGACGAAAAAACTGTTGAACTCACAAACAATGGCGAATATGACACGTGGTATTCGGTTTTGAGATACGAATATATTCCGCACAAGAGCCTTTGCGGATTTAAAAAGGTCTTTTTGAAAAAAGGCGAAACCGTGACCGTGAATTTTTGAAAAGGAGAGCACAAAAATGAAAGAAATATTTAACGTACCAAAGATAAAATACGAGGGAGCACAAAGCAAAAATCCCCTTGCTTTTAAGTTTTACGATCCCGAGCGTGTGATACTCGGCAAAAAAATGAAAGAGCACCTGCCCTTTGCCATGGCATGGTGGCACAATCTGGGAGCGGCAGGAACCGATATGTTTGGCAGAGATACCGCCTGCAAATCCTTTGGTGCAGAAAAAGGCACCATGGCGCACGCCAAGGCAAAAGTTGATGCGGGTTTTGAATTTATGACAAAGCTCGGAGTTGAATATTTTTGCTTCCACGACGTGGATCTTGTGCCCGAGGCAGACGATATCAACGAAACAAACGCAAGACTTGACGAGATATCCGATTATATCCTTGAAAAAATGAACGAAACGGGCATAAAATGCCTGTGGGGAACGGCGAATATGTTTTCAAACCCCCGTTTTATGAACGGTGCGGGAAGTACAAATTCGGCGGAAGTATTCTGCTTTGCCGCGGCTCAAATAAAAAAAGCCCTTGATCTCACCGTAAAATTCGGCGGAAAGGGATATGTTTTTTGGGGCGGCAGAGAAGGATACGAAACGCTTCTCAACACCGATGTGAAATTTGAGATCGACAACATCGCACGCCTTATGCGTATGGCTGTGGATTACGGAAGATCAATCGGCTTTAAAGGAGATTTTTATATCGAGCCAAAGCCGAAAGAACCCATGAAGCATCAGTACGATTTTGATGCGGCAACCGCCATCGGATTTTTAAGACAGTACGGCCTTGACAAGGATTTCAAGATGAATATTGAGGCAAACCACGCCACCCTTGCAGGACACACCTTCGAGCACGAATTGCGCATTTCGGCGATAAACGGAATGCTTGGCTCGATTGATGCCAACCAGGGCGATATGCTGCTTGGCTGGGACACCGACGAATTTCCTTTTGACGTTTATTCCACAACCCTTTGTATGTACGAGGTACTGAAGGCAGGCGGACTTAGCGGCGGATTCAACTTTGATGCCAAAAATCGCCGTCCGTCAAACACCGCCGAGGATATGTTCCATGCGTTTATCCTTGGTATGGACAGCTTTGCCCTTGGTCTTATAAAAGCGGCAAAGATCATTGAGGACGGACGCATAGATGAATTTGTCAAAGAAAAATATCAAAGCTTTGACAGCGAGCTTGGCAGAAGGATAACTTCGGGCAAAGCCGATCTTTGCGAGCTTTCGGATATTGCCTGCAAGCTTGGCAGTGCACAGATGCCATCAAGCGGTAAGCAGGAATACCTTGAGGGTGTTTTGAATACAATAATGTTCGGTTAAAAAACAAGATCCGCCAAAAAATTGGCGGATCTTGAGCGTGTCGCAAAAGCTCCACGCTTCACGAAGGGGAACGAGTCCCCCCTCGTGAACTCCCCCGCATGAGGCATTTTCTCACCGAAAACGCCTCATAGAGGTGTGTTTTTCGGCAACAAAGTCG
>JAFYUZ010000024.1 GCA_017549365.1 Clostridia bacterium
AGTTGACCTTCTCAGATGGATTGCGGGCGACCCTACAGAGGTTTATGCCCTTGCAAACCACAAGTGCCTCACAGACTGGCCTACACACGACTGTACAGTTGCTCTTTACAAGTTCCCGAACAACGTAGCAGGTAAGGTGTTCGTTTCCACAGGCTGTAAGCGTCCTTACACAATGAGAACTGTCCTCAACGGCACAATGGGTACAATCATCTGTGACAACACTTCTGACCACATTCTTCTCTTTGAAGATAAGGGCGACGGTGAAGACTGGAGACATGAATCCAAGGCAGAAAAGATTTCCGCCGTTGTAAACAACCACAATACAAAGGGCGAAGCTCAGGTATTTGCCGAAGCACTTCTTTCAGGCAAGAACGTTCCGATTTCCTCCATGGAAGGTGCAAAGACTGTTGCAGTTGCAGTTGCTACCGTTCAGTCCGCAAAGGAAAACAGACCCATCAAGATTCAGTATCCTACTGTTTAATGTTTTTGCAATTTAATAACAGAAAGACCGCCGATATACGAGTGTCAAACTGAAGTATAGAACAAAATAAAAAGGCGTATTAAGGGTGTTCTGATTAAGGATTGAAAAAAAAAATGGCCGGCAAGCAAAAGCTTGCCGGCTTTAATGTTGTTTTCGACTTTAACCTTATTGTACTTTTGTATCGGCAATAGGGCGTGTTCCACCGTCTGCGGACGGCGGTCTTTTTCATGCGCTTCCATCTCACCTCTCCATTTTACACTTTTTGCATACAATCGTTGCACTTTTTACAATGCGTTTTCCGGCAAAATGTGGTAATATTTGTATAACACAGATAAACACAACGGAGATTGCCATGAAATACGTTAACAATAAAACCCTCATAAACTCGGTTAATAATTTCAAATTTGATATTCTTGACGGTGCATATACAGACAACAGCAATCGCCGCGATACAAGCGAAATCAGTCTCCCTTGCCCGCGTATATATTTTTTTGAAAACGGCAAGGCTGAATTCCTCTCCAACGGCAAAAAGACAGAGACGGCCTCCGGATACGTTTGTATTATTCCCGAAGGACTGACATTTTGCGAAACATATAGCGCAAATTGTTCAAATATTTATTTTCAATTCCGTGCCACCCTCTCAGACGGCAGCAATTTGTTCGCAAACACCAACGACATTTTGTCAACATTTGCCGGAAATGAAAGGATTTCAAGAATAAAACGCCTCTTCTTTTCGGAAAACGAAATAGATATCATAAGACTCAAAAACGAAATTCTCTCAATCATTCTTTCCATGTATCCTTCAGATAATTCTTCCGAGCAGCTTCTTGTTATCTACTCTCCCATGATACAGCAAATCACAAATTACATCAAAGATAATCTTTCCATCCAGCTTTCGGGAGAGGCCCTTTCAAAGCACTTTGGAATCCCCTCCACCACCCTGGCAAAACGATTCAAAAAAGAGGTCGGTATGACGGTGGGAAAATACATAGACAATCTCGTTTTCGATGCAGCAAAGCGCATGCTTGTTTCGGGACAGTACTCAATAAAACAGATAAGCGATACTCTGGGATTTTGCGACAGATTCTATTTTTCAAGACGTTTCAAAAGCAAATTTTCCATGACACCTCACAAATACAAAACATGTTCTTCTTCGCTCTAATTCAAAAAAACAAAGCCGAGGCTTCATTTTCTGAAGTCTCGGTAAATTTTATATATGAGGTAGCCGATTGCCGCCCCCAAAGTGTTCAGCACAAGGTCATCGATTTCAAACATTCCCTTGCCGGTAATAAGCTGACCCACCTCTATAATAAGCGAAAGACAAAAGCCAAGAGAAATCACAGCCTTGCTCTTTAATATTCTGCAAACCATCGGCAAAAGAATTCCAAATGGAACAAACCAAATAATGTTACCGATAACAAGATACAAAACCATCCAAATGCCGTTTTCGTGATAGGTTGCCGCAAGGTCTGTAAACAGTGAGAGATTCACCGCAAACTCCACGGGGTATGAACGGCTGCGAAAAACCGTAATGCGAAAAAGAATTGCAAGATATATAAAGAATAATATCGCCCAAACCTTGCATTTTGATTTTTTCATACACCCACCTCCGTCGCCGTTATAGTATCATTTTATATTTTTTCGGCGTTTTTGTCAACCTCAAACGCCCCCTTAAACTCGCTTATTGCCGCTTCCAAAAGCATGCGCATTTCGAGTTCGGAAACATATATGCCTCTGTCCGATAGCATTGCTGACGCCGATTCAAGGGCTTTACTAAGCTTTTCTTCGCCGCAAAGATCGTGGTAAATCTGTTCCACCGCCCTCACCACAGTTTTTGCCACGTCCTTTTTTGTCTTGTCGGTAAAATACTTGTCGGCAAATATTTTTGCCTGCGCACCGAGATATGCGAATATCCCGACAATGACCGTATACATGAGCGTCGTTCCATATTCCGATATAAACATTTTGAAAAAATCCATATTATTCTCTCCTTTCAAGTTTGTCTGCCATTTTATGTATAAGCTCCGGCAGGTATTTTACCCCACTCGCCTTGGTTTTCCAGTAAGACGGCGAATTTATAACGCCGTGTTTTGCAAGAATACCAAGGTCCCGCGAAAGACTTGTTCCGTTTTCACCGAGTCTTTTGTTGACTTCATTTGCAATATACGAAAACTTGCTTTCAAGGTAAGGTCCGGGGCATGCTGTCGGCGCAAAATATTTATGCATTGTAAGGTTTCCGCTTTTATTTCCCGTAAATTCAAGCCTTTTTATGCCGTTACGAGTGCAAATGTCGGCACACAAATCGATAAGTGAAGCCATCGCCTTGTCACTTACATGCCAGTCGGCACCCGTCACGTCATTGGCTACCTCAATCGTAACAGCCACATTGTCGTTTTCGGCACTCGAACTCGTCCATGCCCTATTCTTTTCGCTAACATAAAGAGCAATTCTGCCGTCACTTCCGATTCCGTAGTTTGCCGAAGCTTTTCTTTGCGGGTCTGCAAATACCTGGCCGCACCTTTCAACAGATAAATTCCCCGCCATATGGTGAATTGTAATTTTTGATATTTTCCCTTTTCTGGGATTGGTGCTGTTGGGACTTATTTTTGTATAACAAACAAGGGAACTGTCAGACATTTTTACC
>JAFYUZ010000025.1 GCA_017549365.1 Clostridia bacterium
GCGCATCCAAGGATCAGACCATCGTTATCATGGATACAATTGCATTTGCAGACGCTGCTCATACAGGCGTAGTTACTTACGAAGCATACAGCGACGAAGCAGGTGCTTTCAATTCTGCGATCGTTCTTAACGGTCCTACCGTTTTGAAGACTCCTATTTCCGGCAAGTCTGATCTTACCACCAACGGACATTACATCGAGATTGATGCCGCAATGGATACCACTGCAAATTATGTCAACACTATGGTAATGAACGGAACAAGCGGCAACCAGAAATTTGTTTTCAAAAATGGTTACGTTCATGCTCTCCGTTCCAACACTTCTGACAACGTTGCTATTACAATCGATGGCGGTATTCTCAGAATGATCTCCACGTATGCAAATACTACGAAGATCGCAATCAATGTTCTTTCCGGTGAATTCTGGTATATCAACCACATTGATAACGGACCTGTTTCTGTAGACGGTCATTTTGCAGTTACATATAATAATGGAACAAAGCTTAAGAACAGCGACTACACAGGTTCCAAGATCACATTCTCCAATGGTAGATATTTTGTCAGCAGTGCTGATACAGAAAATACCATCTCCGCTACTTTCGACGCAGGTAAGTTTGCTGTTGACGGCGAAAAGGATGCATACGTTGTTGCAAATTCCGGAAAAACTGTTTATTACAGCGTAGGCGGTTACATCACTCTTCCTGCGGCAGGAACATACACCATTCTCTGGGCAGATGAATTTTCGACAGACACTGTTGAACTTCCCGCCGGCGCAATGGAATGGATCGACGACGGCGAGGGTACTCTTACAGCAAGCTTTGTTCGCGACACATACTACGTTTCCGCAACAGGTAACGACGATAACCTCGGTTCCGAAGAAGCTCCTCTTGCAACAATCGCAGAAGCGATCAACCGTAAGGGCGCTGATAAAGACTTCACTATCTACGTAATGGGCGCTTTGTATCCCTTCGCAGACGTTGCACATACAGGTACTATCACATACGAGCCTTATGACGAAAACGCAACTCTCGCAGGCGGTACAATCAAGGTCAACGGTCCTTCCAAGATCCATGTAAACATCGGCGCATTTGCAAGCATCTATCCCAACGGATACGATTTTGAACTTGACGGTGATGTTAACAGTAGCCTCAAACACGATATATTTGTCGGAAACTCCGAAGGCAGACCTAACAAGGTTGCACTTAACGGTCAGTACATCCGCTATCTCGCATGCTTCAGCGATGATGACGATGGAACTTCCGATACCCTTATCACAATCGACGGCGCACGCTTCTACATGCTCTGTCCCACACCTGTTACCAAGGGTTCTGCAGCAAAGATGGGTAACATCAGAGTTGTTGTAAACTCCGGCGCTATCGATTTCTTCAACGAATACAATGCTCCTGCCGACAATTCGACAGATTCGAGCCTCGTATTCGTATTCAACAACAATACTCATTTCCATGAATTCACATGGAATAACAACAACTTTACCACAACTCAGGACTGGGGAACCAACAAGATCTGGTTCAAGGGCGGCGAAATGCTTTGGAGAAGTGCCGACACCGAAGGCAACTACATCGTTCCTAAGTCCATCACAGAATACGAAGTTGTTGGTAACAAGACAGCTTACTATCAGACAGCTGATAAGAACACTGTTTACTATTCTGTAGACGGCAAGATCACTCTTCCCGTACTCAGCAACCACAAAGCTGCATCTGACAAGATCAACATTGCAGACATCAGCTGGACAGACGATTTCTCTGCAAGCATGTTTGCACTTCCCGAAGGTGCTGTTGAATGGTCTGATGACGGCAACGGTACACTTACAGCAAGCTACGAAAGCCTTACATATTATGTATCCGCTGAAGGTAGCGACGAAAACGCAGGTTCCGAAACCGCTCCTCTTGCAACAATTGCAGAAGCTATCGAACGCCGCGGCGCAGACGAAGACTTCACAATCTACGTAATGGGTACATACACATTCGCAGATGCTGCTCATACAGGTACTATCACATACGAGCCTTATGACGAAAACGCAAAGCTTGCAGGCGGAAATATCAATATTTCCGGTCCTTCGATTATCAATGTAAACACAGCAGCCGCTGCTCATTTCTATGCAAACGGCCACTATCTTGAGATCGATGGTACAGTTAACAGATCTATTGCAAACAAAGTTACCATGGGTAGCCTTGACGCAACTCCTGTTGAAACAGTTCTCAAAGGTCAGTATTTTGCAGACGTATATGCTCAGTATCCCGGTCAGCAGGGCGGCGATGCTCATTTGATTATCGACGGAGCAGTTGTTTATAACTGTCGTCCCGGTCCCGGTACAGCAGGTTCTGTACCTTCTGTTTTTGGTAATTTCAGAGTAACTGTCAACAGCGGAGAACTTCTTTTCTCTAACACAATCGGAACAGTTGATACTACATACAAGAAGGACACTGATGCATTCCTTACTCTTGTGTTCAACAATAACAGATTCTTCGACATTACTCCTCACGTTTTTGCAAACATTGAAAGAACAAACTTCCTTAACTATGTTACCGGTAACGCAAACTTCAATGGCGGTGAAGCTATTTGGCGCAGCGCCGAAGCTGACTGCTTTGTTACCTCTACTTCCGAACACGGCGTTTATGAAGTAAGCGGCGATAAGGTTGCTTATTTCCAGACTTCTGACAAGAAGACTGTCTACTACACCTACAACGGAAAGATAACTCTTCCTGATATTGTTAATGGTAACATTCTTTGGGCGGATGAATTTTCAACAGATCTCCTCACAACACCCGGCCAGCAGGACGGTATCGATTTCGTTAAGTGGGTAGACGATGGCAAGGGTACTCTTACCGCAAGCTACAAAAAGGATCCCACAACTTACGAATTCTACCTTAAGGCAGGCGGAACAGGCGACGGTAAGAGTGTCAACACTCCTGCTGGCACAGTCGCAGACGTTATCAAGTCCATCAAGGCTGACGGCCATGATGCAGAAAGCGAAGTAACAGTTTACATTATCGATTCGGGCGAAAAGAGAGAGCACGGCGATGCTTTGACAAATGATGTTATGGCAAATTATGTCTATTATCAGTACGGCGAAGCTCACGACGCCAAGATTACATTTACAACCTACGATTATGCAAACACCAAGAAACCCGCTGTTCTTTATTTGAACAACGCGCTTGTACACAAGAGCAACAATAACACAACTCTTGCTATTCGCGGTCCCGAAACATTTGAAAACCTCATTATCGTAGACTGTCGTACAGACTATCCTACAGACGTTTATATGCAGGGTTACGATGCAGGATTTATCAATGTTGACTTCAGAAGAGCAAAGGGTGATGCTACATCTGCTTCGATCGTAGACAAGGATTCTCCTTTGTATGCTATGCAGAACAGAGGCGGTTCCGGCGGATTTGCAGAGGGCGGCACTATCATCATTGACAATGCCAAGACATTCGGCGAAATCGCATTCACCGGTTATGCCGATTCTGCAAACTACGATACAACAGCAAATAACGATGTAACATTCGTTATCAAGAACACTGCTGCCGATGGTGCTCCTAACGTTTATACAAGCATCAACAAGCCCGTTGCAGGAACTGTGTTCAAAAAGAATATGAACCTTATTCTTGACAATTCTACAATTCCTACATTCACAAAGAGCTCTACAGACGTTGTTGTTGAAGGTGCTATTCAGGTGGTTCTTAACAATGGTTCTGTACTTACAAACTTTGATGCTTATAAGTCCGCAAAGGCTTCTGCTGATGCAGAACTTGGCACAGCTAAGTGGTTTGTTATGGATTCTCAGAAAAATGCAGGCACTCTTGACGTTACCGATACAACAGGTAAGTTTGCTATTAACGCAGACGGCAAGGTTGCTTATGCTTACAGCAACGATACAAGAACTGCATACTATGGTTCTGAATATCTCACAATCGGCGAGTCCGGCAGCTACGTTGTAAACTATGTTGCAACTGTCAATGACGTTATCAAGGCTCTTCCCGAGCTTGAACCCGACGCAGAGACAGGCGAACTCTTTACAGGCTGGACCGACAACAAGGATGGCACAATCACTGCTTCCTTCGCAGCAAAGACAGCCGAAACACGTGAATACTATGTTGTAAACGGCGGTACAGGTGACGGTAGATCTGCTACAACTCCTGCAGCTTCTGTTTATGACGTTGTTGCATCCGTAAATGCTGATAAGCTCATCAAGGGCGACACAGCTGTTATTTACATCATGGAACATCCTGATTTCATCGATGAAACAACAGGCAAGTTCGGCGATTACGGCAAGATTTCCACAAGAACAGAACTCGTTAAGGGCTTGTTCACTTACTGGAGACAGGACGGCGGATATCTCCCCGAACACACTGCAACACTTAAGATCACAAGTTACGATTACGAAGAAGGCAACCCCGCAAAGCCTATGAAGCATGTTGCTTACTCCGACAAGATCGGTGCTAACCACATGATGGGTCTTTCCGGTCCCGTTATCTTCGAAGACGTTGCAATCGTAAGACCCAGAAACGTTGACCGTGAAATCAGAACAAACGGTTACGATGTTGAGTTTAACAATACTATCATCTACCAGTCAAACGGCGACTTCTATTCTTCCACTCCTTTCACAGGACTTGTTGAAGATCATGCAAACGTTATTACCGGTGGTGACAGCGCAACAACTCTCGGCGGTACATTGAGATTTAACAGCCGCCTCATCGCATCCAGAAAGAACAACCACGGTATCGGTGTTCGTGCATATGGCAAAGCAACAACATTTACCGAACCTGTTGCTATTTACCTTAACAACTCCGAGATCAACTCTCAGTTCAACTGGGGTAATGCAACCGAATCCTACACCGTAACTCTTAATGCAGGTCTTTCTATTGTATCGAATGCATTTACAAACATTATTTATCCTACAAACGCAAATTATCTCAACGATTCTCCTGTAAATATTGCAGGCGGATTGCAGATAGTAAACAACAATGGTATGATATTCCCCGAAGTTCCCGCAAACGTTAATGCTGATGCAACATGGATCGTCAACTCCGCAAAGGATGCAGGCGGTACACTTGACATCACCGAAACAGCAGGCACATTCAAGATTCTTGGCGGCAAGTACGCATGGGCACAGTCGTTTGACAAGAAGACTGTTTGGTACGGCAACGAAACAATCACTCTTCCTGCAGGCACTTACACAATCAACTATGCGGATTCCTTCGACGCTCTCAAGACAGCTGTTGCAACTCCCGCTGATATCGATGAATACAACCTCTTCGATACATGGAAGGACGACGGCAACGGAACACTTACTGCTCAGTACAAGTATGTAATTCCCACATACTACGTAGCGGCAACAGGTGGTTCGGATGACAACGATGGTCTTACACCCGCAACAGCATTTGCTACAACAACAAAGGCTATCACAGTTATCGAAGCAAACGACAAGAATGGTGTTATCAACGTTATTGGCGCTGTAACTCTTAACCTTGTTGATCACGAAAACAAGATCTACGTTGAATCCTACAACGGCGGTACTGTTGCAGGCGCTTCCAACAAGATCAGCCTTTGCGGTCCTATCGTTATCAACGCAGACTTTACAGCTGCTCAGGCAATCACCACAAACGGCTATTACCTCGAACTCGGCGGTAAGGTAAACAACGCGCAGAATAACACAATTACAGCAGGTAACCTTAATGGTACAGATGAAAAGATCGTTCTTAACGGTAAGTTCATCCACAAGCTCACCACAACTCTTCAGAATCAGAAGACAGGCGGTCTTGAAATCTTCATCGACGGCGGTATCCTTCGTCAGGTATCCACAGGTTCCGGTATTGAAAACGACGGTACTTACGTTGTTGGCAACTTCTCGGTAACTGTTAAGTCGGGTGAATTCTGGTGCCTTAACCACTCTGATGCAGGTCCTCATAAGACTCCCGCGGTATTTAATTACATTGCAAACGGCAACAACTATTACTTCCCCGACGGAAGACCTCTTCTCAGCTCTGTTAACATCAAGTCCTGGGCTGACTATACACCTTCCGGTTCTGACGGATTTGTAAAGATCCTCTTTGAGGGTGGTAAGTATGTAATCCGCAATGCTGATAAGGAAAACTTCATCTACATGGGCGAAGCTGCAGGTCAGTTCACCTACGAAGGTGCAAAGACTCCTTACTACATCGCAGAAAACGGTCTTACTGTAAACTATGGTAAGGACGGCAAGATCAATCTTCCTACAGGTGAAGTTGACGTTATCTGGACAGAAGAATTCAAGGCAGAGGATATGCCTGAGCCTACTCTTGCATCCGGCTACGAATTCGGCGGCTGGGCTGACGATGGCAACGGTACTCTCACAGCACTCGTTATCAACCCCAACTTCTACTATGTAGACGGCGAAAACGGTGACGATGCAAACCTCGGTACAGAGGATGCACCTTTCAAGACAATTTCCAAGGCTATTTCTTCGCTCAACGGCAAGAATGGTACAGTATACGTTATCGGCAACACCGAATATGATCTTACAGCCGACGACAAGTTCGCAGGCTATGTAACCATCCAGGGTGTTGGTGAAGATATTGCATTGAATGCAACAGAAACACTTAACATTGTTGGTAATACCACATTCAAGAATTTGACAATCGGCGAAGAAGGATATGACACTGATGTTGCACTTCTTGCTGATGCTCGAGTTGAATTCTGCGATGACATGGTATACAATGCTGAAACGGTTATTGATTGTAACGGACATTCCGGAAAATTTGTCACAGATGGCGGCAGCTATTGGATCGGCAATGGTAAGAATATTGACGTTGTTGCCAATGGTTCTGGCATCACATTCTTTGGCGCATTTGAAGGCCAGGTAAATGTTTCAGCTGACGATAGCGCAATATTGGCTGATACGTTTGACGGTTTTGACGCTAAAGCTAATATCGTTGTAAACAATTGTGATGTTGATCCAGAGTTCTACAACATGGAAAACGTTACACTTGTAATGTCTGCAAGCGAAAACGGTTCTCGCGTAGATCTTTCTGCAGAAGACGGCAAGTTCAGCGTTAAGACTGAATACGGCAAGACTCCTATTGCTGTTGCAGAAGACGGAACAATTTATGTTGCAGATAAGTTCACAACTGAAGACATTGCTCCCGCAACATGGTACGACAGCGACAACTACTCGCAGTACATCAACTATCGTAGACCTCTTAACAACACTTACAAGAAGCTCACCGAAGACAAGGAACTCACTGTTGCATACTTTGGCGGTTCTGTAACAAACGGTTCTGGTAAAGCCGACTGCTGGAGAGCTCTTATCGGTCAGTGGCTTATCGACAACTTCCCCGAAGCAACGGTTACAAATATCAACCGTGCATGTGGTGAATCCGGTACATACCTCGGTACATTCAGACTCCAGGGCGACGTTATAGCTGTTCAGCCTGACCTCGTATTCCTTGAGTACTCTATCAACGATAAGTACTACGGTTCTTCTTATGCAAACGCAGCATCTCAGTACGAAACAATCGTACGCGAGATCAAGCAGGCACTTCCCGAAACTGATATCGTAACTGTTCTTGTATCCGACACAGGTACATTCGCTACCAACAAGCAGGGCAAGCTCCATACTCAGGCTCAGGCTCATGAAGATATGGCTGCTATTTACGGAATCCCCACACTTCACGTAGGTAGAAGAATTGCTGAAGTATGTAACTACACAGCAAGCAACTTCACAGGAACATACGCAACCGATATCGTTCACCTCACAGCTGCAGGTAACTACATTTACTATCAGGTAATCGAAGAATTCTTCCACAACAGTCTCCTCCGTACAGACTTTGCGGGACTTCCTGAAAGAAATGACGAGCTTCCTGTAACTCAGAACGTTCTCTTCGACGGTAACAGAACTTGGTATGAACCCAGTGCTGAACTTATTTCTAAGTCCGAAGCACTCGGCGGAAGCGGTGTTGACTTCGTCAATACTCCTTCTTACGGCGGTTCGTTTGAACAGCTTGAAGCCGGTCAGCTCGTTACCGAATCTGTTGGTCAGTTCAGATTCAACAGTGTAAACGACGAATTCTTCTTTGAATTCGAAGGCACAGACGTTGCTCTCTGGTCCGACTATTATAAGGATAACTACTTCCGCATCTCTATTGATGGTGCCGAATACAAGGATGTTGCAGGTACCAGCCATGCTCCTGCAAGAATCGTTGAAGGTCTTGCATCCGGTAAACATACAATCGGTATCAAGATCAAGGACGCTTCCACATCTCTTACTATCCGCTCTATCTACACAAGAGATACATCCAAGGCAACTCCTGCAGGAACATCTCACGTTTACGAAGATTTCGCAAACAAGACATTCACACTTCCCGAAGGCGTATACACTGTAAGCTACATCGACGCTGAAACAGTTGCAGATATTCCCACAAAGGAAAGTGACAGCGCAGTATTCTTCGGCTGGACAGACGTTAGCGGCGAAGCTATCGCTGATACCCAGGCTATTACCGAAGGTATGATCCTCGTTCCCGATTGCTATGATGTAAACGATTACATCACATTCGAGGGCGTACAGATCAGACTCAGCGATCCCACAGGTCTCCGCTTTATCTGCGAACTTCTCGATGCAGGCAAGGAAGTTGAAGGCATTACTGTAGACAGCTACGGTATGGTTGTTCTTCCTTCGAAGGTTGTTGGTGATGACAGAACATATGCTGATTATGACGCATCTGTTCAGAACTCTACAAATAACGTTGTTGGCGCAGACAAGATCACAGTTGGTGGCACCGTTGAATTCAACGGCAAGAACTATTCTGTTGGTACTGTTGAAGCTAAGGTTCTCTTTGACGAAACAGAGGACAGCGTTCTTTACACAACCTGCCTTATCGGTTTGCAGTCCACAGCTGATGCTTATGCAACATACTACACCCTCAGACCTTACATGATCGTAACTGCTAATGGTCAGCAGTACACATTGTACGGCGATGCATTCCGCTCCAGCATCTACGAAGTCTCCAAGAAGGCTATCGAAGATACATCTGTTGATGGATATGACATTTTCAAGGGTTACGTTGACGCTGTTGAAGGCAACAACTGATTAAAATCCAATAGCACTGAGCTGCGGCGAAAGCCGCAGCTCTTTTATATATTTTCCAAAAACAAAAGTTCGAAAATGTGTGATATCTATTGATATTCTCGAATGTTTGTGCTATAATATCATAGAAAGTGTATTTCTTAATTGGCAGCAATAAAGGGGGACTTATGAAACGTAAGCTTTTTTGCGAATATTCGCCTTTAACCTACCGTATCGCGGTGAATAAAAACATTGCAATGCGTCACATCAAAGATTTTTTCGGTCTTGAAAAAATCGCCGGCACAAAGTCTGTGGAAAAATTGCCTGTTGTTATTTATGCGCACAAATCTTTGATCAGACGTGTACTTGGAAATGTAAATATGGAGTTGCAGGAGAATAAAGCTGTAAATCTTTCTATCGCCGCACCAAAAGTAAACGGAATACTCATACGGCCGGGCGAAGTTTTTTCTTTTTGGAAGCTGGTCGGTAAAATCACCGCCTCAAAAGGCTATAAAGATGGCCTTACGATATCAAACGCCAAGGTTCAATCGGGCATAGGCGGCGGGATGTGTCAATTTACAAATCTTATTCACTGGATGATCCTTCATTCGCCGCTTGATATAGTTGAGCATCACCACCACGACGGGTTTGATTTGTTTCCCGATTATAACAGACAGATACCGTTTGGAACCGGTACGTCAATAATGTATAACTATCTTGATTACAGGGTAAAGAACAACACGGACAATACTTTTCAGCTTATTACTTACGTTACCGATACATATCTGTGCGGGGAACTCAGAGCCCAAAGTGAGCTTGCAGTAAAGTATCATATCGTAGCTGAAAATGAGAAGTTTGTAAGAGAAAACGGTGTTGTGTACAGAACCGGATTGGTATACAGAAAATGTCTGGATAAACGAACGGGTAACCTTTTGAAGCAAGAGTGCATAAGACAAAACCATGCAAAAGTAATGTACGACACCAAAGGACTTGATATTGTGGACAAAAACTGATCTATGGAGGTAAAGAAATGGATTTTTCAGAAAAGCTATCCAAACAAATTGATATAATAAAATCCATTCTTTCCGACGAAAAGCTTATTAACAGCAAAAATATCGAATCAAAGATATACTCCGATCAGCCGATCATCATGAAAGCTTCGCATATGGCAGGTTTTATGCCGGACGAATATAAAAAGATGCGGGCAATTGCAAAAGATCCTCAAAATCTCGGCAGACCCGATTCGTGGATTTTTGTTGAGCAGGGAAGATTGATGGCAGATTTTGATGACGATTACGTTTTTAACCGCGACGTAGTCAGATATTTTCCGACCTATCAATCGCTTAATGACGAAGAACTTCGCGGATACTTTTCGTGGCGTACCAAAATAAGACTTGGAATCTATGAAAAAGCACCTCTTACTTTTGCATATATCTATCTGTATGAGCTGCTCAATCTAATCGGATGCAATAGTCCCGACGAAGGCTTTGAAAAAATGTATGACTTTGTTTTGAAGTATTCGGAAACGGATGACGGAATAAATAAATATGCATATACATGGATGTTTGATTTTGCGGTGTTTCACGGGCTTGATATAAGATTACTTGAAAAAATCTGTGATTTTTCCGCCGAAAAATCGATTGAAAAGCTGTTGAGATATCAAAATCTTAATGACAAAGAACTTTTCGATTCACTTGTGTTGCTTTCGTCATATAATCTTTTAAAATCAAAGGTTTATAAACAGTACCCCAATGAACTTTGCGAAATTGTTGCAAACGTATATAAGGCATACGCCGGTCACTGCGATAAAAAATGTGAAAAAAGCCTGCACATACGCCTTTTTGGTGTTCTTTTGGAAAATACGTACAGTATGCTTTTTAATGCCGTATTTTACGGCAGAAACAGGCACAACGACGGCGAGTATGTGATAAGCCCCATACACAAATACACCTGCAAAGACGGCTTGTGGCGGTGTTGCAAGTATTTTGGTGTGTCAAAGAATTATTCAAGCAAGCATATTGGCATGATTCTAAAAGCAGCCGATAGAATCCTGCGAGAAAAGCTTGGTGTCACGCCTTCTCTTGCACAAGGAAAAGAACCGAAAATCCTTGTCGCCATAATAGAAAAAGAATGTGACAAGATTATTCAAAAGCAGAAAGAAGCCGAAAAAAGAAGGATTGACATCGACGTTTCAAAGCTCGACAACATTCGTATTTCGTCAACAAATATAATGGAAAAACTGATCGTTGACGAAGAAGAATTTTTTGAAGCACAAGAAGCAGAAGCTACGAACGTTTTGGAAGTAAAAAGAACAGACCTTCCGCTTGAAGATGATGAAATTATCCTTCTTTGTAATCTTTTGAACGGTAAAACAGATGTAAATTACGATTTTATGCTGTCTGTTGCCGTAGACAGTATCAACGATAAGATGTTTGATTATTTCGGCGATACTATCATTGATTTTGACGGTGATCTACCCTATATTATCGAGGACTACTCAGACGAGCTGAAAGAGCTTTTGAAAGGAGAAGAAATATGAAGATTCCAAAGCGGATCGCATCCGCTGTTATAAATTCATTAAAAGGCGGTGTAGTTCCGAGAATCGGTCTTCCGTATATTGCAGTGGGACGCGAAAAAGAAATAGAAGCACTTCTTCATGATATTCAGATAATTTCCGAGGGTGGAGCATCTTTCAGATTTATCGTTGGAAAATATGGAAGCGGTAAGAGTTTTCTTTTGCAGACTATACGCAACCACGCTATGGACAGAAACTTTGTGGTGGCAGATGCGGATCTTTCTCCCGAAAGAAGACTCCAGGGCACAAAAGGTCAGGGGCTTGCAACTTACAAAGAGCTGATGAGCAATCTGTCCACAAAAACACGTCCCGAGGGCGGAGCGTTGACACTTATACTTGACAGATGGATAAACTCTGTCAGAAACGACGTTTTGACTCAAAACAACATTTCTCCCGAATCTCCTTTGTTTAATGAACTTGTAGAAAAGCAGATTTACGAAGTGATAAATTCACTAAGCGACATGGTACACGGCTTTGATTTTGCAAGATTACTATCTGTCTATTACAAGTCGTACGTCAGCGGTCTTGACGATGAAAAAGCCAAGGTTGTAAAATGGTTCAGAGGCGAGTATACAACAAAAAGCGAAGCGAAAGCAGAGCTTGGCGTAAACATTGTTATAACAGACGACGATTGGTACGAATATATAAAGCTTTTTGCTTCTTTTCTTAAAAAGGCGGGATATTCGGGTTTGCTCGTGCTTGTTGATGAACTTGTAAATATCTACAAGATACCAAACAGCATCACCAGACAGTATAATTACGAAAAGATCCTAACTATCTACAACGATACTTTGCAGGGTAAAGCTTCGCATCTCGGTGTGATAATGTGCGGAACACCCCAGTGTGTCGAGGACACGAGAAGAGGAGTGTACAGCTACGAAGCCTTGAGATCGCGCCTTGCAAGGGGACATTTTTCCAACGAGGATTTCAACGACATGCTGTCGCCCGTGATTTATCTTGAACCTCTCACTTATGAAGAAATGCTTGTTCTTTGCGAAAAGCTTTCGTGTATACACGGCGAATTGTTTGACTATCTTCCCAAAATCACGCAGGACGATCTGATATCATTTATCAAAATTGAGTTTGCACGCATCGGTGCCGAAAAGCACATTACACCGCGTGAGGTGATAAGGGATTTTATTGAAGTTTTAAATCTTGCATATCAGAACCCGAACGTTTCGGTGGCGCAGATAATTTCGTCTGATTCTTTTGTATTTGCAAAAGGCGATGATACAGGCGATTCGGTAAATGAAGATCTTGCAGAATTTGAAATTTGATAAAGGAGGTTGTCATGGACGTATTTGAACGTTATGCACCTTTTATAAGAGAATTTATATACCGAAACGGTTGGCAAAATCTGCGCGGAATACAGGTTGCCGCGGCCGAGGCAATTTTTGATACTGACGAAAATCTTTTACTTTCGGCATCCACCGCATCGGGAAAAACCGAAGCGGCATTTTTTCCGATACTCACACAGTTTGCGCAAGATCCGCCAAGATCTGTCGGGGCAATATATATCGGCCCTCTGAAAGCTTTGATAAACGATCAGTTCTCGCGATTGAATGATCTGTGCGCCGAAGTTTGCATTCCTGTTTGGCATTGGCACGGAGACGTATCCGCAAGCCACAAGGCAAAGCTTTTGAAAAACCCGTCGGGCATTCTGCAGATAACTCCCGAATCGCTCGAAGCTTTGCTTTTACATAAGCACGCGGCAATTGCAAAGCTGTTTTGCGATCTCAGATACATCGTTATAGACGAAGTACATTCGTTGATGCGCGGCGACAGAGGCGGACAAACGATGTGCCTTATTGAAAGATTATCCGCCATGGCGGGCGTAAATCCGAGGCGTATCGGTCTTTCGGCAACTCTGGGCAGTCCTGAGGACACAGGAGCCTTTTTGTCGCTTGGCACGGGCAGAAGGACTCTGATTCCAAAAATCGATTCTGCGGGCGCAAAATGGCGCCTGTCTGTAGAGCATTTTTATATTTCGGGTTCGCAGGCTTCCGAAGATGAAAAGGTTGAGAATGCTCTTGAGGTTCTTGATTCTTCAACAGATATTGCCCCCGATGCGGCAGACCCCGGAATCGGCTACATCTACGAGCATACGCGCGGAAAGAAATGTCTTGTTTTTGTAAATTCAAGAGAAGAGTGCGAAACGGTTACAACAACTCTGCGAAGATATTGCGAATTCAAGGGAGATAGCGACAGATTTCTTATTCATCACGGTAATCTTTCTGCATCATATCGCGAAACAGCAGAAGAAGTTATGAAGGATGATGAAGAATTCAAAACAACGGTAACCACCGCAACCCTTGAACTCGGCATTGACATCGGAAAACTTGAAAGAGCTTTTCAAATAGATGCACCTGCCACAGTGTCATCTTTTCTGCAACGTATGGGACGAACCGGAAGACGCGGAAATCCCTGCGAAATGTGGTTTGTTATCCGCGAAGAGCAACCCGAAGCACGTGCGCTTTTGCCATCCACCGTGCCGTGGAAATTGATTCAGGCAATTTCTCTTGTTCAACTGTATCTGGAAGAAAAATGGGTCGAACCGCAAATTCTCACGCGGCTGCCATACAGCCTTCTTTATCACCAGACAATGAGCACTCTTGCGTCCTGCGGAGAACTGACACCAAAAGCACTTGCATCAAAAATACTTTCCCTTGCGGTTTTCAGAAATATATCTGCAGATGATTACAAGCTACTTTTACGTCATCTGATTGATATAGATCATATCCAAAAAACGCAAGAAGGGGGGCTTATTGTCGGAATCGCGGGAGAACGCGTTGTAAACAACTTTAAGTTCTATGCAGTTTTCGTTGAAAGCGAAGAATATACTGTCCGATGCGGTTCTCAAGAGCTTGGTACCATCGTAAAACCACCACCTGTAGGTGAAAAAATTGCAATTGCGGGCCACGTTTGGATCGTTGAAGAAATCGACCACAAGCGCAGACTTATATATTGCGAACAAGTGAAGGGGATAGTCCCTGCATTTTTCGGCCTTTGTCCCGGAGATATAAATACAAGGATACTTGAACGAATGAAAAAAGTGCTCGAAGAGGAAGTGCAGTATAAGTATCTTATGAAAAACTCTGTGGCGCGCCTTGAAAAGGCACGTTTTTCGGCAAAAAATTCTATGATCCTTTCGGAACCTCTTGTCTGTCTCGGCGGGGATATGTGGTGTTTGTTCCCATGGCTCGGAACTTATGCTTTCTTTGCAATAGAACGCTTTCTTAAGCTGAAATGCAAGGATATTCTTGGTATTACGGGGCTTGATTCCTGCCGACCGTATTATCTGCAATTCAAAATGAAGGCAAGCAGGGAAGAGTTTTTCAGATGTATTTTCGATCAGATAAACAAGCCTTTTGATCCGATGGAACTTGTTTATCCCGGTGAAGTTCCGGTTTTTGATAAATACGACGAGTACGTACCCGCAGAACTTATAAAGAAAGGTTTTGCATACGGTGTACTCGATATTGAAGGTATGAAAAACAGAATACTTGGTTGGCAAAAAGAAATCCAATTTTAAAACAAAACTCCGAAGAATCATCTTCGGAGTTTTTAACTTTTTTCAAGTATTATGCCTTAAAATTCGTCTGGGTAAAGTGTAGAAAGTTTTAGTTTCTTGCTGTTTTTATAAAAATATGCAGATCAACCTATTACACAACCTGAAAAATATAAAATTTAAGATAGTCTGTTTCGGGTACGTTCCAAAGAATGGGGTGGTCGGGTGCCTGTTGGCGGGCCTCTATCTGTTTAAGCGAAACCCCCGCGTCACGAGCCGCACTTTTCAACATTTTAACAAAAAGTTCGTCTTTCATAAAGTGAGAGCAGGAGCAGGTTGCAAAATAGCCGCCACGGGGAAGAAGTTTGAGAGCGCGATAATTTATTTCCTTGTATCCTCTTTCGGCGTTGCCCACCGTTTTTCTGCTTTTTGTAAAAGCAGGCGGATCAAGGATTACGAAATCGTAATAGTTGTTTTTTTCTTTTTCAAGAGAGGGAAGAAGGTCGAAAACGTCAGCGGTTACAAAATCCATTCTATCCGAAAGTCCGTTTCGCAAAGCGTTCGCTTTTGCACATTCGATTGCTGTTGCGGACACATCAACCGCAGTTACGTGCTCTGCACCGCCAAAAGCGGCATTGAGAGCAAAAGAACCTGTGTGAGTGAAACAGTCAAGCACCTTTTTGCCCTTTGCAAGACGTGCAATCTCTTTTCTGTTATACTTTTGGTCAAGGAAAAATCCCGTTTTCTGACCATTTTCAAAATCAACCTTATAGAAAACGCCGTTTTCGCATATTTCGGTATAAGTCTCTTGCTGATGCGGTATTTTTTCGTACCAACCTTTGTACTGTGAAAGTCCTTCAAGCTCTCTTATGGCAACGTCGTTTCGTTCATAAATGCCTTTTACCGAAACTCCGATTTTTGTAAGCTCGTCGTATACTATTTCATAAATCATATCTTTGATATTATCTATACCGAAAGACAGAACTTGGGTCACTATGATATCGGAAAACTTGTCAACAGTAAGACCGGGCAGACCGTCAGCTTCACCGAAAATAAGACGGCAACACGAAAAATCATCCTGCATAACTGTTTTTCTGTATTCAATTGCATATTTGATTCTGCGCTCAAAAAAGCTTTTTTCAAATTTTTCGTTGGCGTTATCGGACAGAATTCTGACGCGAATTTTGCTGTGTACGCTGTAAAATCCTGTGCCGAGGTAAGATCCTTTTTGAGAAAAAACATCAACCAATTCACCGTTTTTGATGGTTTCTGTTGAGTTTGTGATTTCTGCGTCATATACCCACGGATGTCCGCTTTTGATAGAATATTCTGCTTTTTTTGTGATTGTTACAAAAGGGAAGTTTCTTTGATTTTTCATTTTTAATCCTCTGAATCAATGTGAATTTCTGAACAGTTTCGGTGTTGTATTTTTATATTTTTTAAAGGTTTTGATAAAATAACTCAGATCATTGAAACCGCACGAAAAAGCTATTTCTGTTATTCCCATATCGGTGGATATCAAAGCTTTGGATGCTTTTTCTATTCTGTACGCGTTGAGATATTCAAACGCGGTCATTCCTGTCATGCCTTTAAAGATTACACAGAAGTATTTCGGCGAAACATCAACGGCTTTGGACATTTCTTCAAGACTGATCTGGGACCTGTAGTTTTCGCGCATGTATTCAATGGCTTTTTTTAACTTGATCAGATTTTTATCCTTAAGAAAATTGCTGTATGATGTGTTTTCCGAAAAAAGCTTTTCGCGGCAGATCACTGCAAACAACTCATAAAGATATCCGATCGCCGACAATTGATAGCCGGGATCCGAAAGCGAAAAAGAATCAAACAGTTTGCATACTGTTTCAAAAAGTGCGGAATTTTCGGATCTGATTCGGTGATAAATAAAAAGTGTGTGGTTGACAAGACCCGAAGAGATGCTTTTGCCGTCATCTGTGCAAACAAGGATTTTTTCGGGGTCAAAAACCATACATTCGTATATGCAATCACTTGGCGTCGCTCCGTGAACGATTTCCGGGTTTACAAAAACAATGTCGTTTTCTGTCATTTCTATTTCGACGTTGTTCAGATACACGGTAAGTTTGCCTTTTAAAACACGTATGATCTCAAGTTCTTTGTGCCAGTGATGCTGCATTATGTACTTCGGGTGGTTTTCATCCAGATGATAAAAACCAACAGGGAAACTTTCGTTTCCGCGCTCTGTCAGCTCGTTATATACCATATTCCAGCTCCGTTTGTGCAAAAATAAGAATATTGTTTTGTTTTTTTCTATTATATCACAAGTAATATATGCTTTTCAAGTATATAATTATAATATATGCTTATTTGTAGAAATAAAAGGAGGAAAATATATCATGGCTAAAAACAGACTTATCGGAGATTATCCCGTAATCGGCATCCGTCCCACCATTGACGGAAGAAGAGGACCTTTGAAGGTTCGTGAATCACTCGAAGAACAGACAATGAATATGGCAAAATCAGCCGCAAAGCTCATTTCTGAAAACCTTTGCTATTCAAACGGCGATCCTGTAAAGGTAATCATTGCCGATACAACCATCGGTCGAGTTGCAGAGGCTGCACAGTGTGCAGACAAATTCAAAAAAGAGGGAGTTGACATCACCCTCACCGTAACACCTTGTTGGTGCTACGGTTCTGAAACCATGGATATGGATCCAATGACCATTAAGGGTGTTTGGGGCTTCAATGGCACCGAACGTCCGGGCGCCGTGTATCTTGCCTCGGTTCTTGCATCCCATGCACAAAAGGGACTTCCAGCATTCGGTATCTACGGTCACGACGTTCAGGATGCGGATTCGACAGAGATCCCCGATGACGTAAGAACGAAGATCTTGAGATTTGCACGCGCCGCAGTTGCAGCCGCAACAATGCGCGGAAAGTCTTATCTGCAGATCGGATCGATAACAATGGGTATTGGCGGATCTATTATGGATACTGCATTCTTCGAAGAATATCTTGGCATGCGTGTTGAATCTGTTGACGAGGTAGAGATCATCCGCAGAATGACCGAAGGAATCTACGACAAAGAAGAGTTTGAAAAAGCTCTTAAGTGGACAAAGGAAAACTGCAAAGAAGGCTTTGACAAAAACCCCGACTTTGTACGCGAAACCAACGAAAAGAAGGAAGAATCTTGGGAATTTGTCGTTAAAATGATGTGTATAATCAAGGATCTTTTCAACGGCAACAAGAAACTTTCTCCCGAATTCGAAGAAGAATCCGTTGGTCACAACGCCATCGCAGGCGGTTTCCAGGGTCAGAGACAGTGGACAGACTTTTATCCTAACTGCGATTTCCCCGAATCGCTTCTTAACACATCTTTTGACTGGGAAGGTGCAAGAGAGCCTTACATTCTCGCCACAGAAAACGATACTTTAAACGGCGTTTGCATGCTCTTTGGCAAGCTTCTTACAAACACAGCGCAGATTTTTGCAGACGTTCGTACATACTGGAGTCCCGAAGCTGTCAAAAAAGCAACAGGCTACGATATAGAAGGTGTTGCAAAGCAGTCGGGAGGATTCATCCACCTTATCAATTCCGGCGCGGCTTGTCTTGACGCCTGCGGCGAATCCAAAGATGAAAACGGCAACGGTTGCATCAAGCGCTTCTGGGAAATGACTGAAAAGGACATCGACGCCTGCCTTAAGGCAACAGAATGGTGTGCGGCAGACAAGGGATATTTCCGCGGCGGCGGATTCTCGTCCAGATTCGAAACAAGATGCGAAATGCCTTGTACCATGATCAGATTGAACCTTGTTAAGGGTCTTGGACCTGTTATGCAGATTGCCGAAGGCTGGACGGTTGAACTTCCCGAGGAAGTTTCTGACAAGCTTTGGAAGCGCACAGACTACACATGGCCCTGCACTTGGTTTGCACCCAGAACAACAGGCGAAGGACCTTTCAAGAGCGCGTACGACGTTATGAACAACTGGGGCGCTAACCATGGTTCGATCTCCTACGGTCACATCGGCGCTGACATCATCACACTTTGTTCGATTCTTCGCATTCCCGTTTGCATGCACAACGTTCCCGAAGAAGATATTTATCGTCCGTCTTCTTGGAACGCATTTGGTATGGACAAAGAAGGCCAGGATTTCAGAGCTTGTGCCGCATACGGTCCTATGTACAAGAACATCAGATAACAATAAACAAAGATAAAAAGGTTGAGCGTTTGCTCAACCTTTTTGCTTTTGATAACGCATTTTTTAATGATAGTTTTTATACTTCAAAGGCGGAACCCCGACACGGCTTTTGAATAGTCGTGTGAAATAATTCTGATCGGAAAAACCGCACATTTCTGCCGTTTCGCCCACAGTATAAAGTCCTGTCAAAAGAAGATCCTTTGCCTTCATCATTCTCAGGTCGATCTGATATCCGATGGGGGAGGTCTTGAACACGTCGCTAAATAGTCTGCGCATATGTGTTTCTGATATTCCGCAAAGCTCGGCCAGCATATTGTTTGTGATCGATGAAGTATAGTTTTTTTCAATGTATTTCTTCGCGGGCATTACCTTTTCGTAATCGTGGCTGTTAACTTGCGATGCAACGAATTCTGAAAAAAATTCATTTGTCAGATTGAAAAGATGGGATTTTGCATTTAAATGAAATCCACTCTTTTTACCTGTCCACACAGACAAAAGCTTTGCAAACAAAGATTCATAAAGTCCGGGAGTTTTTGGGGTAATGGATAAAATTTTATCACCCGAAAGATAGTTGTAAAGGATGCCGTTTTTTTCTTTTTGAGGAATTGTATTGAAGTTTACGGTGTAATGATGAAAGGGTTCGTCTGTTCTTGTTTCCACCGTATAGCATGTATTGGATGACAGAAAGATAACCGACTCTTTTGTCGCGGTAAAAGTTTCGTTTTCGCTTATATATTCTGCGTTGCCACTTATAACATATACAAAGCCGTAGCTTTTTCGTCCCGATGAATATCCACTGTATGTCATATGTGGATAATACACGTCTCTGTGTATGAGTATGATATCGGAAATATCAATGTCATACTCGGGAAGGGCAGTCTGAAGCATCATTTTGTGACCTCAAACATTGCATACGAATATGCGGGAATGCTATCGGGAAGCACTTTGTCTTTGAACAATTTGCCCGAACCTGCAATAAAAGTGATTTCTTTGTATTCGTCGTCGAGATCTATCACACCGTCGTATATTTCGTCGGCACTGAAATTGAAAGCACAAACAGACATTGATTTTTCGTCGTCGCTCTTTTTGGCAAGGAGGTAGAAATATGGGTTGCCCGCCGAATGAACGGGAAGCTTCTTTCCGCAAAGAGCTTTGTAAATATAAGCGAAATCTTTTTGTCTTTCGTAATTTCTGTAATAGGAAGCGTTTGCGTTGAATTCGGTATAACCGTATGCTTCAAAGTTCAAAACACAGAATTTTTCGCCATTGTCATTGAAATACACATAGCTTCCCGGGAATTCGCCGTCTTTTGTCAAAAATACACTGCGAACATCGGCTTTTTCGGAAACTTTAATGCCTTTTGCACCGATGTTTTCGCATCTTACGCTTTCGCCCGAAAGGAAATGCTCTTTGTAGGGGCTGATGCTGTTGCCAAAGTCGATTATACCGACGTCAACACCCTTTGCGTGGAGAATGCGTGCCGCGTCGATGTCTATTATAAGGCCGTTTTTTGCCGCATTATCAGGGATGTATTTTACATTTTCTCCAAATGCGATACCAACACCGTCACCTTCATATTTGGAAGGAACCGACGCTGTCGCCAACACCTTTGGTGCGATGGGAAAGAAGAGATTTGCAACAAATTCTGTTCCGCGCCAGTTTTCGGGGATTTCCATATCCTCATATTTGCGTTTTGATTCAAAAACACGAACACCGCATGCTTTTTTGTTGCTAAAACGTTCTTCTATTTTTTTGTATAAGTCAAGATTTTTTTCATGAGCATCTATGTATTTTGTTTCGTAATACGGCGAACCCACGTAATCAAGCATATATTTAAGAACACCCGAAAGAGTACCGTCTGCACGAAGTGCAAGGTCATACATCTCGACAAAAGAACCCGGGGTATAAAATCTGGGACGAGGATAACAATCGCCTTCAGATACGATCTCGATGCCGTCTTCGCACCAGCTTTTTTCAAGTCTTTGAAGTTCGATAACGTCAGATAGCGAGTTGCCCCAATCATTCTGTGCAGCCCAATACGGCGCACCGATAAGACGAAGGAAAGGCTTTGTGTTACCTGCAAGCGCTTTTGCAACCTCGCAAGAATCAGCACCGTCTATATCCCAAGATGAAATACACGAACAAACGCCAAGTCTTACGTTTGGGTTTACTTTGTCAATCGCGGCACGCATCGCATGGGCAAAATCAAGAAGCGATTTTCTGTTGGCGCGTATAAAAGCAGAACGATATTTATTTCTGCCGCCCGAAAGCAAATAATCCTTGATATCCGAGCTTTTTAGATCTTCGCCAAGGTCTTCGCTGATAAGTTTCATGTGACAGGGACAAGTACATCCCACAAGAACGTTGTGGAAAAATCCAAGTCTGTAATCATCGTCCAGAAGAATAAAATCAAGACCGATGCTCGCCATAGTGCCGATAAAATCAGCAAAAAATTCAACATATCGTGGGTCAGCGGGACAACATTCGTTGTATGTGATTTTTCCGAGAGGGGATTCTATATGCGTGAACACGTCGGACTTTTTCATGAAAGCCCATATCCACAAACCAACCTCGTAGCCTTCTGCCTTGAAAACGTCGTAAGCCTTTCTTACTTTTTCGATGATGACGTCTTTGTATTTCTGATAGTCTTCGAGAACAGAATACCCGGGACCGTCTGAAAGGGCAAGCATAACGCGGTCTACATGTGCGCGTTTAACTTCCGCAACGTATTTTTCAATACCATATTGTTCGGTAAGGTTTACAATAACGGGAACAGATACAGAATACATAAATAATACCTCCTTATTCATAACATCAGTATATAGCGATAAACAATATTTGTCAAGTACTATATGGTCAAATAATGCTAAAAATGGTCGGATTGTCTCTTTACTTTGTTAAGTTCGTATAGTATTATATAATTAAGTTCAGTATAGTACATAACTATATAAAAAAGGAGAATTCGATATGCAAAAAAGAAAAGCAAGAGTTGGCGTTGTGTCGCTGGGACACGCAGTGTATTGGCCTCAGTTTGACGGACTTAAAGAAGAACTATCCAAAAAGTCCGGAGAGTTTATAAGCTATTTCAGCGAGGATACAGAAGTTTTCAACGTGGGTTTTGTTGATACTGTCGACAGTGCGTTTGCGATTGTTCAGGATTGCAAAAAACTCGATCTTGACGCTCTCTTCCTCATCATGTCCACATACGTAACCTCTGCGGTTGCCGCTCCTTTTGCGGTATATCTTGACATCCCTCAGATACTTGTGGGCATTCAGCCTCTTGACAAGCTCGATTACGAGCACACAACAACCTATATGCAGCTTTGCAACGACGATATCTGCGCAATGCCCGAAGTTGCGGGTGTTTACGAACGTCTTGGCAAGGATATGCCGTATTTCATTGTTGCGGCTTCCTCCGAAACCGAAAAGATCAAATCCCAGGTAACACTTTGGGAAAAGGCGCTTTCCGCAAAGGCTGCTTTCAAATATGCAAAGATCGGTTATCTCGGTCACACATACGAAGGTATGTATGATATGAATACAGACCCCACGATGTATACCAAAGCTTTCGGTGCACACGTAAAAATGCTTGAAATGTGCGAACTTGCACAGTACGTTGAAGACGTAAAGATCGGCGACGTCAACGACAGAATCGACCTTATCGAGCAGATGTTTGACATCCGCGAGCCCTCGGGAGATCCTCTTACTGATTTTGTAAAGAGGGGAGACCTCGAATGGTCGGCACGCCTTTCGTGCGCGCTTGATACCCTTGTTGAGAAAAACGATCTCACTGCTCTTGCATACTATTACAAGGGTGAAGGCGGAAATCTTTATGAGCGCATCGCATCGAATCTTATCATCGGAAACACTCTTCTCACCAGCAAGGGCATTCCGCTTGCTGGCGAAGCAGATCTTAAAACTGCCGCATCCATGCTTATAACAAACAGAGTAGGCGGCGGTGCATCTTTTGCCGAGATCCATCCCTTTGATGTTCACGATGATATTGTTCTTATCGGACACGACGGCCCTCACAATATAACCATCAGTGACAATAAGCCGATTATCAGAAAACTCAAAAAGTTCCACGGAAAATCCGGCTCGGGAATTTCGGTAGAATTCAATATCAAGGCAGGTCCCATCACACTTCTTTCCACATCATCCGATCGCAACGGAAATATGAAGCTTGTTCTTGCCAAGGGCGAGTCTATGAAGGGTGCTATTCCTCAGACCGGCAACACAAATACAAGATGTAAGTTTGACATGCCCGTTACAGATTTCCTTGCAAAATGGTGTGCCGCAGGTCCTACCCACCATCTCGCACTCGGATCGGGCGACAATTCCGAAGCTATCAAACTTTTTGCAAAAATTTCCCACATCAATCTTGAAGAGATAAAATAAAGGAGGTTTTTTTATGTATACATACGAATACCCAAAAGAAATGAACGTTGGCAGAGTTTGTTTTGAAACATCTCTTAAACCTTTTAAGAAGATCGATGATGACTACATCGAGACTGTCTGTGTCGAGCTTTTTGAACAGTGGAAACCTCTTATTGATAAAGCAACAGGCATTGCCGTAATGCTTTGGACAAGTGACGGAAGCGAGATCCTCGATTATTCGGGAGATATAAACGACGAATTTGAATGGGGAAGATACATTGGTGTCGGAAACCCAAAATGCGTGGAAAGAATACCCGGTACGATTTGGGATGACGAAAGATTTTTGCACGTTGAGCCCGTTCTTTATGTAAAAGATCCCCCAGTAATGCATTATTCCGACCTTGCAAGAATTATTGCCGCATTAAAGCGTGTCGGAAAACGAATGACCGGCTTTGACATTGCCGTTGGCGAAACCTTCGATCCGGGTCCCGAATTTGCATATTCCGAATTCAAGTTTGAACGCCATACAGAGCTCAACAAGGGAACTATTATGAACGCTTGGATCCACTGCGCAGGAACCTTGAAGGGCGATACCAGAAAATACGCAGCATATCCGAATGGTATTCCTGACGGAACTGTTTTTGGCGAATTCCTTTCAAAGCAGTTTGCTGCTCTTTCGAAAGACGTTGGTTTCGATTATCTTTGGCTTTCTAACGGTTTCGGTTTCTCGCTCGAGGGTTGGAACTGGATCGGAGAAATTTTCGACGGCAAAAAGGTGGATTTTGAAAATGCAGAAAATGTCAGAAAATCCATCGCTCAGTTCTGGGAGCATTACACTCCCAACACAAATTTTGTAACAGAAGTACGCGGAAGCAACCTTTCGACCGCCATGGATATTGCCACAGACGGATGTCCGATCGACTATATCTATCAGAACAACATCATTGCTCCTCCAAACTCGCCTTGGGCAGCCCTTGACTCGAGATTTGGACTTGAGCTTGTCGGATATATGTCGCACATGGCAAACGTTCCAAAGAACGGATATGCTTTCAGATACTATATTCATGACCCTTGGTGGATCAACTGCCCGTGGTTTGACAGATACGGCAGATC
The DNA here is from genome assembly GCA_017549365.1 of Clostridia bacterium. Taxonomy (GTDB): domain Bacteria; phylum Bacillota; class Clostridia; order Oscillospirales; family CAG-382; genus UMGS1052. Next base: position 24,811 of record JAFYUZ010000025.1, read on the forward strand.
TCCTCACGATATTTATCTGCCTCTTGCCGTTACCCGTATTGACGAAAACGGCAAAACACAGAAACCCGAAGGTATAAACTTCCTTTCTGTTGACGACTCGCTCGGAAATATGCCGAGAAGATGCCCCAATGAAGTTATTCCTCATCTTCTTGAAAGTTTCAGAACTTATCCCGATGCGCCCGGCCTTGTAACATGGCTTTATCCCTTTGAATATTACTGCGATATCGGTCTTAGAAAGGGATATAACGATAGAATGATCATGGACGACTGGTTTATCGAATCTGCAATCGATGCAGGTTTCCCCCTGAATACAGTTGTTTCTGATACAGTATTCTCGAAGGTTGACGTTTCTATCTTTAAAAATACAATTATCGTATGTCCCGTTCCTATGGCAGACAGCGATTTTGAAAAGTGTGTTTTCAAAGCGATCGATGCTAAAATTCCCGTGCTTCTGTACGGAAATACAAAATATGCTTCCGAAAAGCTTCTTTCTTATATCGGCGTTCGCCACACAGATGATTTGACTGAAACCGACGATTACAAGATCATCACCGATATATATAAGGACAGATATGAAAGTGCAAGCCCTGCAAATATTTTCCGTCACGAGGCTATTCTTTCCAACGGCGGTCTTTGCGAGATCGGAAACGGAGACTCTCTTGTTGTTGTTAAAGCTCAAAGCGTATCCGTCGGCACCGAAAGAGCATATGCAACATATAACGAAAAGGACAATGTATGCTGGATCAGAGGAAGCTTCCCGTATTATAACGGCGGCCCTGATTTCCATCTTCCTCAGCCGTATAATTTCAGAGACAAGTTTGCCACATCGCGCCTTATGCGTCCCATGCTTTCTTTCCTTGGAGTATCAATTTCCTTCGATGCGTTTTCTCCCGAAGACAAGATGCCTCTCATTCTTGCTTCTGCTTTCAAAAACGGATATTATTTCACATCATTCAGCAAGGATGAAACAGTAAGAACCGATATTTCCACCCGTCTTGGTGCTCCCATCATTATGAACACTTCGTGTGTGGTCGAAAACAATACCGCCACATATTCTTTGCCGAAGTGTCTGCATGAAGAATGCCGCGTTTTTGTAAAGCAGGCTGACAAATCAAAGATCACCTGCCGCGTTGAAACTATCGGCGACTATATGGAAAACGACAGAAGAATTTCCGTTACCGGTCTTGTTAACGCAGATGTTATACTTATCCCCGAGCCCGGAACCACCTGTCGTGTGTATGCGGATACTGCCACAAACGCTAACTTTGCTGTTCCTTTCTGGGTAGATTCCAACACCGACTTTGAAATCGATGAAGACGGAAATGTTGTTGTTAAGAACGTTACAGGACGTCTTTCCTTCGCATGGCAGAAAGACAGCACAACGGAATTTTACAAGCAGGAAGGACTTATCAAGCAGTTATAAGAATATAAAACGATCGGAGATCTTCTATGAAAAACTTTTTAAATCCCGAAAACGAATTTCGCGGTACTGATTTTTTCATGCTTAACGACGCTCTTTCTTGTGATGAGCTTGCTTTTCAGATAGACGAGATGGCAAAAAAGGGAGTTGCATCCTTTATTGCAAGAACCTACGTCGGTCTGAAATCCGATTATCCCGGTCCTGAATTTATGTCAAAAATGGCTGTTATGATTAGCGAGGCAAAAAAGCACGGCATGACTGTTTTTGTGCAGGCGGGTTATATGCCCGAAGCTGTGCTTGATCTTCCGTCCGAATGTGCTCTTGAATATCTTTGTGTGCACTCGGACGGAGTGTGCCCCGCAGACGAGACAATTGTATGCGAGTATGACGGAACTGTATATTCGCGAAAAAGTTCTGTTACTTGTCTCAATCTCTTCGATCACTATGCCGTAGAATTCTATATCCACCAAAGTTATGACCTTTGGCAGCCATTCAAGGACGAATTCGGCAAGACAATAACGTCAATCTGGGTAGACGAGCCAAGCTACCACGGAGAGCATTTGCCGTGGTTTGAAAGCTTTGACCATGTATTTTTTGAAAAATACGGATATGACATAAAATCCAACGTATACAAGCTTTATCGCGACGTTGAGGATTATAAAAAAATCAGATATGACTATTGGACGTTGCTTAACAAGCTTCTCGAAAACTGTTATTTCAGTATGATCCGCGATTGGTGCAACGAAAACGGACTTTTGTTCAGCGGACATCTTATGATGGAAGATACCCTTTTTACACAGATCAAAAGATCGTGCGCCGTAATGCCGTATTACAAATATTTTGACATTCCCGGTCTTGATATTCTGCGCGGATACATGAATTGGAAAAACGATCCTATCAAAGATTTTAACGGCACAGAATTTTTTGACGAGCATATGTACACAACTCCGATACAAACTGTTTCTGCCGCACATCAGGCAGGAAAAGACAAGATACTTTGCGAAATGTACGGAGTAACCACCAATGGAATGGGATTTCGCGATTTCGAGTATTATTTTGATCACTTTGCTTCTCTCGGTGTTAATTACAGAAGTGTACACGGCATATTCTATTCGCTGAAGGGCAGATCAAAGCGAATGTATCCGCCTCACGTCAATTATTATCAGCCCTATTGGCCGAAATATCGTAATGTTACCGATTACTGTGCACGAACTTCGCAATTTATATCCTTTGGAAAACCGTATGCAAACGTTCTTGTACTGCATCCACTTGAAACTGCGTATTTGTATTTCAGAGGTGCTGACGGCGAACCGTTGCCGTCAGAAGAAATGTCAAAGCTCGACAAGCAGTTTTGCAGACTTTTGCGTTCTCTTCTTTTCAGTCATATAAGCTTTGAACTCGGTGATCTAAACACAATTTCAAGCGGTTATGCAAATATAGATGCAGAGAACAAGAAGTTTACTGTCGGAAAAATGAGCTATGATACTGTGGTGGTACCATATCTTGAAGTTATAACGCCAAAAACGCTTGAACTCCTATCCGATTTTGTATCCTGCGGAGGAAAAGTTGTATTTCTCGGCGGTTTTCCGCATCTGCTTGACGGACAAGAATTTGATATACACGAAAGTTGTCTTGGCAAATGTGAAGTTGTTGCGGGCATATCCGAGCTTTGCAAAAATCTTACGATAAGCACCCCTGAGGAATATTCGATACAAAGCGATAAAGCTTGTGGCAATATCAGAGTGTATCATACAAAAGAGGGCGACAATTTGCACTATATGCTATTTAACGCTTCCTGCACAGAATCGCAAAATGTTGTCTTAACAGTAAAAGGAAACTTTGATGCACACGTATACAATGCCGAAACAGGAAAGATTTTTGAAAAAGAAGTGGAATTTGACGGCAAACAAACAAGCGTTTCTTTGTTTATCGCAGAGGGCGCAAATGCGCTTGTTCACCTTTCAAAAACCAAACTGCCTGAAAGAAGCTTTGTTGCACAGTGCAAAGCACAAAGCATTTTGTCACTTGACAACACCTTTGATATTTCGAGAAAGAACGAAAACGTGCTTCTTCTTGAGTATTGCAGTTTCAAAACCGAGCAGATGTCCGAGTTTGAAGGCGATTATACCGTTCTTGCAATAAACAGAATTTTGACAGATGCCGATTACCACGGAAAACTTGTGCAGAAGTTTACATTTAATGCGAAAAGACCTTTCACAGGACTTTCTCTTGCTCTTGAGGATGCTTTGGGATGCGAAGTGTACCTCAACGGAGAAAAAGCAAAATCTTATGACGGCAAAAGCTATTATTTCGCAAAAGCTTTCTGCAAAATAAAGCTTCCCGACACCTGTCTTTCGGGCAAAAACATTATTGAGGTGCACAGAAATTTTGTACCCTTGTCCAAAGCCAAAAGTTCGATAACATCTTTGTTCGAAACCCAAAGGGGAGTAGAACTTGAGAGCATGTATCTGCTTGGTGACTTCGGCGTATATTCGGTTGCAGAACCCACAATGAACGGCAGCCTCAGATACAGCAAAGATTTTGTTCTTGACGATGAGAAGAAACCGATTACGGGCGAGCTTACTTCGAGAGGATTTGTATTCTACTGCGGAACAGTGTCTTTGAAAAAATCGTTTAAAGTCGATTTCGCGTCAATCAATCAGGCACAATTGATAATAGGCGATTTTCACGGTTGTGTGGCGCAGATAAACGTAAACGGGATAAACTGCGCTGATATGTACAAGCCACCGTATACTGTTGATATCTCAAGCGCAGTTAAATGCGGAGAAAACGAGCTTGAAATCCTTCTGACAAATACGTTGCGTCCAATACTCGGCCCTTATCACAGACCCAAAGGAGAAGTAGGTGAGTGCTGGGGAGGATACGGCGATCCCGATCTTTCGTGGACAGGCTCCGCTCTCGGTGCAGATTGGTACAAGAACACCTCTGTTGACAGCTCTATATGGACCGACAGCTATAATCAGGTTCGATTTGGCATCGGTGAAGTAAAAATTAGCATTTCATAAATGAAAAAGCGGTATGGCTTTGTTGCGCCATGCCGCTATTTTTGTAAAAAATATAAATTTATGCACAAATTATTGCATAAAAATCGCAAAAGCACTTGTATTATTCGTTCGTTGGTGTTAAAATATTATAGAAAATAATATTTGGGTGATACATATGAAAATTTATCTTTTTATCAACGATATAAAAGACACAGATCTTTCGGTAACAGGCAAAATAATCGACTATCTGTTGTCATACGATGTCGAAGTGCTTGTTGATGACTTTTTCTACGAAAAACTTGATAAAAATATTCAGAACAAAGTTTGTTTTATAAACAAAAACGAGCTTTCTTCCGACATTGATTACGCAATCGTCATAGGCGGAGACGGAACGATCCTTCGTGCATCAAAAGTGCTTTGCAAGCTTGATGTTCCGATAGTTGGCATCAATCTCGGCAAGGTTGGATACATGGCTGAACTTGAGGTTGATGAATACGAGATCCTTTCTTCATTATTTTGCAAAGAAAAGACGAACGATGCGGTAAAGACAGATTCGAGAATGATGCTTTCGTGCAATGTTTTAAGGAACGGAAAGATCGTGTTCTCGGGCGAGTGTCTGAACGAAGCGGTTATTGCAAAAGGGGATATTTCCCGCATGATAGATCTGGCGCTTGAAGTTGACGGTGAAGTTCTTGCAGAATATCAGTGCGACGGAATAATTGCCGCAACACCAACCGGTTCTACGGCGTATTCAATGTCCGCAGGCGGAGCAATAATCGACCCGAAGATCGAATGTATAAGTATGCTTCCTTTAAGTCCGTATCTTTCAATAAATTCAAGTCCGATAATTTTTTCAAAAGATACAAAGCTCGAATTCGTTTATCGTTGCGTACGCCACAACAGTGCCTATCTTTCTCTTGACGGCGGAGAATCGATAAAGCTTTCTGACGGAGACCGCGTTATCATAACAGAATCCCCCTATATCACAAAACTTCTGCGTTTCAAAAAAACAGATTTTTATAAACTCTTAAACGCAAAGCTTGCAAACAGAATTTCTGAGCTTGCACAAAGAGCATGAACAACGGAGGACACAATGACAAAGTCTGAACGACACAACAAAATTCTTGATATTGTAAAAAATAATCACGTAGAAACTCAGGAAGATCTTACAAAGCTTTTGTGTGAATGCGGATTTGAAGTGACACAAGCCACGGTATCCCGCGATATCAAAGCTTTAAAGCTTGTAAAAGTTGCCGCCACCGATGAAAACGGAGCACGTATCGGTTATAAATATGCCCAGGGAAGTCAGCAGGGAATTGCGGGAGAACTTACCGAAAAATTCCGCAATCTTCTCAAGGATATCATAGTAAAAGCCGATTATGCAGGAAACCTTGCTGTTTTTAAAACTTATTCGGGTATGGCAAACGCGGCTGCGGCGGCAATAGATGCAATGCACGATACAAGTATTGTCGGATCTGTCGCAGGTGATGACACTGTGCTCTGCGTTTTAAGAACAGAAGATGCCGCAAAAGAGTTTGCAGATCTTATCGGTCAGACGATCGGCTGATATTTTGCTTTCGGAGGTGAAAAAATGCTGTCGTCTGTACACATAGAAAATATTGCTCTGATAAAATCGCTGGATATAAATTTCAACAACGGCTTTTCCGCCTTTACAGGCGAGACGGGTGCGGGAAAAAGCATCGTGATCGATGCCATAGGCATGGCCTGCGGAGCAAAGGTCGCAAAAGAGATCATAAGAAACGGCGAAACAGAAGCAAAGGTAGAAGCGCTATTTTGCGATCTTTCCGATAATATTATCAGCAAATGTGCGTCTCTTAATCTTTCGCCCGACGAAGATGGTTCTTTTTACATTATCAGAACCCTTAATACCGACGGAAAAAGCACCGCTTCTATAAACGGCAAACGTGTTCCGATAACTCTGCTTCGCGATTTTGCATCGCTTATCATAAACATTCACGGTCAGCACGATAACGCAGACCTTTTAAAGGATGAAAAGCAACTTGGAGTACTTGATTCTTTTTCCGACAACGAAAAAGAACGCAAAGCCTACTGTGATTGTTATGCCGAATATCGCGCAATAGAAAAAAGTATATCCGAGCTTGCAATCAACGATATGGAAAAGAAACGTCAGACAGACATTCTTAAATTCCAGATCGATGAGATAAAAAGCGCCAAACTGAAAGCAGGGGAAGAAGAAAAACTTCTTGCTGAAAAGAAAAAGTTAAGATACAGTGAAAAAATAAATAAGAACGCTCAGATATGTTACAGTAGCCTGTACGACGGCGAAAACGGACATTCAGCCGTGGATTCGGTGGAAAGAGCAATCTCCGCCATCGACTCTCTTGACGGCATCGTGGACGGCGCACAGCAACTTTCCGAAAGGCTTGAAGCTGTAAAATCCGAGCTCATCGATATTGCAGAAACTGCAATTGAGTATGCGGACGACGCACAGATCGATCCGACCGCCGCCCTTGACAGAATAGAATCAAGACTTGACAAAATCTCAAAGCTTTGCTCAAAATACGGCGCAGAAGTTTCTGACGTTATCGATTTTTGCGAAAGCTGCGAAAAAAAGCTTTCGGACATCGAGCTTTCGGAAGAAAAAATCAAAGATCTCGAAAAGCAAAAAAAGAAAACTCTTGAGCTTTTGCAGTCGCTTGCGGAAAAGCTTTCCGAAACACGACGTGTTGGCGGCAAAAAGCTGTCTGCTCTTATCGAAAACGAGCTTTTGTATCTCGATATGAAGTCTGCAAAATTTGCCGTTGATGCCGAAGAAACCGAGGATTTTACACCCGACGGAAAAGAAAAGATCACCTTTATGATCAGCACCAACAGCGGAGAGGGCTTTAATGAATTGTCAAAAACCGCATCGGGCGGAGAGCTTTCGCGTATTATGCTTGCAATTAAAACAGTTCTCGCGGGGAAAGATGGTGCAGAGTGTCTGATATTTGACGAAATTGACACAGGAATTTCAGGCAGCACTTCTCGCAAGATCGGCATAAAACTAAAAGCTCTTGCAAAAGAACGCCAGGTTCTCTGCGTTACCCATTCGGCACAGGTTGCTTCTCTTGCGGACGAACACTTCAAGATTTCAAAATCCACCGATGGAGAACGAACACGCACGAGCGTAAACGTCCTTTCATACGAAGAAAGAGTATCAGAGATCGCACGCATTATTTCAGGAATGGATATATCCGATGCTTCGCGGGTATCTGCAAAAGAGCTTATTGACAATACCGAAGAATAAAGGTGAATTTTATGAATCCCCTTGCTACACATACAATTAAAATAGACGATATACAAATGTATTTCGAGATATATGCAAAAAACGATCTCGAAAATAAATTCCACGAAGATTTTGTCGACGGAAAGTTTATAAAGCCTTGCGACAACGTTGTTGTTATGCTTCACGGAAACGGTGAAGACCGCAGTATATTTTATAATAACGTCGAAGCGGTTTGTTGCGACAATTATTGCATTCTTGTCGACAGCCGCGCACACGGCAAAAGCACCACAGGCAGCGAAGAGCTGACCATTGACCTTATGGCAGAGGATATATCAAAGCTTTGTGATCTTCTTAATATCGGAAAATTCAAGCTTGTTGGTTTTTCCGATGGCGGAAACGTAGCTATTACCTACGCCATCAGACACCCCGAACGTCTTTCTCACCTGGTTGTTGCGGGAGCAAACATAAATCCGTCAGGACTGAAGATGACAACAAGGCTTTCGATATTTACAAAATACCTCTTATCAAAGCCTTCGCAAAATAAAAACAACGAAGCAAAACGAAAGCTTATGCTTTTGAATCTGTTAGTAAACCATCCGCACATTTCGCCCCGTCTGTTGAAAAACATTGTTTGCAAAACGCTTGTTATTGAAGGAAAAAGAGATGTAATAAAACCTTCTCACACCAAACTTATTTCTGATCTTATTCCGAATGCAGATCATATCATCATTCCCGATAGCGGGCACAATGTTTTCTGTGACAACGCGGAATTCACAAATAAGACTATCGTTGATTTTTTCTCGTAAATTATAATATTTAAATGCAAATATCAGAAAGGAAACAAAATGGAAAACATCAAAAAAGATCTTCTTTCGGCTCTTGAAGGCTTGTTTGAAGTCGCAAAGCTTGAAGAAGGCGATATATTCGTTGTTGGTTGTTCTACCAGCGAGATTCTCGGAAACAAGATCGGTTCTTCGGGTAGTGAAGATTGTGCAAAAGTGGTTTTTGAAACTATAAACGACTTTTGTACCAAGCACAAGGTATTTCTTGCCGCACAGTGCTGCGAACACCTTAACAGAGCAATAGTTATTGAAAAAGAAGCATATAAGCTTCACAGACTTGACAACAGAGTAAATGCCGTTCCGCAGATCCATGCCGGCGGATCATTTGCAACAACTGCATATAAAGGGTTCAGCGATCCCGTTGTTGTGGAAGATATCAAAGCCGATGCAGGAATAGATATAGGCGACACTTTCATCGGAATGCACCTTCGCACAGTTGCGGTGCCTGTAAGAGTTTCCGTTTCAAAAATCGGATGCGCACATCTTACTCTTGCGCGCACTCGCAGAAAATATGTTGGCGGAGAGCGTGCGGATTATAACACAGAACTTAACTGAGAAAGGAAAAAACAAATGAATATCAATTATAATTCCAAAAGACAGATCTTCAAAATCGATACGGAAAACAGCTCGTATATCATGATAGTCCGCCGCAACGGATATCTTCAGCATCTCTATTACGGTGCCACCATCAAGGACGACGATCTTGAATATCTCTTTTCTGACGTAGTAAACGAATCGTTTTCTCCATGGGCACCCTCTGCAGATGTTAAGTTTTTTGCTCTCGACACCCAGCCTCAGGAATATTCCTGTAACGGTACGGGAGATTACCGAATTTCTGCTTTTTCGGTGGAAATGGAATGCGGAAATTCCGCAACCGCTTTGAAATACGTTTCTCACGAGATTTTTGATGGTAAAAAGAAGCTTTGCGGACTTCCTGCCGTTTACGTTGAAGATGATTCAAAGGCAAAAACTCTTGAAATTACCATGCTCGACGAGCTTTCGGGCGCTCAGGTTGTGCTTTCTTACTGCGTTGTTGAAGGATACGATGCTGTTATGCGATATACCCGCGTAAAGAACACATCGGACAAACCTTTCTTTATTGAAAAAGTATACAGTACCTGTGTTGATTATAACGACAAGGAATACGACCTTATCCATCTGTACGGCACCTGGGCGGCAGAGCGCACGATGGAAAGAAAGCCGATAATCCAGGGAATCGAGGAGATCGCCAGCAAGCGCGGATCTTCCAGCCACAATCACAACCCCTTCATTGCTCTTGTTGACCACAATGCAACAGAAGAACACGGAAACGCTTACGGTTTCACCCTTTGTTACAGCGGAAACTTCTCTGCAAAAATAGAAGTTGACACCTTCGATCAGACAAGAGTTATTATGGGTATCAACCCCGAAGATTTCAAATGGAAGCTTTGTCCCGGCGATGAATTTACTTCTCCCGAGGCGATAATGGTATATTCCGCAGACGGTATAGGCGGGATGTCCCGTCAGTTCCACAAGCTTATCAGAAACAACGTTTGCCGCGGAAAGTTCAAGAACGTCAGACGTCCCATTCTTATCAACAACTGGGAAGCAACCTATTTTGAATTTGATACAGAAAAGCTGATAAAGATTGCAGAAGCCGCAGCGCCTCTCGGCATCGAAATGCTCGTTATGGACGACGGCTGGTTTGGCATCAGAAATAACGATAAAACTTCTATAGGCGACTGGGTTGTAAATGAAAATAAACTCCCCGGCGGGCTTTCGGTTCTCACCAACAGACTTTCGGAGCTCGGTATGAAATTCGGACTTTGGTTCGAGCCCGAGATCGTTTCGTTTGACAGTGATCTTTACAGAGCTCATCCCGACTGGTGCATTCACGTTCCCGGACGTGACAGATCCGTCGGACGCGAAACCGCGGTTCTTGATATGTCGAGAAAGGAAGTTGTAGATCACGTATTCAACGCCGTTTCTTCTATTTTGAGATCTGCAGACATTTCCTACGTAAAGTGGGACTTCAACAGAAACCTCACAGAAGTTGGTTCTGCATCTCTTCCTGCTGACAGACAGAAGGAAGTGTTCCACAGATACGTTCTTGGCGTATATGATCTTGCAGAGCGTCTCACAAGCACTTTCCCCGATATCCTCTTCGAAGGTTGCTCGGGCGGTGGCGGACGTTTTGACTGCGGTATGTTCTATTATTTCCCGCAGATCTGGACCAGTGACGACACAGATGCTTTCGAGCGTTGCAAGATCCAGTACGGTAGCTCGATATGCTATCCCACAAGCGTAATGTCTGCCCACGTTTCTGCTTCTCCCAACCATCAGACGGCAAGAAAAATGTCTTTTGAGACCAGAGGAAACGTTGCGACGTCAGGTTCCTTTGGATATGAACTCGATCTCAGCATCATTTCAGACGAAGAAAAGGCACTTGTTAAAGCTCAGGTTGAAAGATACAAGGATCTTTACGACACCATCGTAAACGGCGACAATTACAGACTTATCGATCCTTTCACAAACAATCGTTGGTGCGCTTGGGAATACGTTTCCGAAGACAAATCAAGAGCTGTTCTTACCTATGTTGTCACAAAGTCCAAGATAAAGGGACGCTATCATATCAAGCTTGCAGGTCTTGATCCCAACACCCTTTACAAAGAAAGTGTCAGCGGCAGATGCTACTACGGCGACACACTTATGAACGCAGGCATCAACCTCGGCAACGATCTTCATGATGGAGATTCGGCAATTCTTGTGTTTGATAAGGTATAATTCTATCAGGACTTTAACTCTGTCGAAAGGAGTCAGAAAATGAAGGAAAATGGTTTTGTTAAACTTAGAATAACAGGACAAGCTCTGGATTTTGAAAAAATAATTCAAGAGCTATCCCAAAAACCGAGTTTTGCATATCGTAAAGGTGATTGCTACACTCCAAAGTTTGGTGATGAGCAACCAATGATTTACAAAGAAGATTGTTTGATTTTTGAATTAAAAAATCAAGACGATGAAACGATCGACAGTATGTTGTATAAATTTTTAACAGGATTTCTAAAATCAAAAGAATACATAAACGAATTATCACAAATTGCAGATGTTTCTCTATGGGTTTCGGTATATCCTGATAATGAACAAAGTAATATTCATTTAGAAAATGAGACATTGAAACTTTTAACGGATATGGGGTTAAATATTGATTTTGACATTATGTTTCTGAAAGATTTTTACGACGGAACTTTTTCCCAATAAATTTTATACATAACCTAACAAACGCTATATGGCTATGTCGAATAATGTTGAAAAGCGGCGATAGTGTGCGCGAACTTGACACCAAAAAAACGGAAGCATTTGCATCGGGTTCCTAAGGACAGTTGATAGGAATACGAGCATTGCAAGGTAAGAAGATGAGGAAAACTCAGTAAAATGGGTTTTCCTCTTTTCTTTTTATCCGCACATTCGTCAAAGTAAATGCCTTCTGATAAAATGAAGATACCAAATTTAAAGGAGGCGTTTGCGCTATGAAAGAAAAATTTATCGAAAACGGAATTGAGTATGTAAGAAACGGTGATTACTACATTCCAAACTTAACGGTTCCCGATGACAAAGTTTACAACATTGGTAGGTATGGCAGGTTACACTCAATATTTATTAAAGAAAACCGCCCTTGCATTTACTCAATGAAGATGCTCAAC
>JAFYUZ010000026.1 GCA_017549365.1 Clostridia bacterium
GGGAAGGGGGACCGCGCCAGCGGTGGATGAGGTGTTGGGATTTAATCAACGCTTAAAAAAGGGAAACCCCCGGCGAGGGTTTCCCTCTTGCACTTCGTGCAATTCACCCATCCTGCGCTTTTGGGAGCAAAAGAGAGTTTCGCTCTCTGCGGAGAGCGACCAAAGGCGCCGCCTTTGGAATCCGCCACCCTTTGAAAAGGGTGGACCGAAACTTTATTATTTGGTGCGGGATTTATATGGAGACCCACACAAAAACCGACCACCCTTTTTAAAAAGAGTGGTCGGCTTTTTTATTACAGAGGATCCTCACGCTTTTCCCTTGGCTCCGCCAAAAGAAACGCCCGAAAGGATATTGGTATCGAAGGAATAGTTTATCTTTCCCTCCTCGCGCTCGCGCTTGAGCGCAAGGCGGATTATCTCATCGAGAAGCTCGGGATATTTAAGTCCCGTTGCCTCCCACAGATAAAACGACAGCGATCCGGGGATGGTGTTGATCTCGTTTACATAAATTTCATCGGTGTCCTTGTCGATAAGAAAATCCACACGCGACACGCCCGAACAACCCAGCGACAAAAATGCCCCGACGGCATAATTTTGAATTTTTTCTTTCATTTCTACCGAAATGGGAGCAGGCAGAAGTCTCTTTGTATCCGCCATGCCTGCGCTTTTTGTGCCGCCCTTACTGCCGCTTTTGCCGCCCGAAAGGTATTTGTCGGCGTAGCTTAAAATTTCGTCGTGGTTTATCGGCTCTTCGCATTCGGAAGCGCGTGCGCCATCCTTGTCACCCAGCACCGAGCAGTTGATCTCGCGCATATTGACAACGGCGTTTTCCACAAGCACTCTGTCGGCAAATTCATAGGCATATTCAAGGGCGTCGGCAAGAGCTTCTCTGTCCTTTGCCTTTTTGATACCAACGCTCGAGCCAAGATTAACGGGCTTTACGATTACGGGGTATCTGGTTGCCGCCTCGATCTTTTCGATGACATCATCAACGCCAAGAGCGTATTCGCGGCGCGAAAAAACAACGCAGTCAAGAACGGGGATTCCTGCCGCCTTCATCACGACCTTTGCGGCGTATTTATCCATACCGAGAGCCGACGAAAGAATGTCGCATCCGACATAGGGGCAGGATATCGAATGTAAAAATCCCGAAAGGGTGCCGTCCTCAACGTTTGTGCCGTGCACCACGGGAAGCGCGACGTCTATGTAGTCGATCACGTTTTTGCCAAAAGCCTTTGCGGGATAGCGGACGATATTTATTTTTCCGCCGTCATTCACAAGGGTGACACGGGTGCTCTTTGCGCACAAAGCGTCGATGTTGCCTGCAAAATTCTTGATCTCACACAGCTCGTCGCCTGTGTACATTTCGCCTTTTTTGTTTATGTATATGGCGCGGGGCTCGTATTTTTCGGTGTTCAGATTTTTAAGTGCCTGAAGTCCCGAAATAACCGAAACCTCGTGTTCCACGCTTTTTCCGCCGAAGATAACTCCGACCTTAACTTTCAGTGCCATAGTTTTCTCCTGTTATATTAAAAATTGTCGGGAAGATCGTTTTCGATAAGAATACAGTTGCGGCTGTTGCAAGGCAGTGCCTTGGCGGCGTTTATCGCGTCCTCAACACGCTCAAAGACCACAAGCTTTTCTTTGTCAAAGCCAGCGCAAAGGGCGCCTTTTTTAATGCTTCGCGTTTGCTTTTCGCCCACAAGAAAGATGAAATCGCAGATTTTTGCGGCGTATTCGCCAAGCTTCTCGTTAAGCTCATCCTGCTTTTCGCCAAGCTCGATCATGCCGGGGGTGATGATTATTTTTTGCCCGTCAAAGCCCGAAAGCACGTCAAGCGCCGCCCGCGAGCCCGAGGGGTTGGAATTGAAAGAATCGTCGATAATAACAAACCCCGCACCCTTTATCAGCGAAAGTCTGTGGGGCGCACCCTCTACCCTTCTTGTGCCAAGCACCAGAGATGCGTTTTCGACCCCCAGCGTTTTTGCAAGGGCAACGCAACCGAGAATATTGACAATGTTGTGCGCGCCGAGAAGCTTTGTGGAAAGCCGCACTTTTTCGTCGCCAAAGGTGGCGTCAAACGAAGTGCCGTTTTCCGAAAGGGCAAAGTTTTCGGCAGAAAAAGCCGATTTTTCGCGGTTTTCAATGCCGTAATATACGGCTTTTTTTGTGATATCGGTTTTGTTTGCAATATGCTCGTTGTCGGCGTTGAGGAAAATGATGCCGTCATCGGGCAGTGCATCGCAAAGCTCGAACTTTGTTTTAACAATGTTTTCAATGCTTCCGAAGGTTTCAAGATGGCAGGGGCCGATCGAGGTGATGATGCCGTACTTTGGCTTTACTATATCGCAGATCTCCTTGATCTCACCGCGCGATCTTGCGCCCATTTCGCAGATAAAAATATCGTGTGCCGCCGTCAGATTTTCGCGCACCACCTTTACAACGCCCATGGTGGTGTTGTAGCTGGCAGGGGTCATGAGAACGTTGTATTTTTCGGAAAGAAGCTTTTCAAGAATATATTTTGTGCCCGTCTTGCCGTAGCTTCCCGTGATGCCGATGACGATAAGGTTTGGAAGAGATTCTATCTTGCGCTTTGCTTCGTTTATATACTTTCTTCTCACCGCGTTTTCGGCAGGGCGGTTGATGATGTTGCCAAAAAGCATGATGTACGACGGGATCACAAGAGCAAGCGAGCAAACGTATATCCGCGTCATGTTGGAAAGTCCGCAAACAAGGGAAAAAAGAATGATGCAGGTAGCAACAAGCCTTTTTACACGGGCGGTGAAAACAAGGGGTTTTTTCGCCTTTTTGGGAAGATTTAAAAGAAGAAAAACAATATTCGGAACAATTGCGGCGTACAATGCCCAATCGGCGGGGATAAAGCACATGCCAAATGATATAAGAGGAAGTGCCGCT
The DNA here is from genome assembly GCA_017549365.1 of Clostridia bacterium. Classification (GTDB taxonomy): domain Bacteria; phylum Bacillota; class Clostridia; order Oscillospirales; family CAG-382; genus UMGS1052. The sequence goes on from JAFYUZ010000026.1 coordinate 2,917, forward strand.
TTTGCCGCAAGAGATGCGAAATTGCTCTTTATCCAATCCTTGTGAAAGGTGTATTTGTACGCATTAAGCTGAAACATATGCACGCGGTTCAACAGCGCAAAGGCAAACGCCGCGGCGGCAAAGGCGATGTATATTAGTCCTTTGTAGTTCATTTTTCACCTCAAAAGCTTTTATTTTACGTTTAAAAAGGAATAAAGCACGTTTCTTGTCAGCACGGGGTCTGTGAGAAACGAAAAATGTCCGCCCCCCGAAATGGTAACAAGGCCGCAATCGGGGATGGTGCTTTCCATCTTTTTTGCGTGGTACATGGGGGTGTCGGTGTCCTTGTCGCCCCAGATAAGAAGGGTGGGGGCAGAAATTTTTGAAAGATTTTCCGAAAGATCCTCGTTTATCACGCTGACCATACTTTTGCGCATGGTGGGAGACGCCGCCGCATAGTCGGCAGAGCCGTTCTTTTTGCGCATTTTTTCGATAAGGTCGGGAAAAAATTTCTCTCCGAGCTTTGTGCCAAATATCCTTTTGGCAATCTTGAATTTTGCTATCTTAAGCTTTTGCGAAAAGCTCTTTTTTCTTATAAGTCCCGCGCTGTCAATAAGGACGATCTTTGGGACTTCAACAGGGTTTTTGCCCGAAGTCACAAGCTTTATTATGGTTCTTCCCCCGTGGGAATGACCGACAAGTATCGCTTTTTTTATACCGAGCGCTCTGCAAAAGGCGGCGACAAAATCGGCATAGTTTTCTGCCGTGTAGGCAAACGACGGTTCACTTGAACCGCCAAACCCCGGCATATCGGGGGCAACCACGCGAAAATGGGGGGCAAGCATATCGATGATACAGCGATAGGTGGAAGCCCGCGCTCCCCAGCCGTGCAAAAGCAGCACAACATCCCCCTGCCCCTCGTCGATATATTCTATATTCAGTTTTTCGCCGCAGACGTCAAGCAGCATCGAAAAACACTCTCCCTTATGAAACTCTTATTGTCTATTATATTAAAAACTATTTGCAATGTACAGTGCAAAAAATACTCGGATCGTTGCAAAAAATGCTCTTATATTTTGGCAACGCTTGAACGCACGGCAAGCTCGCAAGGAACGGCAAGGTGCATTTCGCCCGTTTTTTCGCCCGAAAGTTGCAAAAGCAGCATTTCCATGGCTTTTTCCACGATCTTTTCGGTATCATTGCGAACGCTGGTGAGGGGGGTGTCGAGAAAACGCGAGGTGGGAATGTCGTTTATGCCGATAACCGAAATGTCATCGGGGATACGCACACGGTTTTCGCGCAAAACACGCATAAGCCCATAGGCTATCTCATCGTACGCGCAAAGGATGGCGGTGGGGCGGTCGTTTTTTTCAAGGGCAAGAAGCCGCACACCCGCCGCATGACCCGAAGCTTCAAAACGCCCCTCTTCGCAAAAGATCAGCCTTTCGTCAAACGAACCAAGAATATCCGCCATGGCGTTTTTAAACATTTCCTGTTTTGAGAAGGTAAGCGGCTCGCCCGCAAAGGCGATCTTTTTGTGTCCCATTTCGGCAAAGTGCGCCACCGCCTTGTAAACGCCGTCGCGCATATCGGTGTGTACGCTGTATCTGCCACCACTTCGCAGGTACACGACGGGAATGGGATAATCAAGTGGTTCACAATCCGCGTCTGCTCCTTCAAGACAAAGAATTCCGTCAATATCGTTTTCCGAAACGCATCTGTCAAAAATATTTTTTAGCTTTTTGTCATCAAACTCGCTGATAAAAACCGAAACCTTGCCGCCCATTTCGTCGATCTTGCGGCAAAGGGCTGTGACAAGCTCGGAATAGTGCACGCTGATTATCTCGGGGCAGATTATACCGATGGCAGAAGAAGAATGACGGCGGTTTTCAAAACGGCGTTTTTTCACCTTGGTGAAATATCCCAGCTCCTGCGCCGCTTTTTGAACCAGCTCTTTGGTCTTTTCGCTGACTTCTTTGCTGTCGGACAGCGCCTTTGATGCCGTGGAAACCGAAACCCCGGCAAGCTTTGCAATCTTTTGCAGTGTCATACGTTTTCTCCTTTTGTTGACCGCACAAGCCAAATTGCCTGTGGCGGCTACTTTGACCATTCTACCACAAAACAAGCCGATTATCAACCCGAAACCCAAAAAATCCCCCCAATTCTATTGACTGGCAGGAAGAATTGTAGTACAATTAAATAAAAAAGCCAAAAGAAGGTACAAACGTTGAACAAATACAGAATAATAGATGCCCACTGTCACATATATCCCGACAAGATCGCCGAAAAAGCATCGCAGAGCACCGGCAGGTTTTACGACATAACCATGACCTACGACGGAAAGCTTTCCACCCTTAAAGAGGTGGGCGAGCGCGGCGGCATCGACCATTTTATCGTGCAGTCGGTGGCGACAAAGCCAGAGCAGGTTTCGTCGATAAACCGCTTTATCGCAGGCGCGGTTGCCGAAAGCGGCGGAAAAATGACAGGCCTTGGCACTCTGCACCCCGACAGCCCCGATCAGGCGGCGGATGTGAAAGAGCTGATCTCTCTTGGCCTTTGCGGAGTAAAGCTTCACCCCGACATCCAGGGCTTTAAGATCGACGATCCCCGTTGCCTCAAAATATACGAGCTGTGCGAGGGAAAGCTTCCCATTCTTTTCCACACCGGCGACAAGAGATACGATATGTCAAATCCCAACAGACTTGTGCCAATACTTGAAACCTACACAAATCTTACCGTCATCGGCGCACATTTTGGCGGATATTCGGTTTGGGAGGATGCAAAACGCGAGCTTCCCCGTTTCAAAAAGCTTTACGTTGACTGCTCGTCCAGCTTTTTTGCCATGAACGATGACGAGATCCGCCGCGCCATCGAAGCTTTTGGTGCAGAACGCGTGCTTTTTGGCACCGATTATCCCATGTGGGATGCAAGAGCCGAGGTAGACAGACTTCTTTCACTCGGGCTTTCGCACGAGGATTACGAAAAGATATTCCACAAAAATGCGGAAAAGCTCTTTGGCATTTCCGCGAATTAACAAGGAGGTTTTTACCATGACAGCAAAAAAATTGTTCTGCATTCTTCTTTCGGCATCCGCTCTGCTTGCCGCATCCTGCACCTTTGTAAAGGTTGAAGAAAACGAAAAAGAAGAAAAAGAAACGGTTGAAGTGAAAGAGGACGAAACCGAAAAGGAAGAAGAAAAAGAAGAAAAGCAAGAAACAGAAAACACGGACGAAAAGCAAGAGATCCCCGAAAACGTCGGCACAGACCCCGTGCCCACCGAAGACGACGTGGTTTTTGAATACATAAACGTCGTGCGCAACACAAAGCCCGACATGGAAGGGCTTGATTTCGGCGATGAATTTACATCGAGCTTTTCCATCCCCCAACTGAAAGCGCAAAGCGACAACGTGGCAACTTTTAACCAAAAGATCCTTGAGCTCTACCCCGACCTTGCCTTTGAAAAGGATTTTTCCGACGAGCCTGTGCCCACAGAATGTATTTTTAACTATTCTTATTCCTACGACGTCACAGACAACGCCATCGTTGCCCTTGTCATCACCGAAAGTCTTGGCTATTACTATTCCGAAGGCTACACACGCAACATATTCCTTTATTACGATCTGAAAAACGATTGCGAGGTTGCGGCATCCGACTATCTTGACGCCCTTGGCATTGATTACGAAACGATAAAGCAAAACGCTTTGAAAACTCTTTACATCAAAACCGCCACTTGCGACGGAATCGGCTCTTACGATATGCGATTTGCCGACGAATATATTGATATCGGTACCGATATCATCCCCTGTGAAGAGGAAGGCTTTGTAAATATTGAATTTTCGAGCGACTACGGATATTATTTCGATAAGATCCCGACACAAGAGATAATTTTTGAAAAAGCAACGGCAACAAACAACGCCCACATCTACGCCACCCCCACCCCCGAAGCCGAGGTTCTTGCCGTGCTTGACGCGGGAGCCGAGCTTTCGGTTATCTGCAAGGCGGCTCTTGCTGAGGGAGTGCAAACGATCGAATACGACGAAAATTTCGAATGGTACGCCGTGGAATACGGTAACGTAAGGGGATATATCCTCTCGCACGAGCTTGCATAAACATAAAATTTAAGGAGACAAAAAATGTCAACGATAATAAACACGAAAGAGCCTGCAAAAAAGCTCGAAAACTTCTGGAACAGCATCCATTTTCACCCCACCGATGCCATCGAGGATGACTGGGGACGTCGCATACTTGACGACGTGGCAAACGACAAGGTTGCCGACACCGTAAGAATGTATGCCATGCTTGAAGATATTGTAACCGAAAAGGACGGCAAGATTTTTTATGATTTCACAGAAAACGACGTCCGTCTTGACTATATGGTGCAAAAAGGCTTTGACGTGCTTTTGAGCTATAGCTTTATTCCTCCGTTTCTTGCAAACAACGACTTTCTCCGCTCGTCTGTTTCAAAAAACAAAACGCGATACAAGGGCAAGATGATCGTTTCTTCCTATCCCAAGGATTATGCCGTGTGGCAGGAGATCTGCCGTGTATACACCGAGCACATTCTTGAAAGATACGGGGCAGACACGGTTTCGCGCTGGTATCTGCAATGCTACAACGAGCCCGACCACTCTGCCTTTTTTATGAAAGAGGCGGACGAGGGCAGAAGCGTGCTAGATGCGGCACTTGTGCGCTCGAACGAATATATAAAGCTTTATGACGGTTTTTCAAAGGCAATTGAGCTGGCAGAAGAAAAATTCGGCATTTCGGGAAAGCTTTGTATCGGCGGCCCCGCCATTGCAGGCAACGCTCTGTTTCTTGAAAACTTTGTAAAAAGCTGTGTCGAAAAAAACACCCGAATAGATTTTGCCTGCTTCCACAGCTACGGCACCCATCCGCCCCTTATTCTTACGGGCGAGCTTCCGCTTGACGTGGAAAACAACTGCAAAAAATACGACGATCTTTCGGCCATCGTCCGCAAATATCTACCGAATGTCAAGATCATCATCGACGAGTGGGGCGCGTGCTCGGCAGGCTTTGCCAATATCGAAGAAGCTCCCCAGCTGATCTTCCGCGAGACCGAGACCTTTGCCTGCTATTTCGGCAAGCTGGTAACCCGCCTTGTGGAAAAAGACGCGGATATTAAAAAGCTTCTCATCTGCCTTTCGGGTCAGCACGAGATGACCGAGGATTTTTCGGGATTTCGCGGATTTTTCACCCTTAACCACATAAGAAAACCGATATACAACGCCTATGCCCTTATGCGCAAGCTTGGCGACACGCTTCTTTCGCACAGTGCACTCCCCGAAAATATGACTCTGCTGGCCACCAAAAACGACGACGGAAAATACACCCTGCTTTTCACCTATTCCTCGGATAACTTTGACAAAAAGCTTCCCGACATAAGCGAGATCGTAATGCTTCCCGACGAGCATCAAAAAAAGAAGGTCACGATCTATAAAATAGACGAAAATCACCTGAATCCCTACCGCGTGTACCTTGAAAAAGGCTTTGACAAAGATCTCTCGGAAGAACAGATTCAAATTTTAAAAGACTCTGCCCGCCTTTGCCCTTGTGAAATTTTTGAAACGGGTGGAAAAAGAAGGGTTGAATTTGAAATAACCATGAAGAACAACAGTTTTCTTCTGTGCGAGATAGAATAAAGGAGAACAATGAAAAAGTATTGCGTTTTTGATATGGACGGAACCCTTGTGGATTCTATGGACGAATGGGCAAACAAAATGCTCGATATCTTAAAAGAAGACGGAATTGATTATCCCGAAAACATCATTTCGATAATAACCCCTCTCGGCTATCGCAGCTCCGCCGAGCTTTTTAAAAAAATGGGTGTAAAGGGCAGCTTTGACGAAATAGTTGACAGAATGTGCAACTATGCCGTAGATGCATACGCCAACCGCATCATTCCCAAAAAAGGCGTGCCTGAATATCTGAAAAAACTGCGCTCGCAGGGGCACGTGCTTGCCGTGCTTACGGCAAGTCCCCATTACACCGTTGACGTTTGCCTTAAAAGAAACGGCATATACGATCTTTTTGAAAAGGTTTTTACGGTTGACGATTTCGGTCTTGTAAAGGCTCAACCCGAGATATATTTTGAAACAGCAAAAGCCCTTGGCACAGATATTTCGCAGATAACCTTTTTTGACGACAATCTGACCGCCTTGAAAACGGCAAAGCTTGCAGGGCTTGAAACGATCGGCGTCTACGACAAGGCGTCTGATAGCGACACCGAAGAAATAAAAGCCACGGTAGACAGATATATCACGTCGTTTGAAGAATTGGTGTAAAAACGCAAAAAACAAAAAACCTTTCCTAAACGGACATTTTTTTACCGAAAATGTCCGTTTTGTTCATTGACAAGCACTGTATATCGAATTAAAATATAACCAAAGCATCACTTTCTGAAAGAGAGGTATATTTTATGAAGATCACAAAGCTCGGAGAGCTTCAGACTGTAATGAGCAATCCGCAGAGCGTACATAACTATTTCGGCTGGCCCACCGTTTGCAGACTTCAAAACGGCAAGATAGCCGTTGTGGCATCGGGCAACCGCCTTTCGCACATTTGCCCGTTTGGCAAGACGGTTATTTCTTACAGTGAGGACGAGGGCGAAAGCTATACAGTCCCCGCTCCCGTTATTGACACTGTGCTTGACGATCGCGACGGCGGCATTGCCACCTTTGGCGAAAAGGGCGTTATCGTCACTTCGTTTAACAACACGGCACAATTTCAAAAGCACTGTCTTGATCTGCGCGAATGTATTCCCGACGAAAAGCTTAACGCCTATGCGGGTGCATACATCGCAAGCATCGACCCCGATGAGCAAGAAAAGGTGCTTGGTGCAACCTTTAAATTAAGCCACGATTGCGGTGTGACCTTTGGTGAGCTCAAAAAAAGCCCCATCACCTCTCCCCACGGTCCGTGTGAGCTTTCTGACGGCACGCTTTTGTGGGTGGGCACGGTTTATGACACCGACAGCGCCATAAAAAACGGCGAAAACACCATAAGGGCATACAAAATAAATACCACAGACGGCAGTATGGAATATGTGGGCGAGATCGAAAACATTGACCTTGACGGCACGATTCCCCACTCGTGCGAGCCCCATGCGGTACAGGCGGTAGACGGCACGATAATTGCCCACATCAGAGTTCAAATGTCGGGTGTTTTTACGGTTTATCAATCGGAATCAAACGATCTCGGAAAGACCTGGACGGCTCCCCACGCTGTGCTTGATATCCTGGGCGGCTCGCCGGCGCATCTTTTGTGCACAAAAGACGGAACTCTTGTCAGCACCTACGGATACCGCGAGCAAGATCCCTACGGAGTAAAGGCGATGGTCAGCTTTGACAACGGCAAGACCTGGGATCGCGATCACTATCTTTATGAAAACCACGTGGGACCCGATCTCGGATATCCTTCCACCGTCGAGCTTTCGGACGGAAGCTTTGCCACTGTTTTTTATGCCGTCACCGAAAAGGGCGGACCTGCCACCATTTTGCAACAGAAATGGAAAATTGAAAAATGATTTTTTTCGGGAGATGCGACACCGCACCTCCCGTTTTTGTTTTGTCGACGGCAAAATGCCCTGCCCTGCGGAGTGTTGTTTTTGCCACCCGTTAAATTCCAACACCTCATCCACCGCTGACGCGGTCCCCCTTCCCCTCAAGGGGAAGGCATTGTTGGGGTGCAAATTCCAAATCAATGATAAAAATCCAATCGTAGGGGCGAACTGTGTTCGCCCGTTTTGCCATCGGTAAAATTCCAAACAAAACGGCAGGATCAAGCCCCTGCCCTACAATGTTGTTGTTTTTTGCCATCGGTTAAATTCCAACACCTCATCCACCGCTGTCGCGGTCCCCCTTCCCCTCAAGGGGAAGGCATTGTTGGGGTGCAAATTCCAAATCAATGATAAAAATCCCAACCGTAGGGGCGAACTGTGTTCGCCCGTCCAATGATTAAATTCCA
>JAFYUZ010000027.1 GCA_017549365.1 Clostridia bacterium
ATCAACTCGCTTTCTATCCCCGAAGATCAGCGCAAGAAGATCACCGAATGGGAAGAAAACATGATGTCCACCAACGCGGCTATTGCAAACGCACGCCTTGTGGGTGCTCAGGCAGATGCCGCAAGAATTGCCGCAGGCAACGAAGCAGGCGCGGCAGTGGGCTTTATGGGCATGGGCATGGCAATGAACGCAGGCGGCGGCGCTCAGGCTGCACAAAACCTCTTTAATATGCAGCAGATGCAGATGCAACAGCAACAGCAAGTTCAGCAGACAGCCCCCGCGGCTCCTGCGGCAAACGGCTGGAAGTGCGCTTGCGGTGCTTTGAACACAGGAAAATTCTGTGCTGAATGCGGTTCTCCCAAGCCGGCAGACGAAGGCTGGACCTGCGCTTGCGGTGCGGTGAACAAGGGCAAATTCTGCCCCGAATGCGGTGCAAAAAAGCCCGCGGGCGTTCCTCAATATAAGTGCGACAAGTGCGGATGGGAGCCCGAAAAGGGAGTGACTCCTCCCAAGTTCTGTCCCGAATGCGGAGATCCCTTTGACAACGGCGATATCATCTAAATAAAACACTGTCTCCCACAGTGATTTATTGCTGTGGGAGAACAGAATGTAAAATGGAGGTTACATAGTGAGTAACACATACAATATCAACTATGAATCCTCGGAAATTCAGGCAATGTCAGAAGAAAAAGCTTCTGCATACAAATTGTGGAAGACAGTAAACGAATATCTCGGCGGCGGGACCATGTTTTTCTCGTTTTGCGAGCAGGCAAAATATACCTATGAGGATATTGCGTCGTATATCGGATGTGATGCAACAAATTATCACTTTGATACGGCAAACAAAGCGAGAACATATACGTGGGTTGCAAGCGACAACGAAACCGCAAAATTTTCCGCATTTTTCACAGACAAGGAAGGTGACGGAAAATGGACGCTGAAATTTACGGGTTCTGCAAATCTTATCACAAAGCCCGATGCGCCCGAGGAAGAAGAAGCTTGCGGCAGTGACAAAAAAACACCCGACGATATAAACGTCGACGATATTATTGACGGTTTTAAAGAGGACCTTAAAAAAGAGTTTTCGGGGACAGACGGCACCGCATCAACTCTTGCAGGCACGCTTTTGGCGTTGATGGGAGCAGGACTTTTTGCGGCAGGCTTGTCATCTATGGAAAATGCGCAGACATCAAAAAACGAAGCTTCTGACCTTTTCTCCTGCGAGCCCCAAAAGCTTTCGGATATCAAGGCGACCTCTGACACTCTTAAAAAAACACATTCCGAATGGCTTGACGGCAAATACACCTTTGTTGGCACGGCGTACGAGCTTCTTACTTATGATTCTTTTAAAGAACACATAGGTTGCGAGGCAACCGTATTTTACTATGACAAGATACAGAACGCCCGTGTTTACACATGGATATCAGAGGATGATCCGCAACATTCTTTATGCGTGTGGTTTAAGAAAAAAGGCGAAAATTGGACCCTTTATCTGATTACGCCGCAATAATTCAAGCATTATTATTTTTGGAGGTTAAAAACCATGAAAAAAAGATTTTTAAGCATGGCTCTTGCCGTTCTTATGATAGCAGGATGCTTTGCAACGTTCACTTTTGCGTCAGCAGATGAAGTAAAAAGTGTATCAAACATCTCACAGTTGACCGAAGCACTCAAGGCATCAGGTACAGCTACTATCAAGCTTACATCTAACATCGAGTGCTCTCACAAGATGGGATCCGAAGGTCACTCTACTATTGTTGTAAACGGCAACAAAACCCTTGACCTCAACGGCCACACTCTTGGCTGTAATGACGAAAGTAACGCCAAAAACGACGGTATGAAGGTAAACAAGAGCCACTGGTTCACAGACTGCGTTTATACCACCGGCCAGACCAAGACCTTTATGAGGGTAGCTCCCGGTGCATCCCTTACGATCGACAGCACCGCAAAAACTCTGGGCGTCGTTTATTTCAAGGGTAAGATCGTAGGCTCTATGTTCGGCACATACTACGACCGTGCGCACTTCGGTGGTTACACAGTAAGAGACGTTTTTGAAGTATGCGGCACTCTCACCGTAAACAATGGCTCTATTATAGCAGGTAACCAGGACGATCATCTTGTGTGTAACGGCGTCTACCTTGATGAGTACCAATCAATAAAAGTTCACTTCAACGATTACGGTACAGAGCAGATCTTTGGTACACCTATCGTGGTAAACGGCGGTAAAGTTATTATTAACAACGGTCGGCTTACCGGCAGAGGTATCGAAGCAAAGCTCAAGGACAATATTGATCACGTAGGCGACCTTACAGAAATGGACACCTGGATTCAGGTCGGTAAAGATGAGCTTGGCAATCTTGCAAACGAATATCTCGGCTCTGATATCGGCGGATACGTAGGCGATGCCATCGGCGCGCAGGAAAGAGAAGACGACATAGTCACCGTAACAAGACGCGAAGAAGTTATTGACGTAAAGAGCGGCAGCGTTGAGATCAACGGCGGCACCTTCACTGCAATGCACGGCGCAAATATTTTCGGCGGAAACCCCGACGGTAAGGTCAAGATCAAGGCAGGCCGCTTTGAAGTGAGCACCGATTCACGCGTTCGCGTTATAGACGATCCTTACCACGATGACGAAAGACGCTACGGAACTGTTATTAAGGGAAAAGTCGGCGAAGTGGGTCTTAAACCCGAGTTTCTCGCTGACATCAACAACGCTTATGTTGTTCATCTCGGCGAAACATACGATACTCCCGAAAGCATCAAGGCAAAGGCGGCTGATCTTAAGGACGGAGACCCCGTTGTTGTCGTAGGCAAAAAAGCTGAAAACCCTGAAACAGCTGAAAAACCTGTGGTAAACGTTGAATTTACCGTTGTCGAACCCGAAAGACGTCTCTCTGAAACCCCCGGCGAAAACAAGATCTACGCCGATCAGGGATACTACTCGATGTTCATATACGAAGGTTTTAACTTCAAGTTCAACACACTTCCTCTCACCGCAGAACAGAAGGCAAGCGGTTACAAGATTAAAAAATCCTACAGAGTAACAAACGCAGACCCCAACGCAGAACCCCTTAACATATCCGAATCCAAGACCGGCGAAAGCGCCATGATGTTCCATCAGTCGTTCAGAAAGCCCGGTTGGTATAAGGTAGAGATCTTCGCAAGTGTATATGACAAGGACGGCAATGTACTCGGTTCTACATCCTATACATACAACATCTATGCTTATGCAAGATACAAAGATCTTACTGTAACCAAGATGCCCACCAAGACACTCTACAAGGTAGGCGAAGAAATCGACACCACAGGTATCGCTTTGCAGATGTCTTATGGCGACGGCACCACTAAGGACGTTACACAATTTACAAACCAGTGGAAGGTGGCTCAGGAGGGCGGCGTAAAGAACGGCCAGACCTACTATCCCATCGAATTCACTTCGCAGATCAACGATAACGTCACAGTCAAGAGAGTTGTAAACGTACCTATCAAGGTATCCGCTCCCTATTCGATCGCAGTAACCGGCGGTTATGCCGAAGCTGACGGCAAGACAAAGGTGACAGAAGCATACTCGCTTGGCAAAGTAAAGCTTGTTCCCGACGCCGCTCCCGAAGGCAAAGAGTTTGCAGGCTGGACATATGAAAACGACGTGTATGCTGCAATGGTTAAGGAAGGCGAGTTCTACACCTTCACAATGCCCGATGCAGAGGTAAAGGTAAAGGCAGTATACAAAGATAAGGCAGGCGCTGCCGCAACAACTCCCGAAGCAACTCCCGAAAAGCCCAAGAACAATCCTCCCGCAATCACTATTGCAAACAAGTTCAAGGACGTTCCCGCAGGCTCGTGGTACTATGACAGTGTTCTTACCGCAGTTCAGCTTGGACTTGTAAACGGTAAGTCCGAAACAGAATACAAGCCCGATGACAACCTTACATATGCAGAAGCAGCAAAGCTTGCGGCTTGTATGCACCAGCTTTACACCACAGGTAGCATCACTCTTCAGGGCGGCAACCCCTGGTATCAGCCCTACGTTGAATATTGCCAGAAAAACGGCATCCTCACAAAGGACTACAATTACAACGACAAGGCTACCCGTGCGGGCTACATGGAAATCTTCGCAAACGCTCTTCCCGCAGAAGCCCTTGAAGAAATGAACTTTATCGCAGACAACGCCATTCCCGACGTTGCCATGTCCGCTCCTTATGCACAGGCAGTATACAAGCTCTACCGCGCAGGTATACTCACAGGTGACGAATCTCACAACTGCAAACCCAACGACAACATCAAGAGAAGCGAAGTTGCCGCTATCCTCGTAAGAATGATGTATGACGGCGCAAGAAGAAGCTTTACTCTCGGCGAACAGGGCGCAGCAGCGGGCGCGATCACAATTAAAAAGCAGCCCGGTCAGCAGACAGCAGTGCCCGGCACAGCAGTGACATTTACCGTTGAAGTATCAGGCGGCAAGGCTCCCTATACATATCAGTGGAAGATCGAAACCGGCGATGCCGAAAACTTCGCAGGCAACATTCAGGGCAACGCAAGCGTTGTGGTTATCGCTCCCGCAGAAAACGCATCTGTAACTGCTTCCTGCGTGATCACAGATGCCGCAGGCAACACTGTAACCAGCGAAAAGGCTGTATGCACAGGCAAACAGGATCCCTTCAAGCTCAGAGTTGAAAACGAAACCGGAGCAGAGCTTAAGGTCAAGGACGGCGATTCCTGCCAGATAAAAGTTACGGCAATCGGCGGCAGAGCACCCTATTCCTACACGTGGGAATACACCGGTACTGACGGAAAATGGTCCGAGATTAACTTTGCAGGCGGCGATCAGTACACCTTTACTGACGGTAAAAACACAAACACACTTACAATAGAACCTGTCGCTGATGGCTATTCGGGTGATATGAAGGTGCGCTGCACAGTAACCGACGTTGACGGCAACACAGCAACAAGTGCAGAAACACACGTTGTTGCATACAAATAATTTTTAAACCATAATCACAAAACAAAAACGGCGGTGCCGTCACAGACGGTGCCGCCTGACAAAAAAGAAAACAGGTGAATACTATGAAAAAAATATTGTCACTTATTCTTGCGGCTGTTATGTGCATCTGCATGGCAAACATCGTTCTCGCGGCAGAATTCAAGTTCACAGACGTTCCCGAAGGACAGTGGTATTACGAACACGTAAAATCCGCAGTTGAAATGGGACTTATCAACGGTAAGAGCGAAACAACATATTGTCCCGATGACAATCTTACCTATGCCGAAGCAATAAAGCTTGCCGCTTGTATGAACCAGCTCTACAACGACGGCGTAATCACCCTCAAAAACGGCAACCCCTGGTATCAGTCGTATGTTGACTACTGCGTAAACAAGGGTATTATTGATAAGGAATACAACTACACCGAAAACGCAACACGCGCAGGATATATGGGAATCTTTGCAAAAGCTCTTCCCGACGAAGGACTTAAGGCAATAAACAACGTTCCCGACGATTCCATTCCCGACGTTCCGTCGGCAAGAGCGTATGCGCAAGGCGTTTACAAGCTTTACCGCGCAGGTATTCTTCAGGGCGTTGACGATGCTCACAATTGCAGTCCTCTTGCCAACATCAAGAGAAGCGAAGTTGCCACCATCCTTGTTCGTATGATGGACGCAACAAAGAGAGTAGAGTTTTCTATGGGCGCTGAAGAAGAAAAACCCGAGGAAGAAAAACCCGAAGAAGCAAAACCCCTTGCAATCAAAACTCAGCCCGTAGCCGTTTCTGTAAACTCCGGCGAAACAGCAACTCTTGCAGTTGAAGTTGAAGGCGGCAAGGCTCCCTACACTTATCAGTGGCGCAACACAGTTACAATAGTAAAGACAGTCACCACCAATTTTGAGGACTCGGAAACCGTTTCCGGCGCAACAACAAACGTTCTTAGTCTTATCAGCGATGTTAAGAAGACATATAACATCAACTGCGAAATCACCGACGCCGATGGTACAAAGGTCTATACAGACACAGTAACCGTCTCGTTTAACGGCTCGAGTATCAAAGACAAGTTTGATGACGATGATACTGCTCTTGAAAAAAGCGACTTTAAGCTGGTAGTTAACGGTATTTATGTCGTTACCGGCCAGGGTCTTGTTGTAACCGGAAGGGTAGAATCCGGTATGCTTGAAGTAGGCGACGTTGTAGGATTTTATGACGAAAGCGGAATCTACAATCTCGCAGATGCGTCTGTAACAGGCATTGAAATGTTCAATAAGCTTCTTCCGGACTGCAAAAGAGGCGACAATGTAGCTCTTCGCATCACTCTTGATCCCGAAGAATGGAAAGACAAGCTCGTTGAGGGTATGGTTATAAAATTTGAAAGAGAGCCTTATGCTCTTGCAATCAAGACACAGCCCGCAAGCGTTGCCGCAAAGATCGGGGTTGACGTGGAATTTACCGTTGAAGCACAGGACGGCGTTGTTCCCTATAAATATCAGTGGCAGGTCAAGGACTATGCTTCGGATTGGGAAAACGTAAACGCAGGCTGGATCCCCAGCGCAACTTCTGCAACCCTTTCTTTCAAGGTTCACCAGGAAGAATTTGAAAACGCTTATCAGTATCGCTGCATCGTTACCGACGGCAAAGGAAACAGCGTTACAACAGACGCAGTAAAGGTAAAAGATCCCGGCGCCACAACTCCTCTTGCAATCACCTCGCAGTCGGAAAGCAGCACCGCCACCTACGGCACAGGTATTGTCAGCATTGAAGTGAAAGCAGAAGGCGGCAAAGCTCCCTATACCTATCAGTGGTATCAGATAGCTACCCGGAAGGTCGGCAACAGATTTACAAATCTCAGTGTGGCAGTAACAGATGACGGCACAAAGATCGTTGGTGCTCAAACCGCAAATCTCAAGAGAATTCACACGGCTGCAGGCACTTACGTATACTTCTGTGAGATCACCGATGCCGACGGAAACAAAGTAAAATCAGACCGCATAACCATCACTTGTGATAAAGAAGCAAGCGGCGGCAGAGGAAGCATTCCCACCGGAAAAGGCCAATATTTTGAAGACTGAATAATGCAAAAAGCGGTGCCAAAAACGGCACCGCTTTTTCTTATTGAATACCTTATTTTCTTTTGGCAATTATCAAAACGTCCTCGTTGCATACGGCCTTTGTCACGGCGGTTTCGCCGTTTTCCACCGTCACCTTCGGGGTTATGATCCTTTTGCTTTCAAGGCAAATCGTTTTTATGTCATAGTCCGAAAGATCCTCGCAGAAGGTAAAATCGTCGTTGTAGGGAAGATAAACGACCCTCAATCCGTCCTTTTTTGCCATACAAAGCTTTTCGGATCTTGCCTTGTATCCGCCCTCGCAGTGGACCATGTCGGTCATATCGTAGTTTTCAAACAGCCATTTTGAATAGCCCGCATCCCACGCACCCTCAAAATGCAGTGCGTCATAGCGCGAATAGGGCATGCTGGCAAAAACGGCGTTGTTGTATTTTTCTCCGTGGCGGTGCATTTGCCACACGCCGTGGGCGCCGTAGCTGATGCCAAGGTTCGCGCCTGTGAGAAGGCTTTGCCAGATGGCTTTTCTCACATGGAACGAGCCAAAACGGCCGTATTCAAAGGCAAACGAAAGACCTTCGTAGCAGGGCTCGGTGTTCATAACCGGCTTTTTGTGGGGATTTTCGAGAAACATTTTTGAAAAACGGAATATGTTTTCCTGACCGATCGAAGGATCGGCAAGATTGTTGTTGTGTCCCGACTGATACGCGTAAAAATGATACTGCGGATGAGCGCACAGCTCTTCGGGAGGAATGGCATCGGGGCCGATATGCAGAGTGGTAAGACCTTCGGGGTCAAGCTCGTAAAGAACGTCGAGCACAGTCTTGTAATACTTCACCACAAGCTCGGTTTCAAAATAGGTATCGCCCGAAACCGAATAGATGGGCTCGTATTTTTTGAACCTGTTTATCATGTATCTTGCAATAGGATCGACACATTCATAGGGCATGACCGTGTTGGGGCTTGATTTTTCGCCCCAGGTATCGGGGATATAGTTTACCCAGAACAGATGAAGAAACGGGATCATGTCATATTTCTTCATGATAGAAAGCATTTTTTCGGCACGGTCAAAATAAGCGTCGTTTATGTTGTAAAAATCATATTTTCCGTCTTTGAAATGAAACGGGTGCATATCCTTTTCGCCGGGGCTGTTGTCGTGGGTACAGGGAAGCACGATAAATTGAATGGCGTTGAATCCCTGTTGCGAACGGCGGATAACAAATTCTTCAAAATCTTCGGGCTCCAGCTTTTGGAAAGCCGCCCATTCTGTGTCGGACAAAAGAAAAATCGGCTTTGAATCGAGTTCAAAATGGGTTTTTGATGCTGAAAGTTTTAATCTGCTCATGATCTTAACCTTCCTTTTCGCTTTTTGGTTTCTCCTTTGATTGTATAGGGTATCTGCGCTTTTGTCAACTGTTTATGTTGACAATTTTTCCCCGCGGATTTATAATAAAATAAACAAAATCGGAGGTGTGACAATGAGGTTTGGTATAGCCGGATTTTTGCCGGGAAGCGAAAAGCGCATCGGCATGGCAAAAAATCTTGGATATGAATTTATCGAGAGCAGTCTTTCTGCTCTGCACGATGATTTTTCACAAGAAAGTATAGACGCTATGGCAGAGCAGATAAAAAGCATCGGCATGCCCTGCATTGCCGTCAACGGAATGTTTCCGAAGAGAATTGCTCTTCTTGGCGAAAGCGCCGACAAAGGCGAGATAGCGGAGTATCTTTGTTCCGCCTTCGAAAAAACGCAAGCTCTCGGCTTTGACGTTTGTGTTCTGGGTAGCGGAAGATCAAGAAAAGTGCCCGACGGATATCCCATCGACCGTGCATACGGCGAATTTGCCGAGCTTCTTGCCGAAACGATAATGCCTGTTGCCGAAAGGTTTGACAAAAACATCGTAATCGAACCGCTCAGCTACTATATCACCAACGTAATCAACACCCTGCCCGATGCCGTGCGTGTGGTAAAGGCTGTGGCAAATCCCCGTCTTTCGGTGCTCGCCGACTTTTTCCACATAAGCTACAACCGCGAAAAGCTTTGCGAATATGCCGATATGGGAAAATATATAAACCACGTTCATATCGCAAGCTTTTCAAACAGATTTGCTTTTCCCCGCCCCTTTGACGGCGACGATTATCGGGAATTTTTCGCCTTTTTGCGCAATTCGGGCTATGCGGCGCAAAACGTCTCGGTCGAGGCACAGGACATCACTTTTTCGAACGATGCGGAATTTACAAACACCCTTTCCTCCTCGCTCGGATACATGAAGATGATGTAATTTCAAAGCCCGAATAAGCGGATTTTAGCACAGTTTTTCTTTAGCCGATCAGATATTCTGCTCGGCTTTTTCTTTGTATTCGCGGTCTTTTGTTGTTATAAGTTGCTCTGAAAATTGCGAAAAATCAAATTCCGCCATGCAAAGAACAGCAACAAAAGACCTTGGCGTAATAATACGCAAAGCCGTAATAGTATGTGCCGTAAACGTTCTTTATAGCAGACATGTTTTTGACCTTTCTTTTGATTTGTGCAGAATTGTATAACAAAAAATCGGTATTGTCAAGCGTTTTTTTGTTTTTTTAGGCAAAAATAAAAAATGAAGCTTCCATTTTCTTGACAAAAGGAAAGTGATGGTTTATAATATAAGGTGAAGTATTACCCGCTGTCCGCGCCGACAGCAAAAAAACACGATCGGAGGCTTGCGGTTGTTCCGCATGATTTTCAGATGATTTTAAGTATGACAGGCCACGGCAGAGCATCCGAGCCTATCCCCGGAAAAACTCTCACCGTTGAACTGAAATCGGTAAATTCCAGATATCTTGACATTACCTGCAAGATGCCGAAAATATACATACGCTTTGAAGAGCGCATAAAGCAGCTTATCCGCGAATACGCAGGCCGCGGAAAGATCGAGCTTTTCATAAGTTTTGACAATTTCACCGAGGACGACGATCAGCAGATCGCCCTTAACAAAGGCTATCTCAAAAACTATCTCGAATGTCTTTACGCCATGCGTGACGAGTTTGGTCTGCGTGATGACATAACGGTTTCTTCGGTTGCCGCCAACCGCGACGTTTTTGTTATAACAAAAGCCGACGAGGAAGAGGACGAGGTTATCTGGTCGCGCCTTGAACCGGTGCTCAGATCCGCCCTTTCGGTATTCTACGAAATGAAGCAGATCGAGGGCGAAAAAATGAAAACAGACCTGCTCGAAAAGCTTTCGAACCTCGAAGCTATAATCGAAAAGATCAAAGAACGCCTTCCCGCAGTTGTTGATGCCTACCGCGAACGCCTGACGGCAAAGATCCGCGAAAGCCTTGAAAATCTCGTGTCGCAGGACATTGAGATCGCCGAAAGCCGCATAATCACCGAGGTTGCCATCTTCTCGGACAAGGTGGCGGTCGATGAGGAAACGGTTCGCCTTGCCAGCCATTTTTCGCTTTTCCGCGAGATACTGTGCGGCGACAACTCCAAGGACAAAAACCAGGTGGGCAGAAAGCTCGATTTCCTTTTGCAGGAGATCAACCGCGAGATCAACACCACAGGCTCAAAGGTCACCGATGCCGCAGTTGCTTCTCTTGTGGTGGATGCCAAGAGCGAAGCCGAAAAGATCCGCGAACAGGTACAAAACATAGAATAACCCAGATCAAAACGGAGTGATAGATTATGAAACTGATCAATATCGGATTTGGAAACATGGTCTGCGCAGACAGAGTTGTTGCCCTTGTCAGCCCGGACTCTGCGCCGGTTAAAAGACTTATCCAGGATACCCGCGACACGGGTATGCTTATCGACGTGACCTGCGGCAGACGCACACGCTCGGTTATCATCACCGACAGCGAGCACATCATTCTTTCTGCGATCCAGCCCGAAACCGTTTCGAACCGTATTGCAGGCGACGAAACCGACGATGGCGAGGAGGATGACGATGAATAATATTAAAAGAGGCAGACTTATCGTTGTTTCGGGTCCTTCGGGCTCGGGCAAGGGAACAATCCTTTCCGAAGTTTTAAGAAGCCCCGACTATGTATATTCGGTCTCTGCCACCACCCGAAAACCCCGCGAAGGCGAGATCCACGGAAAGCACTATTTCTTCGTTGACAAAGCAGATTTTGAAAAGGGCATTGAAAACGGCGGATTTATCGAATACGCCGAATACAACGGCAATTATTACGGCACCCCTTATGATTTTGTAAACAAAAATCTTTCGGAGGGCAAAAACGTGATCCTCGAGATCGAGGTCCAGGGAGCAATGCAGATAAAAAAGCGTTTTGCAGACGCACTCTTTATCTTCGTCACCCCCGAAAGCCGCGCCGAGCTGTCTGACAGACTTCATTCGCGCGGAACCGAGGAGGAAGAGGTCATCAACCGCCGCCTTGCCATCGCCGACCGCGAGATCCCCGCATCCTTCCTTTATGATTACATCATCATAAACGAGCGCGGAAAACAGCAATGCGCCGTTGAAGATTTCTTCTCGGCAGTGCGCGCCGCATCCCTTACCCCAAAAAGTCAGTACGACATTCTCAAAACATATTTTTAAT
Organism: Clostridia bacterium; assembly: GCA_017549365.1. Classification (GTDB taxonomy): domain Bacteria; phylum Bacillota; class Clostridia; order Oscillospirales; family CAG-382; genus UMGS1052. Next base: position 11,593 of record JAFYUZ010000027.1, read on the forward strand.
CAACCAACCCATTTTTTAAGGAGAGAAATATCATGGTAAAACCGTCTATCGACGAACTCACAAACGGAAAATTCAACCGCTACATTCTTGTTATTGCCGCGGCAAAAAGCGCACGTTACATCACCAACGTGACAGGTGCCATGGATGCTGACGATCTCGACAGAGTCAGCGATAACGGCATCGTTTCCAAAAAAGAATCTCTTGAGGACAAATCCGTAAAGATCGCCATCAACAAGCTGTACTCGGGCGATATCAAGCTCGACGAGGAAACTCTTGACAGAGCTCTTCATGCAGGTCTTAACGGTATTGAAGGCATCAACTGAGCTTCTTTTTTGAAATAATTTTGTCGCACGAAGGTTGTGGGGGATTTTTTGAAAAAAATCATCTTGCAGCCTTATGTGTGTTTTTTCGGGAAGTTTTGAAAAAGCGCAATTTTTGAAAAAAACACAAAAATTATGCTGAAAAATCGGTTTTTCACGCATAGAAAGGGAAAAGGCTATGTCGAAATTTGTCGGAGTTTATATTCTTGACGCCGTCAGCGCCACAGATATGCTCTATGAATATTCGTTGCCCGAAAGGCTGCAGGATAAAGCCATGGTCGGCAAGCTTGCCGTTGTTCCCTTTGGCGGCGGAAACATAGCAAAGACCGCCGTTATCGTGTCATTGTCCGATGCCAGCTCTTTTGAAAAAACAAAACCCGTGCTGGGTATTCCCGAAAGCAATTTTTATCTGAAAAAAGACCTGCTCGACATCTGCGTGTTCCTGCGCGAAAACTGCTTTTGCACCTTTGGCGAGGCAGTGCGCACCGTCATGCCCACAGGTCTTGCCGTGAAGATCGACGAATACTACACCCTGAAAAACGGAGTGACCTTAAACGAGCACATCTATTCAAAGCTCAACAGCTCCGCCTGCGATATTTTAAGCACCGTTTCGGGCACGGGCAAAGCAACCGTGCGCGAGCTTTGCGAAAAATTCGGCGCCGGCGCAAAAAAATGTGCGTCAGAGCTTGTGCGGCTCGGATATCTTGAAAAAGTCACCGACTCGTCTTTTCACGAAAACACAAAAGTTTCAAGGTATATCCGCCTTGCCCTGTCCGACGGCGAAATGGCAGATATTCTCGAATCGGGCTCCCGCCTTTTCACCCCCAAGCAACAAAATGTTTTAAGAGTTCTTTCGGAATGCGGCGGAACAAATCCGCTGGAAGATCTGCTTGTGCTCTGCTCGTGCGGGGAATCGGTGATACGCGAGCTGAAAAAGAAAAACGCCGTCGAATACGTGGCGGTAAAAGACTACCGCTCACCCTACAATTACTGCGAAATCCCCAAAAAGGAAGATTTTGAGCTTTCGAACGAGCAAAACGCGGCTCTTTCGACTCTGTCCGATCTTTATTTTGCACGCGAGCCCAAGGCGGCATTGCTTTACGGCGTTACGGGAAGCGGCAAAACAAACGTTATTCTCAAGCTTATCGACAAGGTGCTTGCCGACGGAAAACAGGTAATCTACCTTGTCCCCGAGATCGCTCTGACAAGCCAGAACATTGCCATCTTTGCAGGGCGCTTCGGAAATCGCATTGCAGTTTTGCATTCCGCCCTTTCTGTCGGCGAAAAACTCGACGCCTGGAAAAGAATCGACGAGGGAGACGCCCGTATCGTCATCGGAACAAGATCCGCCATCTTTGCCCCGACCAACGACCTTGGGCTTATTGTTATCGATGAAGAGCAGGAAAGCTCTTTCAAATCGGATATGTCTCCAAAATTCCACGCCCGCGACGTTGCCCGTTTCAGATGCGCAAAAAAGAGCGCCATGATGCTTCTTGCCTCGGCAACTCCGTCGGTCGAAAGCTTTTATCGCGCAAAAGAAGAGCGATACACCCTTGTAACCATGAAAAACCGCTTCGGAAAGGCACATCTTCCCGAAGTTATCATACACGACATGAAGCCAGAGCCCGCCTACATGGGCGACACGGGCGAAGGCGCCACCCCCTGCATGATCGGAAGTGTGCTCGATCGCCACATCCGCGAAAACCTTGAAAAAGGCGAGCAAACCATCCTTTTCATCAACAGGCGCGGCTACCACGCTTTTATGACCTGCCGCTCGTGCGGCACCCCCATGACCTGTCCCAACTGTTCGGTAAGTCTCACTTATCACAAATACAAGCGGGGCGGCGGACGTTATTCGGGCGGGGGCGAGATGGTTTGTCACTACTGCGGCCACACGGCAGACGTTCCAAAGATCTGCCCCACCTGCGGCAGTGCCCACATTGCTTTTTTGGGCACGGGAACCCAAACCCTTGAAGAAAACTTAGAAAAACTGTACCCGAATGCTCGCATACTGCGCATGGACACCGACACCACCTCGGGAAAGATGGCGCATGATGACATTCTTGATAAATTCCGCAAGGGAGAAGCCGACATACTGCTCGGCACACAGATGGTCACAAAAGGCCACGATTTCCCAAAAGTCACCCTCGTGGGGGTTATCCTTGCCGACACCTCCCTTTATCTGAACGATTACAGAGCGTGCGAAAAAACCTTTTCGCTTATGACACAGGTGTTGGGAAGAGCAGGCAGAGGAGAAAAGCCGGGGCGTGCGGTCATTCAGACCTATTCTCCCGAAAATGACACGATCAGACTTTGCGCAAAGCAGGATTACGACAGCTTTTTCGACGGCGAGATCGCCCTGCGCAAAGCATCAATTTTCCCTCCTTTCTGCGATATTGTGACCTTTCTTTTCTCGTCCGAAGACGAACAAGCCGTGAAAAATGCGGCATCCGCTTTCGGAAAACAACTGGACCTTTACGCCAAGGGCGAATACAAAGGCACTCGCCTTATTGTTTTCGGCCCGTTTGAAGCGTCGGTATACAAATTGAACGGAAAATACAGAATAAGATATATCATCAAGTGCCGCTACGACAAGCAGACCAAAGAGCTTTTTAAAAAGCTCTTTCGCGAGTTTTCGTGCGCGGACGACAGAATCCACCTTTCGGCGGACGTCAATCCGTCGTCGTTATAATTTTTTCGAAAGGAACAAATACCATGGCAATTCTTAAAATAGTTGAAATAGGCGATGAAATACTTCGCAAAAAATGCCGCGAGGTAACCGAGATCACCCCCAAGATCACAACTCTGCTCGATGACATGAAAGACACCCTTATCAAAGCAAACGGCGTTGGTCTTGCGGCGCCCCAGGTGGGAATACTCCGCCGCCTTTTCATCATTGATGCCTGCACCGACGGCGAAAACCACGAGATCGTTGAATTTATAAACCCCAAGATAGTCGAAACAAAGGGACATCAGGAAGAGGTTGAGGGATGCCTTTCGGTTCCCGGAAAATACGGCGTTACCAGCCGCCCCATGACTGTGACGGTTGAAGCCACCGACAGAAACGGAAAAACCTTCCGCTACACCGGCACGGGTCTTTACGGCAGATGCCTTTGCCACGAAAACGACCATCTTGACGGTACTCTTTATATCGACAACGCTCTGGAGATGCTCGATCCCGAGGATCTCGAAGAAGAATGATTTTTTTGCAGGTGATAAAATGAGCGCACTTAAAATACTTTTCATGGGCACTCCCGATTTTGCCGAATGCTCGCTTAAAGCTCTTTGCGAGGCAGGCGAAAATGTCGTTGGTGTTGTCACGGGCGAGGACAAAATGAAGGGTCGCGGCATGAAAATGGCGTTTTCCGAAGTAAAGACCTATGCTTTGTCCCAAAACATTCCCGTTTTTCAACCCCAGACCTTAAAGGACGGAGCGATTGCCGAGCTTCTTTCCGAGCTTTGCCCCGATATCATCATCGTCGTGGCATACGGCAAGCTTTTGCCGAAATACGTTCTTGATTTTCCAAAGTACGGATGTGTCAACGTGCACGGCTCACTGCTTCCCGAATATCGTGGCGCCGCTCCCATACAAAGAGCGGTTCTCGACGGCAAGAGCGAAACCGGCATCACCACCATGTATATGGCGCAGGGACTTGACACCGGCGATATCATATACGCCGAAAAAATTTCGATCGGCGAAAACGAAACTGTGGGCGAGGTTTGGGACAGACTTGCAATACTCGGCGGCTCGCTTCTTGTGAAAACGGTAAACGACATCGAAAAGGGCGTTGCTCCCCGTATTCCCCAGGACGACGAAAAAGCCACCCACGCCCCAAAAATAGACAAGGACGAGCGAAAGGTCGATCTTTCGCTTGATGCACTTTCGGTTCACAACAAGATCCGCGGAATGCAACCGTCGCCCTCGGCACACGCCATTCTTGACGGCGTGCCCACAAAGCTTTTTGATTCGAGCATAAACGAGCTTGAAAGCGAAAACACACCCGGAAAAATTCTGTCACTCGGCGCCGACGGAGTTGTCATTGCCTGCGGCAAGGGCTCTGTTAAGGTGCAGGCTCTCAAGCCCGAGGGTTCAAAGCTTCTGAAAATTTCCGACATGATAAACGGAAGAAAGATATCTGCAGACAGTATTTTTGAATGATCCCTTGCGAAAGGAGTTTTATATGGAATATATCGAATATTTTTTCAGCAATCTCAACGAGACTTATATCTACCTGCTTCTGATTGCCGCCATGATTTTTTCCATGTGGGCGCAGTTTAATGTGCAGACCACTTTCAGCAAATACTCCAAGGTCAAAAACATGGCAGGAATGACGGGTTTTGAAGCCGCCCGTATGATACTTGACCGCAACGGACTTATAAATGTGCGCGTCGAGCGCGTTTCGGGAAACCTGACCGACCACTACGACCCCAAAGCCAACGTGATAAGACTTTCGGAGGGGGTTTTTTCAAGCACATCTGCCGCCGCTGTCGGCGTTGCGGCGCACGAAGCGGGGCACGCGGTTCAGCACGCCGTAGGCTATGGCCCCATCAAGGTCCGCACTGCGATAATCCCCGTATGCAACATCGGCTCGTATCTTGCGTGGCCGCTTATAATACTTGGCATTATCACAACGATCCCCGAACTTTCCTTTATCGGCGTTATCCTTTTTTCGGCGGCAACCGTTTTCCAGCTTGTAACTCTCCCCTGCGAATTCAACGCAAGCTCCCGCGCCCTTGCGGCACTTCGTGAAAGCGGCAGAATGGGAAAAGACGACCTTTCGGCCGCAAAGAAAACTCTCACTGCCGCGGCTCTCACCTACCTTGCCGCCCTTGCAGTGTCGATTCTCAACCTTTTGAGGATAATCGCCATGCTCAACCGCAACAACAGAGACTGAAAAACGAGAGGAACAGATTTTGACTCCAAGACAAGCAGCCCTTTTGTCGGTGAATTCGTGCATCGGCAACGGAAAATATACAAACCTTGAGCTTTCGTCGGTTATAAAAAAATACAACTTCGAGGGCTTGGACAAAAGCTTTTTTACGGCGCTTTTTTATGGCACAGTCGAAAAAATGCTTACGCTTGACTATTGCATCGCCGCCCTTTCTTCGATAAAGACCGAAAAAATCGACAGCATGGTCATGTGCCTTTTGCGCACGGGACTTTACCAAATTCTCTTTATGGACAGGGTTCCCGATTCTGCGGCAGTTAACGAATCGGTGGAGCTGGCAAAAAGATATTGCCCAAAAAGCTCTGTCGGTTATGTAAACGCCGTGCTTCGTTCGGCTTCCCGCTCGAAGCAAATGCTTTTTGAAAAAATGCAATCCGAAAAGGGACTTTTCGGCGTGTCGGTGATGACGAGCATCCCGCAGGACATTCTTGAAGTGTGGGAAAGCTCCTACGGCAGAAAAACCGCGGTGGACATCGCCGCGCACTTTATGTCGGCATCTCCCTACGTGACTTTGCGCACAAACACTCTTAAAATAACCCGCGAGCGTATGCTCGATTCGCTTGGCAACATCGCCACTGCCTCAACCATCGCACGGTCGGCGATCCGCCTTTCGGGGTCTTTTCCGGTGGAGGATATATATGGCTTTGACGAGGGACTTTTCTTCGTTCAGGACGAAGCAAGCCAGCTTGCCTCATCTTTTATAAACGAGTCTGTTGTGCCCGAGGGCGGTATCATCGTTGACGTTTGCGCCTGCCCCGGCGGAAAAAGCTTTTCGGCGGCAATAAATCTTGGCGACAAGGCACAGGTGTATTCTTTTGATCTTCACGCCAACAAGCTTTCGCTTATCGAAAAGGGTGCACAGCGCCTTGGTATAACAAACATTTCGGTATCATCGCGGGATGCAAGAACCAACGACGAAACCCTTGTCGGAAAAGCAGACGCCGTCATTTGCGACGTACCCTGCTCGGGTCTTGGCGTTATTGCCAAAAAGCCCGATATACGCTACAAGCCCGTTTCGGAATCAGAACGCCTGCCGGGAATTCAAAAAGACATCCTTTCGTCGGCATCAAAATATCTGAAAAAAGGCGGAGTGCTCATCTACTCCACCTGCACCCTGAATAAGCGCGAAAACGAAGATATCGTAAACGCTTTTCTTGAAGAAAACAATGCATTTTCGCTGTCAAACGATATCATAATCGGCGAAAAACGCGGCATGGCAACCATTTTCCCACAGGAATATTCCACCGACGGATTTTTCATTGCAAAAATAATCAAAAACAAAGAGTAAGCTAATGGACAACAAAAAAATCGACATATCGAGTCTTGATATTTCCGAAATTGCAACACTTTTCGAAGAGCTTTCGGAAAAAAGCGGAGTTAAGATCGAAAAATTCCGCGCAAAGCAGGTTTTTTCGTGGCTTAACAAGGGCGTTTGCTCGTTTGACGAAATGACAAACGTTTCAAAGGCACAAAGAACCGTGCTTTCCGATAATTGTTACATCGCCCTGCCTGCCGTTGAAAAGAAATTCGTTTCCAAGATCGACGGCACGGTGAAATATCTTTTCAGGCTTTTCGACGGCGAATGTGTGGAAAGCGTTTTCATGCGCTACGAGCACGGCAACACCGTCTGCATCTCCACCCAGGCAGGTTGCCGCATGGGTTGCAGATTTTGCGCCTCGACCATTGCGGGATTTACAAGAAATCTCACCCCCTCCGAGATACTCGGTCAGGTCATTGCCGCGTCAAAAGACACGGGCGAGCGCGTTTCGAACATCGTTATGATGGGAATAGGCGAACCGCTTGACAACTTTGACAACGTGATGAAATTTTTAGAGCTTGTCAATTGCGAAGATGGCTTAAACATCGGCTATCGTCACATTTCGCTTTCCACCTGCGGAATCGTGCCGAAAATACTTGAGCTTTCGGAAAAAAAGCTTCCCATAACTCTTTCGATCTCGCTTCACGCCACAAACCAGAAGGAGCGCGAAAACCTTATGCCGATTGCAAAAAAATACAGCATCGACGAGCTTCTTGGTGCCTGCCGCAAATATCTTGAGGGCGGCGGAAAGCGCATTTCGTTTGAATACACCATGATCGAGGGCGAAAACGACTCACGCGAGGACGCCTTGCGCCTTGCAAAGCTTCTTTCGGGGATGCTTTGCCACGTAAATCTTATTCCGCTCAACACCGTTTCGGGCAGAGATTACAGAAAAAGCGGCAAGGAAGCCATTGCAAACTTTGTTTCTATCCTCGAAAAACACGGTTTTCCCGCCACCGTCAGAAGAAGGCTGGGATCCGACATCGATGCTTCGTGCGGTCAGCTGAGAGCATCAAAAATCGAAGCGGAAAATTCATAAAAAAACGAAACTTTAAAGCTGATTTTTCGTCTTACAACATATAATTACCAAAAACAATTTTCGGAAAGGACGTCCGAAGGACACAGGTGCATAAGCAATGCCAATTCAATTTTTTGGAAAAACCGATATAGGCTCTGTCAGAGATACCAACCAGGACAACTTTTTTGCCGACTACCTCGATTGCGGTATCGACGAACAGGTTTTTCTTGCGGTAGTATGTGACGGCATGGGCGGAGCAAGCGGAGGAAGCTTTGCAAGCTCTCTTGCCATCAAAACTTTTGTCAGCGAGCTTTGTACCGGATTGAAAAACGTATCCGCCGAAAAGCTTTCCATCGATTCGTGCGAGCTTCTTTTGTCGTACGCGGCAAAGTGCGCCAACAGCGCCGTTTACAACGCCGCACAGGGCAATTCCGAGCTTCACGGAATGGGAACCACCCTTGTGGGCATGATGGTTTTCAGAAACACCGTTTACGCCCTCAACATCGGCGACAGCCGTCTTTACGTTCTTGGCGAAGACGGAATGTGCAAGCTCACGCGTGACCATTCGTACGTTCAGGCGCTGGTGGATCAGGGCAAGATATCGGAAGCGGAAGCAAAGGTGCATCCCAACAAAAACGTCATTATGCGTGCCGTGGGCACGGATGCCGAGGTTGCGGCAGATTTCTTCAAGATCCTGCCTGACAGAAAGAGCTTTCTTCTCTGTTCTGACGGTCTTTCCAACTTTGTCGACGATATATCGATGGAAAAGATCATTGTCGAAAGCGACAGTGTCAGAGAAGCCGTAAATACCCTTATCGAAAAGGCAAACACCGCAGGCGGCGGCGACAACATCACCGCCATTCTCGTCAGATTTTAAACAAAAGGAGCAACGGATATGGAACGTTACGAGCAGTATATCGGCAAGACCCTTAACGGCAAATACACCATAAAAGAACTCCTGGGTGTCGGAGGAATGGCATACGTTTTCAAAGCGACCGTAGAGGGCACCGACAAGGTCGTGTCTGTCAAGATACTGAACGAGGAATCTAGCAAGGACGAAAAATCCGTCCGCCGTTTTCTCAATGAATCAAAGGCCGTTTCAATGCTTTCCCACCCCAACATCGTAAAGATCTACGACGTTGTATTTGAAAAAGATATCAACTACCTCGTTATGGAATATGTCGAGGGTATAACCCTGAAGGAATATATAGATTTCAAAAAGACGGTTGAATGGGGCGAGGCGGTTTATTACGTTTCGCAGATCCTTCGTGCTCTGGGACACGCTCATCAAATGGGCATTATCCACCGCGACGTCAAACCGCAAAACATCATGATAACCCGAGAAGGCGTTGTCAAGGTGATGGATTTCGGTATTGCAAAAATGCTGAAATCCGAGTCTATCACCATGACCGACATGGCTCTTGGCACCGTCGATTATATCAGCCCCGAGCAGGCCAGCGGAAAAGAGATCGGATTTTATTCCGACATCTATTCGGTCGGCGTAATGCTTTACGAAATGACCACGGGAAAACTGCCCTTTGTCGCCGAAAGCTCGATGGCTGTGGCGATGATGCAGATTCAGGACGAACCCCAGCCCCCCACACAGATAAACCCTGCCATCCCCCGCGGACTTGAGCAGATAATCTTAAAGGCGATGAACAAAGAACCCGACGAAAGATTTTCGTCGTGTGCCACCATGGAAAAGGCTCTGGGCATCATTGCTTCTGATCCTGCCACCGTTTTCACTGTTCACCGCAAATCCCCCGAAAAGAAAAAAGAAAACGAACAATCCAAAAAACGTGCTTCGTTTCTCGCTATCATTTCGGGCGTTACGGCGGCTTTCTTCATTGTTCTCATAGTGTTTGCCGTTATGTTCTTAAAGCAGTGCAGTGCAAGCTTTACCGACACGGGTAAAGAAATCGTTATCCCCTCTCTGCTCGGCCAGATGCACAGCGAAAAGCTTGTTGAAAAATTCAAGGCAGACGGATATGAAATAAATATCAGCACCAAAGAGGTCGAGCACGACCCCGAAAAACCCGTGGGCGAGATCATAAAGCAGACCCCATCAGGCGGAACGAGAAAAAAATACAACGCCTCCGCTCTGCAGACCATCACGGTAACCCTCAACCCCCCTGCAAAGGTTTTTGTTCTTGACGATTACACCAACGCCAACGCCCAGGAGGTAACCACCATCCTGCGCCGAAACGATATTGTCTGGAATCTGAAATCCGAGGATCACGACACGGTTATCAAAGGATACGTTATCAAAACCGATCCTGCCCCCGGCACAGTGCTGAACAAGGGTGACAGCATAACCCTTTACGTCAGCAACGGCGCTCCCGTTGAAGAAACAGAAGTTCCCAACGTTTTGGGCAAGACATACGAGGATGCCATCCGCGAGCTCCAGAAAAACCGCATCAGCATCGGCACAGTAAGCTATGAAGAATCTGCCGCCCCCGAAGGAACTGTTGTTGCACAAAGTCTTGCAGAGGGCGAAAAGGTTTACAAATATATCAGCGAGATCGACCTTACCGTAAGCATGGGCATGATCGTTATCCCCACACCCGAGCAAAAAGAAGAGGAACCCAAAGAGGACGATTCGACCAACGTCGGCGAGGGTGAGAACACCGAAAATGAGGGCGAAAACGAGCCCGTGACCAACGATACCCAAACCGACACCCCCGAGGAAAACACCCCCGAGAATGCCGACGAAGAATCCACGCCCGACGATAATGCAGGCGAAAACGCCGATTCTCCCGATGCGAAAGAGGACGAAAATCCTTCTGAAAAGCCCGAAAACGAAAACCCGGACGAAAATGCCACCGAGGTTTGAAACAGGTGAAAAATGACTGAAAAAGCAAGAATAATCAAGGGCGTAGGCGGACTTTACACCGCCGAGCTTTGCGACAAAAACTGCAAGGACAGATATATTTCCTGCCGCGCCAAGGGCGCTTTTCGCCGCGACGGAATAAAACCCCTGCCGGGAGACATCATTGAGTTTGAACGGCAAAAGGATGGCAGCGGATTTATCACAGATATCTGTCCGCGAAAAAATTCTCTCATCCGTCCTGCCAGTGCCAATATAGACCTGATTCTGTTTGTCATTGCCGCCGCAAAACCCGATCCCGACCTTTTTCTTATTGACAAAATGCTGGCGGTTGCCTGCCACAACGACATCGACGTTCTGATGATCGTTAACAAAACCGACCTTGCCGATGGAGCAGAGCTTTGCGATATATACCGCACGTCGGGCTTTGAGGTGGTGGATTTTTGCGCAAGCAACCCCGACAAAGATACCATAAACCACATAAGACAAGCCGTACAAGGCAAAATTTGCTTTTTTGCAGGAGCTTCGGGAGTGGGAAAAAGCAGTACCATCAACGCAGTTTTTCCCGAGCTTGGCAAAGAGCTTGAAACGGGAACTTTGAGCGAAAAGATCGAACGCGGCAAACACACCACCCGAAAGACCGAGCTTTTCAGACTTTCGGAAGATACATACATCGCCGACACCCCCGGTTTTTCGATGCTCGAGATCGCCCAGTACAATATGATCCCCAAGAACAGCCTTGTTAGCGCTTTTCCCGACATCGAAAAATTCTCTCTTTCCTGCCGCTACACCGATTGCAGTCATCTTTGCGAGGACGGATGCGGAGTTGTGACGGCGCTTTCCGACGGAAATGTTAAAAAAAGCCGCCACGAAAGCTACCGATTGCTTTTTGAGGAGCTGAAAAACAAAAATGAATGGGATTGAACTTAAAAGATTTGCAGAAAAAAAGCCCTGCCGCGCCTTTATTTTCACGGGCGGCAAGGCTTTTTGCGCTGAAAAAATGACCGACATTCCCAAAGACTGCGATCTTGTCATCGCCGCCGATTCGGGATGCGAAACCTTAGTACAGTTTTCCGAAAAAGTAAAAAAGATCAGCCCCGATATTATACTCGGAGATATGGATTCGTGCAAAAACTTTTCGATGTCCGACTATCCCGATGCGGTCTTTTTGCCCTTTCCTCCCGAAAAGGACGACACTGACACAGGTCTTGCCGTTGATGTGGCAAAAAGCTTCGGTTGCAGCGAAATAATCATTGCAGGCGGTCTTGGCGGAAGACTCGATCACACTCTTGCCAACGTGTTTCTTTTGGAGGACATCCGAAATTCGGGAGCGCGCGGCATCATCACCGACGGAAAAAACAGGGCGTATCTTGCCGAAAAAGAAAACTTTTTCTCGGCATCGGGCAGAAAATATCTGTCGATTATCCCGCTTGATGACATCATCGAAGGAGTCACCATGGATGGATTCAAATATCCATACAGCGCAGCTACCATGCGCCGCAATCGGTTTGTTACCATCTCCAACGAGGTGCAAAAGGACGGCGCAAAGGTTACGGTGGAGCGCGGAAGCGCGCTTATCGTGGAAAGCGGGGACTGAATATGACACAAACACAAAAGATTATTGCACGAACTCTTGGCGCCGACAACATAACCGACGGAGCAAGAGTATATATTTCCGAAAGCACAGACGCAGTTTCGTTTGACGAAAAACTGTGCGGCGCATACGGAAAGCTTTTTCTTAAAGAAAAGATATTTACCGTGCCCGAAGGTGTTTTTATTGATCTCGAAGCACCCTTGCGAAACGATATCACAAGCGAAAAGATTGCAGATTTTGTGGCAGACTTTATCTCAAAGCTTGATGTCGAAGGAAAATCTTTGGAATTTGGCGGAGATTCAATGACATACCTCACCATGGACGACAGATTTGCCGTGGTGGAAAAGCTTCTTGACCTTGAAAAAAAGCCTTTTTGCGTTATCTTTGAATATGACTACATCACCGCCGAATACACGTTTGAACACTTTGGCAAAAAGCCCGAAACTTTCTATAACGACGGACCGCAAAGCTATGAGCAGGTGGTCACGCTCGAGCTTGACAGAATATAAAACATCAATTACTTGACAAAACGAGGTCCGTTTGGAAAACCGGACCTCGTTTTCATTTTATTTCTTGTTCAAGTTCGCGAAATTCGGGAGTGTCAAAAAACTCTATCAAAGATATATTCATTCCATCACAAAGCATTTTTATTGTAACTATTCCCGGGTTCTTGCTTTTTCCGTAAAGTATATTTTTAATAGTAGACGGCGGTACCGCTGATTCAGTTGCAAGTTTGTGTATTGCCATATTTTTCTCCTCACAAAGCTTCAACAGTCTATTCTTAACCGTGGTATAGGTATCCATAATTCGCCTCCAAAAGTATTATAGGCTAATTATAGTCTTTTACTCTTGACAAAATGGGCTATATATGATACAATTAGGCTATAAATAGCCCGTTTGCGTTATGAACTTTTGGAGGCATCATGCGTATAAAATCAATTATTCAAAAATTATCGGTTGGTCTTGGTATTTTTGCAGGCACATGCTGCATATATATCACAATCCATAATATTGTAGCAATAATCGACACAGTATCCTACGGTCGCCGCTTTTTCATATTCACATTAATATTGGATATTGTGTGTCAAATTCTGCTGCTGATTGTTGAACTCATGGGAACAGCCTTGTCTTCAGCCCTTTTATGCGGTTTTGCTGAGATAGTGGCGTATGCTCACTCCAGAACCCTTCCAAACAGCAATATCAGCTTTGATATGTACAATAACAGGATAGTTGAATTAACAAATTTAACCGAAAAAGATCCGTATACAAGCAAGCTGAATAAGATTGCAACAGCATCGGAAAAAGATAGATCTGATGATGCATATTATCATCATTCTGTAGAAAAATAACAACAAATCAAAAAGCTCCCGAAACGGGAGCTTTTTTATATAGCTTTGTTCTATCAGTCAAGTGTGCGCAGATATGTGATGCAGCGTTCAACTTCTTCAAGACCTGTGGGATCGAGGCTTTCGGATTCGATAACCATGCGAACATCGTTCTTCTTTGCCCATTCAACGATCTGGGGAATAATGTTTGCACCCGAACCTACCGAGCGACCCTGTACGCCATCGTGAACGTGGTCAAAATTCTTGTTTTCTGCCGCAGACGGGAAACCGTCCTTAAGGTGGATAACGCGGATTCTGCTCTTGTTTGCTTCGAGGTAACCGATTACGTCAAGACCTGCGTTGAAAGCCCAGAATGTGTCGATTTCGAGCTCGATGGAGGTCTGTGCAATAATTTCGTTTTCAAAAATTGTGCCGTTTTCATCGGGGAAGAACTCTTTGGAATGGTTGTGATAACCAAGTCTGATGCCGTTTTCGGCAAGCTTCTTCTGAGCATCCTTGAGAGCGCCAAGTGTTGCATCAAGGTTCGACCAGTTGCAGCCGGGAACGATAAGGTTTTCGCAACCGATGATCTTGTGATATCTGATGGTCTCCTCGATGGTTTCGGGGGTAAGGGCATGAAGGCCTGTGTGTGTGCCCGAGCAAACAAGTCCGAATTCGTCGAGCCAAACCTTTATCTGTTCGGGAAGATAATCAAAGAAGCCTGCAAACTCAACGTACTTGTAGCCCATTTCGGCAACCTTTTTGAGCGCCAGCTTCATGGTGTTTTCGGTGATGTCGCGCAGCGAGTACATCTGAAGACCGTATTCTGTTCTAGCCATAGCTTTATACCTCAGCTTTCAAAATTCATGTTATTCGGCATTTGCCGTCAAGTTTAGTATATCAAATTATATTTTCATTGTCAACCTATTTCGCGAATTTACCTTGTTAAAAAACAACACATTCGAAAAAACGAATGTGTTGTTTTGTTGTTTATTCAGGCTTAAAGGAGTTTATGATCTCTCGGATTTCGTTTCTTGAATATTCGGAATAGTATACTTCGGTGTAGATAGCGTACATAACGTAAAGCTTCGAGCCGTCGTATGCCACAAGACACTGCTGATAGATCTTCATTTCACCGTCTTCTTCATACGAGAAAGTCATATCTGCAAACTTTTTGCCGCCGATGGTTACAAAATCTGTCGATTCAAGCTCGTAACCTGCATTGGTAAGAGAATCCTGAAGATTCTGGCTGAAATCGCTGAGAGTAAGGCTTCCCTGGGTGTATACAGGGGGAGTTGTGATAGAAAGCTGATAGATCACGGCGGTGTCGCGGTTTACAATAGTAGCACCCATGTCGCTCTTTGAAGCTTCGATGTAGGAATAAGGCGCCTGGAGGCTCCAACCCGTACCCTTGATAGTAAACTTTTCTTCGCTGTCCGAGCCCGTGTCATACATGAGTATGCCCACTTCTGTGGGATCAAGGGGCTCTGCCTTGAAGCTTGCAATCACCTTTTCCATGGTCGGATTTGCATCCGCATTGTTTTCGACCATGATACCGACATTGTAAACATAATCACCGATCTCAAAGCATACATCCTTGCCAAAGATCGACATAAACGACGAGTCAATGGTATAGTTGAATTCGTATACTTGGCGATCGCCATAGGTCTTTTCAGAGATCTTGTCGGGCGAGAAGATGTTTTCGTTGAAATATTCGCACTGCTTATAGATGGTTTCGCAAAATTCCTTTGCCGAACCCACGTCGCTCTTGGAATAAATGCTGACGTTCATACCTTCAAGACCGCCGGTTTCGGGATCGTTGAAAACAATAGAGTTGCCGATGCCATCCTCTTTGGCAAGTGCGAACGAATCGGGTACCGAAACCTCATAATTAAGACTTTCGGAGGTATAGACTCTCATGCCGTCCTTGATGTTCGAAAGGTCATATACATCCTCTGCAGGATATGTGAGAGCAAAAGTAGAGGTGAGCGCAAGGATCTCGTCGCGGATTGCGGCATCTGTACCGCATACCGAATAGATAGAGTATATGTATTTATCGGTTACATAGATCTTGTCTTCAAAAAATCCCTTGTCATTTCTGAACTGGAAATGCATTGTTTTTGCTTCGGAATTTTTGTCTGCCTTTACAAGGGTGTTGCCGGCGGAATAGGATGTCTTGTATTCGATAAAATCCTTTTCAAAGTCGTATTCGTCGTAAACGGGATCGACGTATACTTCTATTATATTTTCTTTGTATCCGAAAGTGGTCAACGATCCGTCAAATTCGCGATCGTCCATCACAAGATCGGAAGAATTTTCCATCGACCAGCCATAAAAACTGTCGCCGATGTACTTTTCGGAAATACCACCCGAAACGATCTCGCCCTCGCCTGTGGCAGCTTCCTTGATAACGACGATGCTCTTTGTGGCATCGTCATACGAAACTGTGGCACCAAAGGTTTCGGATATGAAACGCAGAGGAACCATTGTAAAGCCTGTGAGGGTAAGTTCGGGGGCAGAAAGAAGCTCCTGCGCCTTGCCGTTTACCTCTGCGATGGGGTTGTTTATCTGAAGCAGAATATCAACGTCGGGATATTCAAGGGTTATGCTCTTGGTTTCGGCGATCCATTCCACCTTTGCGCCAAAAGCTTCGGTGATAACGCGCAGGGGAACGAGAGTTACGCCAACACCGACAACGTAGGGCTTTTCTACGGTGACAGGTGCTCCGTTTATCATAAGTGTTTCATCTCCCACGCGGAAGCTTATTTCAACCCTTGCAGGAATCTGCTGTTCCGCCACCTCGTCGGCAGAAACGGGAACCATCGCAACCAGCATGATGAGCGAAAGAATAAATGCTGTTAACTTTTTCATTTTTTGTCCTCCTTATTTGTAGATGGTGGTACTTGACACCATTCCATTTCGGACATATGAGATGTCAAGCGCTTTTGTGGATGGGTTATATGTCTTCTTAACAGCTTCGTTCCAATCGGAAATCGAGTGTACCTCGATGCCGCCAAGCGCCGTTATAACGTCGCCTGCGAGGATAGAAGCATCTGTGGAAGATCTGACGGTCAGTCCCTTTGAGGTGGGAAGTCCTATTTTTGCCTCCCAGCTCTGCTCAAGGGTAAACTCGATGGCAGGACGGATGATTCCGCCATATGTTTCGAACTGGCTGATGGCAAATTTTAACGTCTCTACGGGAATAGAAAAGCTCATGTTGTCTATCATAACAGAAGCGTATTTGCTCGAATTAAGTCCCACAAGCTCGCCCCTGACGTTAAGCAACGGTCCACCGGAATTTCCGGGGTTTATTGAAGCGTCTGTCTGCAATATTTTGTAGTGCGAACCCTCGAGCGAAACATCGACGCCGCTGATTATACCCTTTGTTACCGAATTTCTCATCGAAAGGGATATGGGCGTGCCTATGGCGATAACTGTTTTTCCGGAAATGACTGTGGCGGGATCTGCAAAGCTTATGGGCGTAAGTCCAAGCTTTTCGATCTTGACTATGGCAATGTCGGCAAGCTCGTCGGAATATAGCACCTTTGCGGGATAGCTTTCTCCGTTATTTAAAACAACCGTTATGTTTTTTATGCCCTGCACAACATGGGCGTTGGTAAGAATATGGCCGTTGCTTTTATAGATTACTCCGCTGCCATGGGCTGTGGGTGTGTTGTACTGTGCCGATGCCGAATTGCTGATGGCATTTCCAATGATGGTAACGACCGACTGGCTTACGGTTTCAACCACTTTTGCTATGGCATCGTCCTCGGTGAAGTTGATAAATGCGCTGTAGGTGTCACCATCCCATGTAACCTCGGCACCAAGCGCCTCGCTTACCGCACGCAGAGGAATGAAAGTTCGGTCGTTGTGCAAAAGGGTTTCCTCTTCAACGCGCATTCCGTTTACATAAACGCGCACTGTGCGCTGGGCATATACAGTCCCTGCGAGAAAAACCGCCACAATAACAAAACAAAGGCACAAAACCTTGCGGACATTCTTCAAATAACTCATCCCTTTCCTTATAATATCGAGTTTTATATAATATATCAAACGTTTAAACATGCGTCACAGTTACGCAAATATTAAGATATAGTCTATCTTTTTTTATATTATAGCATACAATTTCCCGCAAGTCAACCCTAATGAGTTAGCCTTTATACCCCAATAAAGTTAAAATCAAATTATGGTATTTTTTGGTATAAAGGAGTGTTTTTTATGACAATCGGAAACGCAACCAGACTCAGAATAGCAGAACTTTGCGAAGAAAGAGGTATAACCGTAAACAAGCTGTCCACCATCTGCGGCATAACCCAATCGACGCTGAACAACATCGTCGGCGGACGCAACAACAGCACCACCGTGTCCACTGTCAAAAAAATCTGCGACGGGCTCGAGATCTCTATCGTCGATTTCTTCAAATCGGATGTTTTCAATGATCTTGAGCAAGAGATCAGATAACAGATTGCCACATAGATCGTTCGGGTGCAGAACAGTTTTTCGCGATAATCTGCAGCATAATTATATCTTTTGCAGAGTGTCGCAAAATTGTGTTGCGTCATTCACCTGAATATCGACTCAATTTGCACCTTTTTGCACTTATATACTATATAAACCGCAGAAATGGAAAAAACGTTAGCCTTTTTTTGAAAAAATTGAAAAAACAAAAAGCCCGCACGATACCGTGCGGGCAAAGCTTTTTTTATAAATTATTTAACTGCTGTGAAAAGGTTGAGGATAGAAGTTGTGTCATCGTTTGTGGATGTGGTAACGGTTACAACAACCATGTAATCATCCTGCTTGTAAATAACCTGCTTCTGATACATCTTGATGCCGTTTCTCGAACCGGTAACTGTAATAGCTTCGCGCTGCTGACCGGCGAAGTTAACTTCTGCGGTGTCGATTTCTGCATCAAAAACGCCCTGCTTTGCAAGGGATGTGGGAAGAGCGGCAATTGTTGCTGCAACATAATCGCTCTCGCTCATCTTGTCATCTGTTGCGGGAACTGCGATGTTGTCGAGAATAACCGATACGACCGCGTTCTTGTTGCTCTTTGCATAGAAATCCTGGATAGAGTCGGCCTTTTTCATCTGAGCTTCGTAGTTTCCGTCAGCCTTCTTTGTAAAGCCGTTTGTTGCAAGATTTTCTTCGTTGGTTTCACAATCCCACTTGTTGTCGCCTGCGTTGGGGAACTTGGCTGTGATGCCGAGATATTCGTTTTTGTAGATGTTGGGAACTGTAAGAGTTCCGATAGTGGGAGCAACATCTGCGGGAGTTTCGTCCTCTGCCTCGGGAGTAACTTCTTCCTGCTGTTCGCCATCAACGGGAGTTTCTTCGGGAGCTTCTTCTGCCTTCTTTGAGCAAGCGGCAAGAGAAACTGCAAGAGCGAGCGCCAAAATAAGTGCTATCTTTTTCATAATCAAGACCGTTCCTTTCTGATTGTCGGGAGCTTTTGTTTTTTGCGAAAGGCAAAAACCATGCTGTTTTCGCCCGATGCAAACACCGACATAGCTATCGAAATTATATTATTCGTTACATTATATTGTATAGGAAAAAAGGCAAAAAGTCAATAGCTTTGCACAAATTTTTATGAGCAGGCAATAAATGCGCAAAAATTGGGGGTATGACAAACGTCATACCCCCAAAGTTTTTTATTTATTCAGCATCAAAAACTGTTTCTTCGTCCGATTCGGCGTCGCCTTCTGCGTCCTCAAAGAGGCTTTCAAAAAGGTCTGCCATTGCATCGTCTGCATCGTCTTCATCTGCCTGATCCTCTTCGGGTTCGGGCTTTTTCTGAACGACGACCGGAGGTTCTTCCTTGTCCTCAAATTCGGGAGCAAAGAGGATCTCGTTGTTCTTGTCTGTGATCTCGATGTCACGGTAGATCTGCATACCTGTACCTGCAGGAATGAGCTTACCGATAAGAACGTTTTCTTTCAGACCGAGCAACGGGTCGATCTTGCCCTTGATAGCGGCTTCTGTAAGAACCTTTGTGGTTTCCTGGAAGGACGCTGCCGAGAGGAACGACTCTGTGGAAAGGGAAGCCTTTGTAATACCGAGAAGCATGGGAGAAGCTGTGGCAGGCGCAATACCTGTTTCGCCTGCGGCGATGCGCTTTTCGATGGGCTCGTTTGCTTCCTTAAGCTCGGTGCGGCTGATGATCGAACCAACAAGAAGCTCGGTGCTTCCGGAGGTTTCGACCTTTACCTTTCTTGTCATCTGGCGGGTGATGGTTTCGATATGCTTGTCATTGATCTCAACGCCCTGGAGAGCGTAAACCTTCTGAACTTCCTTGATGATATATTCGTAAACAGCGTCAAGACCGTTGATACGAACGATATCTGCGGGGCTCATAAGACCTTCGGTGATCGACTGACCGCGATATACTTCGTCACCTTCCTGAATGATAACTCTTGTTCCGAGAGGAATGTTGTATTCAAACTTCTTGCCCTCAACTTCTGCCTGAACGTCTGCGGGAAGAGTCTGCTTTTCGAGATCCGAGAGAACGCGGTTGATAACAACGCGGCGGAACTTCTTGTCTTCGGTGATCGACGAAACGACACCGTCGCAATCCGAAACAACGCTGGTCTTCTTGGGACGGCGTGCTTCGAAGAGTTCTTCAACTCGGGGAAGACCCTGTGTAATATCGCCGCCGGCGATACCACCGGTGTGGAAGGTTCTCATGGTAAGCTGTGTACCGGGTTCACCGATAGACTGAGCAGCGATGATACCAACTGCTTCGCCGACGTTTACAGGCTTGCCCGACGAGAGGTCGGAACCGTAGCAGTGTACACAAACGCCGTGCTTCGACTGACAGTTGAGAACAGAGCGGATATTTACCTTCATGATGCGGTGATCGGGATTTTCGCGGGCCTGTGTATCCACAATAGCCTTTGCCTGATCTTCCGAGATCATGGTGTTGTCGGGAACGATAACTTCGCCTGTCATGGGATCGACAACGTCGCCAATGACAAAACGACCGATAAGACGAAGGTCGAGTGCCTCGATCTTTTCCTTGCCCTCGGCGATTTCGGAAACCCAAAGACCGTCGGTGGCGTCACAGTCGACTTCGCGGATGATAACGTCCTGCGAAACGTCAACGAGACGTCTTGTAAGGTAACCCGAGTCAGCGGTACGAAGAGCCGTATCGGCAAGACCCTTACGGGCACCACGGGCAGCGATGAAGTATTCGAGAATATTAAGACCTTCACGGAAGTTAGCCTTGATAGGAAGTTCGATGGTCTGACCGGAGGTGGAAGCCATAAGTCCACGCATACCGGCAAGCTGTCTGATCTGCTTGATCGAACCACGGGCACCGGAAACCGCCATCATACGAATGTTGTTGAATTCGTCGAGGTTTGCGGTAAGAGCGTTTGCAACGTCGTTGGTCGCAACTTCCCAGATCTTGATAACGCGCTGTCTTCTTTCTTCGTCGGTAAGAAGACCCTTGTTATAAAGCTTGGAGATGATGGCAACCTGCTTTTCGCCCTCTTCGATGATGACCTTCTTCTGAGGAGGAACGGTCATATCCGAGACAGAGATCGAAATTGCAGCTCTTGTCGAATATTTGTAGCCTGTGTCCTTGATAAAGTCAAGAACTTCGGCAGTTTTTGAAATTCCGTGATATTTGATACAGTTATCGATGATCTTTCCGAGTTCATCCTTTGTTACAACGCGGTTGATCTCGAGATCAAGCATGTTGTCTTCGTTTCTTTCGATGAAGTGGAGATCCTGAGGAATCGATCTGTTGAAGATGAGACGACCGAGTGTCGCATCGATAATTCCGCTCTTTACTGTGCCGTCATCAAGGGTCTTGGTCATTCTCACGCGGATGGGTGCGTGCAGACCGAGCTCGCCGTTGGCATACGCCATCATAGCTTCGTCAAAGTTGCGGAAGCACATTCCCTCGCCCTTTTCATCGTGCTTTACGATGGTAAGGTAGTAAGAACCGAGAACCATGTCCTGGGTAGGAACGGTAACGGCATGACCGTTAACCGGCTTGAGCAGGTTGTTTGCCGAGAGCATGAGGAAACGAGCCTCTGCCTGAGCTTCTGCAGAAAGGGGCACGTGAACAGGCATCTGGTCGCCGTCAAAGTCAGCGTTGAACGCGGTACAAACAAGGGGATGGAGCTTGATCGCACGTCCCTCGACAAGTACGGGTTCGAATGCCTGGATAGAAAGTCTGTGAAGTGTAGGCGCACGGTTGAGAAGAACGGGATGGTCCTTGATAACGTATTCAAGAGCGTCCCAAACTTCTGTGTTAACGCGCTCAACCTTCTTCTTTGCATCCTTGATATTTGCGGATTTTCCTGTTTCAACAAGGCGCTTCATAACAAAGGGCTTGAAGAGCTCGAGAGCCATTTCCTTAGGAAGACCGCACTGGTATATCTTGAGGTTAGGACCTACGACGATAACCGAACGACCGGAATAGTCAACACGCTTACCGAGAAGGTTCTGACGGAAGCGTCCCTGCTTACCGCGAAGCATTTCGGACAGCGATTTAAGCGCTCTGTTGCTGGGGCCTGTAACCGCTCTTCCGCGGCGGCCGTTGTCGATAAGGGCGTCAACAGCTTCCTGAAGCATACGCTTTTCGTTGCGGATGATGATATCGGGCGCCTGGAGCTCCATAAGTCTCTTGAGGCGGTTGTTACGGTTGATAACACGTCTGTAAAGATCGTTAAGGTCACTTGTGGCAAATCTGCCGCCGTCGAGCTGGATGAGAGGACGGATATCCGGAGGAATGATCGGAATAACGTCAAGGATCATCCATTCGGGCTTGTTGCCGGAATTCTTGAAAGATTCGATAACTTCAAGACGCTTTACGATCTTGACCTTCTTCTGGCCCGATGCATTTTCAAGCTCAACTTTGAGCTGATTGTCGAACCATTCGAGGTTGTTGATCCATTTTTCCTTGCCTGCGATAACAACGGGAAGAGTATCCACGTCGTTTTCTTCGCAGTATGCGTCATAAAGCTCTTCGATATACTTCGAGCCTGTCTTTGCAACGATCTTTGCGTTGGGATGCTCGAGGTTGTATCTTGCGACCTTTGTCTTGAAGACTGTGCGGGAGATAACCTCGCCTGCGGCGAAGTTTTCACACTCTGCGGGGTCTTCGATGAAATAGATTCTCTTTGCGAGGAAATCGATGACCTTGCTTCTGGAAAGGCCTGTTACTCTTGCGAAATCGTCGGCGTTTACGCGCATAAATTCGTCGTAACGCTCAAAGTCAAATTCCGAAAGAAGCTCTTTGACAGCCTCTGCACCCATTTCGGCGCAGAAATCGTCCTCGTACTTTTCGCGGTATTCGTTGTATTCGCGGTCGGTAAGCAGCTGCTTTTTGGAAAGCACTGTGTCTTCACCGGGATCGACAACGATGTACTGTGCAAAATAGAGCACCTTTTCGAGAAGTCTGGGCGAAATGTCAAGAAGAAGACCCATTCTCGAAGGAATTGCGCGGAAATACCAGATGTGGGAAACGGGAGCCGCAAGCTCGATGTGACCCATTCTTTCGCGTCTTACCTTGTTTGTGGTGATCTCAACGTGACACTTTTCGCAGACCTTGCCCTTGTAGCGGACTCTCTTGTACTTGCCGCAGTGACATTCCCAGTCCTTTGTAGGGCCAAAAATGCGTTCGCAGTAAAGACCGTCGCGCTCGGGCTTTAAGGTTCTGTAATTTATGGTTTCGGGCTTCTTGACTTCGCCGTACGACCAGGATCTGATCATTTCGGGGGAAGCAAGACCGATTTTGATTTTATCAAATTCGTTGTGTTCCATTTGATTCATTTATAAATTGCCGCTCCTTTTCAAAAACATAATAAAAAGTGTATCGGGCGGGGTTTATTCTTCGTCGAAGCCGAGGTCGGATTCGGGATCGAAATCCTCATCGAAGTCCTCGTCGAAATCCTCGTCAAGCTCGTCCTCTGCGTCGTTTTCGGCATCATCGAAATTAAGGAAATCTTCAATGCCCGAAACTTCTGTGTTTGTGGCATTGCCGTCCTCATCGATGGTGGGAGCGACTCTCTTGACCTTTTCGGTCTCTTCTGCCGAGCTGTCCTTGATCTTGACTTCGTTTCCGTCTGCGTCAAGCACCTTTACGTCGAGCGCAAGAGACTTGAGCTCGCGGATAAGCACCTTGAACGATTCGGGAACGCCGGGAGTGGGGATATTGTGACCCTTGACGATGGCTTCGTATGCCTTTACACGGCCGATGACATCGTCGGACTTGACGGTAAGAATTTCCTGGAGGGTGTAGGCTGCGCCATAGGCTTCGAGAGCCCAAACTTCCATTTCTCCAAATCTCTGTCCGCCGAACTGTGCCTTACCGCCGAGCGGCTGCTGGGTAACCAGTGAATAAGGACCTGTGGAACGGGCGTGGATCTTATCGTCAACGAGGTGGTGAAGCTTGAGGTAATACATGATACCAACGGTTACGGGGTTGTCAAACTGTTCGCCTGTGCGTCCGTCGTAAAGAACAGTCTTTCCGTCGGGGCGCATGCCCGCTTCCTTCATAAATTCGGCAATGCCCTTTTCGTCAGCACCGTCGAATACGGGGGTCATGATCTTGCATCCGAGCTTTCTTGCTGCGATACCGAGGTGTACCTCGAGCACCTGACCGATGTTCATTCGGGAAGGAACGCCCAGAGGATTAAGCACGATATCAAGAGGAGTACCGTCGGGGAGGAAAGGCATGTCTTCGGAGGGCAGGATGCGCGAAACGACACCCTTGTTACCGTGACGGCCGGCCATCTTGTCACCGACAGAGATCTTTCTCTTCTGTGCAATGTAAACTCTTACTACCTTGTTTACTCCGGGAGGAAGCTCGTCGGAGTTGTCACGCGAGAAGGTGCGGACGTCAACAACGATACCGCTTTCGCCGTGAGGCAGACGGAGAGATGTGTCGCGTACTTCGCGTGCTTTTTCGCCAAAGATGGCGCGCAGAAGTCTTTCTTCGGGGGTAAGCTCTGTTTCACCCTTGGGTGTAACCTTACCGACGAGGATATCGCCTGCGTGAACTTCGGCACCGCGGCAAATGATACCGTCGGCGGTAAGATTTTTGAGCGCATCATCGCCAACGTTGGGGATGTCGCGGGTGATCTCTTCGGGGCCGAGCTTTGTATCTCTTGCTTCGTGGGAATATTCTTCGATATGGATGGATGTGTAGATATCTTCTCTTACAAGGCGCTCGTTAAGAAGAACGGCGTCCTCGTAGTTGTAACCTTCCCATGTCATAAAGCCGATAAGAGCGTTCTTACCAAGGGCGATTTCGCCGTTGGAGGTTGCGGGACCGTCGGCAATAACCTGTCCCTTTTCAACACGCTCGCCTGCCATAACGATGGGGCGCATATTTACACAAGTGCCCTGGTTAGAGCGCTTGAACTTGATAAGGTGATATTCTCTCTGGTTTCCGTCATCCTCAAGAATACGGATGGTATCGGAATCAGCCTTGAGAATGGTTCCTGCTTCCTTTGCGACGGATACGACACCCGAGTCAACGGCTGCCTTGTATTCCATACCTGTGGCAACAATGGGGCTGTCGGTCATCATAAGAGGCACTGCCTGCTTCTGCATGTTCGAACCCATGAGCGCACGGGAGTTGTCGTCGTTTTCAAGGAAGGGAATGTGAGCTGTTGCAACAGATACAACCATCTTAGGCGAAACGTCCATGTAGTCTATGCGGTTTGCATCAACTTCAAGGATCTCTTCGCGGTATCTTGCCGTAACACGCTCTTTTGCAAACTTGCCCTCTTCGGTAAGAGCTTCGTTTGCCTGAGCAACGATGTATTCGTCCTCCATGTCGGCTGTCATATAAACAACTTCGTCTGTTACAACACCCGTTTCCTTGTCAACCTTGCGGTAGGGCGCTTCGATGAAGCCGAAGTCGTTGATCTTTGCATAGGTCGAGAGGTAGGAGATAAGACCGATGTTAGGACCTTCGGGAGTCTCGATAGGACACATTCTGCCGTAATGGGTATAGTGAACGTCACGGACTTCGAAGGATGCACGGTCACGCGAAAGACCGCCGGGGCCGAGAGCCGAAAGACGGCGCTTGTGTGTAAGCTCTGCAAGGGGGTTCGACTGGTCCATAAACTGCGAAAGAGGCGACGAGCCGAAGAACTCCTTTATAGAGGATACGATGGGTCTGATGTTGATAAGGTTCTGAGGAGTGAGATTTTCCGAATCCTGGATGGTCATGCGCTCCTTAACGATCTTGTCCATGCGGGCAAAGCCGATGCGGAGCTGGTTCTGAAGAAGCTCTCCGACCGAGCGCAGACGACGATTGCCGAGATGGTCGATATCGTCGGTTGTACCACACATGTGTGTAAGGCTGAGCAGATAGTTGATGGATGCGAAAATGTCCTCGCGGGTGATGTGCTTTGCAATAAGCTCATCGCGGCGCATAAGGAACTGCTCCTTGAACTCTGCGGCGTTCGAAACGCCGTCAAGGATCTCCGAAAGAACTTCTGTGTTGACTCTTTCGGTGATGTTGAGATCTTTGTAATATTCTTCGGGAACAACGCCAAGCTTATCGATGAAAGCGGTCTTGTTGCCGAACACCTTGAATTCAACTCTGGGAGTTGCGGGTGTGATGGCGTTGGAAAGAAGATAAACTTCGTTGACACCTGCGTTTTCGATCTCTTCTGCCATGGCGCGGTTAAGAACTGTGCCTGCCTCGAAAAGGATCTCGCCCGTAAAGGTGTTTACGACGTCGCGGGCAAGCTCAAAGCCTGCAATACGGCGGGCAAGAGCAAGCTTCTTGTTAAACTTGTATCTTCCGACAGCAGAAATATCGTAACGCTTGGAATCAAAGAAGAGATTATTGATAAGAATAAGGGCGCTGTCAACGATGGCAGGATCGCCGGGACGAAGCTTGCGGTAGATCTCCTTAAGAGCTTCGTGGTGAGCGCTCGATTCGTTCTTCATGGCGTCGGATTCGCTGGAATCCTTTTCGAAGGTAGCACGAAGCTTTTCGTTGTCGCCGAAGAATTCGATAATCTGATCGTTGGTGGAAAGTCTCTCGTCAAGGGCTCTGATAAGCACAGTGATGGGAAGCTTGCGGTTTTTGTCAATTCTTACGTAGAAAACATCGTTGGCGTCGGTTTCATATTCGAGCCATGCGCCGCGATAAGGGATAACCGTTGCGGTAAAGATTCTCTTATCCGACTTGTCCATGGTGGAATCGTAATAGATACCGGGCGAACGGACGAGCTGGGAAACGATAACACGCTCCGCACCGTTGATGACAAAAGTACCTGTTTCGGTCATCAGCGGAAAATCACCCATGAAAACCTCTGCATCCTTGATTTCGCCGGTCTGTTTGTTGGAAAGTCTGACCTTGACCTTCAGGGGAGCGGCAAAGTTTACGTCTCTCTCTTTGCACTCTTCAACAGAATACTTGGGCTTGTACTCCAGCGAGTAGTCGATGAAATCGATGTTGAGGTTTCCGGAATAATCGACGAGCGGGGACACGTCGTCAAGAACCTCGCGCAGACCTTTATCAAGGAACCACTGATATGATTTTTTCTGCACCTCGATAAAATTGGGCATTTCACAGAGATCTTCGTTGATTTTGGAAAAGCTGTATCTCAGATTCTTACCGAGATATTTGCGCTTAACTATACCGCTGTCAACGAGCTTCTGAAGCTTTGAAGGTTCAACCATATTAAGCAATCACTCCATTCATTTTTCCGGTCATTATGTGGAATTTCGATGTCTGAGGGGTCAAAAACGCAGACAACTACTCAATTATAATGCAGTATAATAATATAGCATTGTTTTCTCGATTTGTCAAGGGATTTTTTGGAATTTTTGATTTTATTTACATTTTGTTCACCAAATTCGTTTGAGAACGCATAAAACGCCCAAAAACGGGCAAAATCAAAGCATCGGCTGCCAAAAAGAAAAAAAGCGGGTCTTTCGACCCGCGATCCATCGTTTTTTTCATTTATACATTAAATACCTTTAAAGATTTGCCGTACTCAAGGCATTTTTTTGCCGTGTCGGCAGATCCCCTCGGATGATCTCCGTGGACAAACGCCAAAACGTGGTCGGCATACTTCACGATCTCTGTGTTTCGCAAAAGAGTGGCGTTTCTGCCGTATTTTTCGTATTGGGGATAAAATATTTTTATCGGAATCCCGTGCTCGTCCGCATACCGCTCGGCAAGTTTGTCCACTCCCTCGGCGCCGCCGCTGACTATCTCGGTGCAGTTGATCGGAACTTTGCCGCATATCAGATTGTAAACCGCCTCGGGATCGGGAATATCGCGGGAGCCGATGATGGCCACTTTCAAAAAATCACCCCATTTTTTATATTTTTTTCATTACATATTGTACGCCGCAAAACAAATATTATATATTGCCGCAAAAAGCTCTTTGCGCTTTTGCGGTTATGTGTGAAGTGCGATGAAAAAAGGAATGGTCATTAAAATGCAGAAAAAATCTAAAGAAAAAAAGCTTCGTCCGAAATTTTCCGACAAAAACAGACTAATATATTTTATACCCTTTTTGCTGTTTTTGTCAATACTTGTTTTGGGCGCCGCCGAAAAAGCAATACCCGGAGAAATATACGCCGCCCCGTCTTCGTCGGTTGCGGTATCGCATCAGGCGACGGGGGTAAGCGCGTCGATTTCGCCCGAAAACGAATACACCGCAAAGCTTTTTGGATTTATCCCCGCAAAAAACGTTGAAAGCAATATCCCCGGGGATCTTTCGCTTGTGCCCTGCGGCGACGTTTTCGGAGTGAAATTTTTTACAAAAGGCGTTGTGATAACCGACATTTCTGAGGTCGAGACCGAAAGGGGCATAATCAGCCCGGCCGGCAAAGCGGGACTGAAAAAAGGCGACGTGATACTTTCTCTTGACGGCAAAGAGGTAAACACCTCGGAGGATACCACAAAGGCAATCTCCTCGTCGGGCGGCAAAGAGATAGTTGCGGAATTTGTCCGCGACGGAAAAAACTATAAGGCAAAACTTTTGCCTGTAAAGGCAAGCGCGGACAACAACTACAAGGCAGGCATGTGGGTGCGGGACAGCACGGCAGGTATCGGCACCATAACTTACTATGATCCCGACGACGGAAGCTTTGCGGGGCTCGGTCACGGAATATACGACGGCGAGACCCAGCTGCTTCTGCCCCTTTTGCGCGGAGCCGTGGTGGATATATCCCTTAATGATATTATAAAAGGAAGAGACGGACATCCCGGCGAGCTCAAGGGCGAATTTGGAGAAGAAAAGGTCGGCTCTCTTTTCGGAAACACCGCCTGCGGAGTGTACGGAACTCTTGCAAAAGAGCCGAAAACCATAAGCCAAAAGCTTCCCTGCGCCTTAAAGGGCGAGTTGCAGAAAGGCAAAGCTACGATTCTGTCGAACGTGGACGGACTTGGCGTAAAAGAATATGACATCGAGATCGTCAAGATATATTCGGGAAACGAAGAGACAAAAAACTTCGTCATCGAGGTAACCGACGACGAGCTTCTTGAAAAGACCGGAGGCATCGTCCGCGGAATGTCAGGTAGTCCGATTATTCAGGATGGAAAATTAGTTGGTGCAGTTACTCACGTTATGGTAAACGATCCGACGAGGGGATATGGAATTTTTATAGAAAACATGCTAGCGGAGGCTGAGAAGGTTAAATAAGAAAAATGCTCGTCTATTTAATATAGGCGAGCATTTTTAATTTTTATTCACAAAGTGACGATATAAGTAATTTTTCATCATAAAACCCTTGAAAAAATATGAAAAAGGCGTTACAATAAAGTTACATTATAAATATTCGGGACGAACATTCCATACTTTTCGGATATGGTTCGGTAATACATATGCGCAAGCCTCAAAACAACATTAAGGAGTGATTTGAATGAAGGCATTTTATCGTTATCTCAGTTTTACAGCAATGCTGATACTGCTGCTTGTGTCTGTGGTTCCGTGTCTTGCGGTGGATGATGCCGTTGTCACGATCGACTCGGTTGAATTTGAAGAATACTCAGACATATTCGGTGAACGTGATAAACACACGGTCATAACCAGAATAAAATACACCGTTCCCGAAAAGACCAGAAGCGTGTCTCTTTTGCTTCTCGGCAAAGACATATCGGACACGGATGGTTTTGAACAAAGCATCATCTACATAGATCAGATCGACGAGCCTTGCGGCGAATACGAATTTTTGATAGAGCGCTCAAGAATAGAAAATGCCCTCGGGACTTCAGATATCGAAGGCAAAACTTTATATCTCAAAATGGGTGCATCGGGCAGCTCCACTCCCGATGTAAAAGCAGTTGAATACAATACACCCACCTGCATGACCTTTGAAGGCGCACAGATAAAAATGAACGGTGAGCAGGGACTAAGATTTGTTTTCTCTATTCCGAAATCGGTTTATGAAACTCTTGAGCAGCCCCAGTCTCCATCGGATACGGATCTTGGTTTCGGAAGCGTTGTATTGCCAAAGAAATATCTTGGTGACGAAAAGCTCGTAAAAGATTTTGTCACCGTCATTGACGGAAAAACAAAGAAGGCAAAAACGGCACCTGCCGTAAATCTTTTCAAGATTACCGACAAGTATGTATACTTCACGGTATGTGTGCTGCAGATAGACGAAACACACTATGCCGAAGAGTACACCGCGGTACCCTATATCACCTACAAAAAAGACGGTGAAAGTGTGACCGAATACGGTATGCAATCTCAAAATGTAAGTGTTTTTACGGTTGCTGAGCTTTGCTACGACGACTCAAGAACAACCGCCGAAGAAAAAAACTATCTGTATGACAGGATCTTGTCTGTCATGGATCCCGAAAAGTACCCGGCAAAATAAAAACATATTTAATTTGACAAAAATGACAAACAGATAAATGTAAACCCTGAAAGGAGGGTACCAATATGAAAAGAATAATCGGAATATTGCTTTGTTTTGTTATCATGTTAAATTTATTTCCTGCTGTGTATGCATCCACCGAAAATGTAGACTACAAGGTAATCTATATTTCATCGTGGAGAGATTTTTACGAAGCTTTCCGGGATAACGTATGGTGGAATGATAACCCTGATACGCATTACATAATGAAGCTTAATAAGGATCTTCATATGGATTTGACCACTTCAACAGATTTTTATGAGGTTGAGAGTCGTTCAGTACAGATGTGCGGTTATGTTACGTTTGATTTCAACGGTCATGTTCTTTCGTGTACGGATATCAATCCCGAAGACAAAAATAAAAACGGAAATTTTATTTCAATCGAGATGAGCCGTATCAACAACGAAGTAGGATCGGTATTACGAATAACCGACTCTGTTGGAGGCGGTGGAATATTTATGGATGCTTACCGCCATTCTGATACTCAGATAGCTGCTCTTTTGGTGAGAGAATCTTCTGTCAACAGAAATACTGTTCCATACATTCTTTGCCCTGAACCGATTTGCAAGCTTATCATTGATGATGGACTTTTTCAGTTGAACTCACGGATTGTAACCCTGAACAGCAACGGAACAAACAACATTGTCACCAATTATCGTGGTGCCGTAATAGCTGACAGCGTGGGACACGTTGAGATTAACGGCGGCATTTTTGCTGCAAGGTCTCTTGGTACAGATGCAGGAGCTGAGCTTGGTGATGAATTGGGAATGAAAGGGCTTAATCAGCGTGAACTCAGTGCATTTGGAACATGTTGTACCGAGTGCGTCGCACAGTTGCAGTCCCGTCCTACCGACCTTGTGATAAACGGCGGTGTTTTTGCCTCCGACGGTTATGCAATACACCATTTCCACGGTCTTTATACAGATATATATACCCATAATGGCCTTAGCGGTCAGGAAATTGACAAGCTCACTTTCCCGAAAATTAACGGTGGAATTTTCGACGGTGCAATCGGATATATAGGAAGAAGCGGTATTGCTGTTTCCGGTTTAAGCGGCACATTTGGAGATCCATTCTCTGAGCTTTTGGAAAGACCGTTTTCAAGCCTTATTTCTCCTTTTGCTTTAGTTGATATGAAAATTGTCGATTCTGATCAAACAAAGCAACTGAATCTGTCTAAATGTACTCTTGAGGATGTAAATACCAGCCATCTGAGATTGACGGTTGTAAGTACTTCGCTCCTTTCTACCGAATTTTACCCGACGCCCGATCCCGAATCCGAGGTTACGCAACTGGTTCGTGATACATCTATGACCGAAACATTTGAGGTGATATACAGTATTCCCGATTATATGGAAGGGGAATTTGAAGTAAGAACAAACGTAACCCGCCGCGAAGACGGAACCAACCGGATAATTGAAGACGGTATTGTTAATTATGCAGATTATCCCAACGGAGTTACAATAGATGTGAATATTTCCGTAATCCGCGGTGCACACGTAAGCACATTTAACAAGACTTATGAGGTAACCGTGCTTCCGGAGCCCCAGGCGGCTGTTATTACTACTCAGCCGAAATCAACTACGGTAAAACCCGGTGAATATGCAAAGCTTTCCGTTACAGCCGACCATGCTGCGGCATATCAATGGTATGTTGTTGCGGCAGGACAAAAAATTCCTCTTACCCAACAGTTTATATCTATGTTGTTTGACGAAGGACAGATACATGGCGAAACAACTCCTTGCTTGACGGTGACGGCAGACGGTGTATCAAATGCACAGTTTTACTGTGAGATCACAGGTACTGACGGTTCAAAGACAAATTCGAAATATGCCACAACAACATTTGGCGATCTGCCGCAGGTTTTGTCCTTTAGCGGCGGAGAATTTGAAGCGGGCGGAGATGCAACCTTTACCCTGTGGGCAGATTATGCGGAAAATGTTGACTGGATCGTGCAGGTAAAGCAGGGCAGTAATACCGATTTCTATAATCTCAAAGAATATGCCGAAGAAACCGGTTGTGAATATGTTCAGTCACATAAAATAATGCCCTCAGGCATTTACAAAACAACCGTTACATTCAAGGATGTACCCGAGTCGGCAGCAAGAAGTATGTCTGTGGGATATGAGATGAAAAATGCGCTTGGTAAGGTTTCGTTCAATTCCAAAAACACCGTTGCTTTTACACTCAAGGTAATAAAGCCCGAAATCACACAGAATCTTGAATCGCAGGAATGTATTGACGGCGAAGATCTGACCTTTACATTTAAAGCAAAAAATATGACAGATGTTGAGTGGAGATTTGAAAAGCTCGATGAGGACGGCACAGCCGTTGCATATGACCAAGACGAAATGCAGAATATCTTTTCGGAATCGGCATTTGGTACAAGATTTGAAACCGACAGCGAAACCGGCGAAAGTACAGCAACTCTTGTCATAAACAACGCGAGATACGAGATGCGTGATTATAGCATTTACGTTTATGCACACAATTCAACCGGCTCATATCTGGCAGGATTCACGCATTTCAACGTAACCGAGGTTGAAGACTTTGATATCTCAGACTGCAGCAACGATTTTGGGGTTATCACAGTGTGCTGCCCCGAGGCGGGAAACTACATTGTTTATATTGCAGGCTATGATGAATACGGAAGACTTGAAAAAGTCAATACCGTTCCCTTGTTTTTGAATAGAGGAAAAGCAGATTACTATACCTTTGAGGAGTTTGCCGATCACGCAAAAATAAAAGTTATGCTTTGGGATGAAAATATGAGCCCCCTCTGCGAAGCTATGGAAAATTAGTTGGTGCAGTTACTCACGTTATGGTAAACGATCCGACGAGGGGTTATGGAATATTCGTTGAAAATATGCTGTCGGAAGCAGAGAAATTTAGATAAGAGAAACGCTCGTCTATTGATTTAGACGAGCGTTTTTGATGGACAAGCATCATATTGGTTTTCTTGAGAATCTGAATTTGTCAGGAGAAATTTTATAAAATCGTTTAAACGCCCTGCTAAACTGATAAATGTCGGAATATCCCACCATAAGAGCAACTTCCCCCACGGGAAACATCTCGAGCAGCAAAGTTTTCGCCTGATTCATGCGTATTCTTGTAATATATTGAAAAGGAGTCATTCCAAACTCTTTTCTGAAAAGTTTGTGAATATACGATTTGCTTATATTACAGCTTTCAGCCAGGAAATCAAGAGTCAGGTCACTTTTGTTATAAAATTTTTCAATTGTTTCAAGCGCGGGGGACAACAACGAGTTGCTGTCTCCGGGCTCATACGGGAAACATTCCCCGAGCAGTTGATATATTTTTTCAAATATTCTGGATCTTTTTCTTGCCGTAGGATTTGCATTCAGAACTATTATTTCGTTAAAACATTTTTGCAAATGCTCTCTGTCGGGCGGTAAAAGCCAAAAAATCTTTTCTTTGTTGCTTTTTGCTTTGATGTTTATCATTATGCTTTGTGCATTTTCCATGCACGAGTTTAAGTAACTCATGCCCTCCTGAATAAAAACGGGGTGGTCGGCATCGGCAATCACCTTCCCCGTTTCCCACGAAAATTCGATTTTCCCGTGTATAGGAAAAATCAAAGCAGAGCTTTCTCGTTTGTTAATATAAAAACTTATTCCCTGATGGTTTATCGGCTTACTTATCGATAAAAACTCGGTAATAACAAAAGCTTCTTCGTCCATAAATTCACCTCCACCATTTATATTGTATATAAAACACACGGTTTTGTCAAACGCTTTGTACATTTTCGGCTAAATTAAATGTATTTTCAGTCATTTAAACAATGGTTTTTAAGTGGTATACTGTGTTTATAAAACAAGGAGGTTGATACTATGGATTTTACAGGTAAAACAGCTTTTGTAACAGGTGCCGCCAAGGGTATCGGAAGAGCGACAGCCATAGGCTTTGCAAAAAACGGGGCAAATGTTGTTGTTTCGGACATTTCGGATCTTTCCGAAACCTGCGGAGAGATAAATAAATATACAGAAAACTTTATGGCAATAAATTTTGACGTATCTGATGAGGCCGCCGCACGAAACGCGATTGCAAAGGCGGCTGAAAAATTCGGAAAAACAGATATTCTTATAAACAACGCAGCAATATTCCCTATTTCCGATTTTGCAAACTCTTCTTCGGAGCAATGGAAAAAAGTAATTGACGTTAATGTTTTGGGCACCATGTATTTGTCGCATGCGGTTTTGCCGTCCATGATCGAAAACGGCTATGGCAGAATTGTAAACATCGGCTCGGTTGCGGGTGTTTACGGTCTCAGCTGGTTTGTTGATTATTCCATGTCAAAGGGTGCGGTTATATCCTTTACAAAGGCGCTTGCAAAAGCTGTGTCCGACAAAGGTATCACCGTAAATTGCGTTTCGCCCGGAAGCGTAGCTCCCGACGGAAGCGACGCCATGAAAGATTTTTCGTTTGTGGGCCGCGCCGCTACCTATGATGAAATTGCAAATGTGATTTTGTTTGTGGCAAGCAACGAAGCAAGCTATGTTTCGGGCCAGAATTACCTTGTCGACGGTTGCCGAAAACAAATGTAAGCATATTTTTTGTTGTCCCGCGCCGATTTTCCTTGTGTCAGGGCAACCCGCCTGAAAATTTTGCCAACAGAGATTTGATGCAAAGCCTTGCAATTTGAAAAAATGGAAAAAATCCATCAAAACATAGAATTTTTATATTTACTATTTGCCGTAATATGATATAATAAGTATATCAAAAC
Source organism: Clostridia bacterium (assembly GCA_017549365.1). Lineage (GTDB taxonomy): Bacteria > Bacillota > Clostridia > Oscillospirales > CAG-382 > UMGS1052. The sequence continues at coordinate 46,542 of JAFYUZ010000027.1, forward strand.
ATTCGGAGGCAGTTTATGAAAGAAAGCATGATCGGAATGCTGCTGATATTTGCAGGACTTGTTTGCCATCAGTTTGAAGCGATACTTGTAAAACAGCACGGCAAAAAGCACGGCTCGGGCGGCATGCACTTTAACGCCATCATTTGTCTTTTTGCCATGGTATATTTTTTTGTAACAGACAAAAACGGTTTGCAGTTTTCGCGCGAGGTAATTCTTTACGGCGTTGCCAACTGTTTTATGTATGCCACGGGTTTTTACACCACCTATCTCGCCTTTCGGTCGGGATCCTTCGGGCTCACCCGTCTTTTCACAGCCTTCAGCGGCATAATCCCCATTTTTTACGGCATAATCTTTCTTAAAGAGCCGACATATCCCATAACCTACGTCGCCCTTGTACTTATCTTCGTTTCTGTTTTTCTGATGAACTACACAAAGGGCGAAAAAGACGGCAACAAGCTCACGATCGGTTGGCTGATCTGCACGCTTTTAACTGTTCTTTCAAACGCGATCATTTCAATAATAGGAAAAGTCGAACACGATCACCTGGGCGACGGTTTCAATAACGAATTTCTGATAATCTCGCTCGGCGGCGCGGCAATTATTCTGTTTATCCTCGGATTTATCTTCGAGCGCAAAGATTTCAGATCGACCTTCAGATACGGCCTTGTCTACGGAATGTTTGCAGGAATTTTCAACGGAATAAACAATCTTCTCGTCCTTACCACCTACAACTACCTGCCCCTTTCGTTCATCTCGCCCGTGAAAACCGGACTTGGCATCGTCATCAGCTTTTTTGTGTCACTGTTGTTTTTCCGCGAAAAATTTTCGCGGCGGCAGATCGCAAGCGTTGCCATCGGCATAGTTGCCGTGGTGCTTATAAATATTAAAATATAAAAAATGCCCCTCGGGTTTTGACCGAGGGGCAAATTTTATACATTCTTCTTTATCGTTTCATATACTTCGTCTATAAATTCGGAAAAACTCTGTGCATCGCGCGGCGAAACGTCAAACGACGGAACGCCAAAATGCTTTTCGATAAGCGCATTGCACGCTTCTTTTCCCACAAGCTTTTTGAGCAGTTCAAGAAGCCTCATATCCACAAGTCCTTCGTTAAAGATCTTTTGTCTTACCGACTGATAGCATCCGCCGTTGAAGGCAGGATAAACAAAAAACGAGGTACCCGCCAACGAAAAACCGCCGCAGGGATTAAGGATGGGATCAAACAAATACTGGCTGAGCTCGCCGTAATAGTTGTTGTAGCCCCAGTGCAAAAATCCCTTTATGTCGTGATAAAAAAGCTGAACTCCCAGCATTCTGTTGCGCTCGCGGGGGATATGGAAAGTTCTGTTGCTCGATGCACCCATAGTTGCCGCAGAGCCGACATAATACGCCCAAAGATTTTTTACCTTTCCGAGAAAAGGCTTGATATCGGCGGTCATAACTATGGGGTTTCTGCAGATGCCCTTTTCGTATATTTCAAAATGTGAAAGAGCATCGCCCATCATATAATCCTTCAAAAGCTCCGCCACCGCGTTGAAAGCCACGGAATAATGGGGAATGTGCTCGTTTTGCGGTTCGTCGGAAACATGGAAAAGTATCTTTTTTTCAAGCTTTTCGGTTTTGAGGAATTTTTTAAGCTCTGTGATGTATTGGGTGAGAAAATCTGCATATTCCTGCGATCCCGAATCGGTTTCCCAGCCAAAGATCTTCTTTTTGCGTCCGTTCACGTATGCTTCGATCTTGGGCGCCGCCTTTGCACCCCACTGGGTGAAAAGGTGGGAATGCTCGAAATACTTTATGCCGTTTTTGCGGCAGACATCGACGAATTTTTTCATCAGGCTGAAATCAAAGGTGTATTTCTTGCCTTTTTTTGTTATCTTGACAAGCTGAACCGTCATTCTTTCTCGGCCGGGAGATGTATCAAGAGGCGGAGTGAAAGCAGGCATAAGTATCATGTTCATGCCGTTTTTCGTAGCGGTCTTTACGTAGGTTTCAAATATTTCAAAATACTTGTCGGTAAAAACCTCCACGTTGTAAACGTCGGCAAGGCAATCGTTGTGGAACCAGTTGGTGTACATAAGCTTTTGCGCACCGAGCTTTACGGGAAGAACTTCTATTTGTGCCTCGGCGTCACCACAGGGATTTCCGTTTCTGTCGAAAAGCTCAAATTTCAGCTTGTGAACACCTGCGCAAACAGTCTTTGCATCCTCGTTTACCGTAAACCAAACCGCCTGCCAGCTGTCGTCATAAGCGCGAAGGCGCACTTTTTCGCCCTGCTCGGTGACAAGGTCATTTCCGAAATACTGATGCACAAGAAGGGGGGGATTTGTCTTTTTGGGCACAAGAATATCGGGATAAAGTCCGGTTTGCATTCCCGTATCGATGGTGGACGTGTGAAGAAGCGGAACGTTGTTTATATAGTAGATGCTGATGGGAAGATCTGATGTGGTCTTTATGTGAAAATCGCAGTTTTTTGCACTTCCGTCGGTCATCTTAAAAGCCATCTGGAAAGAAACAGGCTGGTTTTCACACATAAAAAAGGAATTTTTCACCTTTCCCACAGGCTCTCTGTCGGTATAAACAGGCACGAGGGAATCGTATATTCTTGTTTCGATCATAAAAATGTTCCTTTCGTATTTTGTACTGACTATAATGTACCATATTTTGACTGCAAACACAATGGTATTTCTTGCTGAAAATTGTTCTTTTTCTGCTATATTAAAACGCCAAAAATTTTTGCACCGCGCAAAAAACCCGCCGTACGGCGGGTTTTCTTATTTCATCAAAGTGCTTCAAATGTGGTTCTGATTGCAGAATCCTGGGTGGATCGTTCGGAAAAGACCTTGTTTTTGTCCTCGAGCTTTTCAAACTCTTCGTAGTAACGAAGACCGAATTCATAAAGAGCGTCGGCACAAAAATGCAGATTGTCGGGATTGGGTTTCAAACCTTTTGCACTGACAAAACCTGTCATTTCGTGCTCTTTTGCATAGCGTTCGAGCGCAGGATTTACAACTTTGAACCCTTCGGCAAGCCCGCCGTTTGCGTAGATCTCAATAAAATCTCCCAGCCCTCCGACAAGAAAGGGTACATCATAAAGGTCAAGATCTCGGCGCAAAGCCGAAAAGATCTTTTCAAGCTTTTCGTAATATACGGGATATCTGCCATCGTGGCAATCACTTTCGCCCTGATGCCACAAAACACCTGCAATCGTGGAGGTGCGGGATGCAAGGCGCGCACAGTTTACCGCATTGTCATAAAGAAGGCTTCCCTCCTGCCATTGGTCAAGGCAGGTGCCGCCATCGGCGCAGGGGATGAGTCCCACCATAACGTTTTCGTGCTTTTCCGAATATTTTTCGGCAAAGCTTTCGGCAAGATTTACTCCCGAAAAAGATCTGTCTCCGTTGACGGGACGGTAAAAGGGTTGCCATCTGCCGTTGCGTAAAACGCGGATGTTCTGTCCGTTTATTTCGTGGGCTTCATCAAAAAAACCTCTGCCTGCCATATTCGATTGGCCGATGAGCAAAAACGAATGTATCATAAAATTTCTCCTATTCCCTGCAAACTGTCAGTTTTATCAAAAGCTCTTCGCTGTCATACTGATCGTCGGAAAGATTATCCTTTGCCGAAAGTTTCAAGGCGGCTTTGTTGCGGCGGATATCACCGCATTTTTTGCATTTATGAGTTATAACGTAACCCTTTTTGGGGTCGGGCTCGCAAAAGATCGGCACAAGAAGTCCCAGACATTCGGACGCTCTGTCGCCGGGGTTTATATCAATATGTATTGAACAAAGGCACCTCGGACAATGGTTTCTGCTGGTCTTGCCCAAAGGCTGAACCTTGAAACCGCAATTCTTGCAAACAAAGCCTGCGTCGTTTTTTGTAAAACGCTTTATCTCCATGCGGCTTATTTCTTGCTGTCCTTTTCGATGGCTTCCCAAAGTCCGTTGATGTAAGCGGCGCCCATGGCTCTGTCGTAAAGACCGTAGCCGGGTCTGCCGGTTTCGCCCCAGATCATTCTGCCGTGGTCGGGACGGATATAGCCGTCAAAGCCTGTTTCCACAAGAGCTTTTACGATGCCGTAGATATCAAGCGAACCATATTCGGTCTTGTGCGCGGTCTCGTCAAAGTCGCGCTCGCCGGTGAACTTGATGTTTCTGATGTGCATAAAGGGGATTCTGTCCATGGCAGAATATTTTCTGACCATAGAAGGAATGTCGTTTTTGGGATCAACGCCGAGAGAACCTGTGCAGAAAGTAAGGCCGTTGTAGGGCGAATCGACAAGCTTTAAGAAGCGGTCGAGGTTTTCTTCGCAGGTGATAACTCTGGGAAGACCAAAAATGCCCCATGGCGGATCGTCCGGGTGGATCGCCATTTTGACGTCGCACTCCTCACAGGTGGGAATAATGCCCTTAAGGAAATATTCCATGTTTTCCCAAAGCTTTTCTTCGTCGACGCTCTTGTATTCTTCAAGAAGTGCGCCAAGGCCTTCTTTTGTATAGCTGGAATCCCATCCGGGAAGCGAAAGGTCGCCCTTTCTGGGGTCCATTCCAAGCACGGTTTCATCGCGGTAAACAAGCGATGTGGAACCGTCGGCGTTAACGTGGGAAAGGTCGGATCTCAACCAGTCGAAAACGGGCATAAAGTTATAGCAGATAACCTTTACACCTGCCTTTGAAAGGTTGCGGATGTTCTGGCAATAAACTTCGATGTACTTGTCGCGGGTGGGCTTTCCGAGCTTGATATCCTCGTGCACGGGAACGCTTTCTACGATATCGAAGATAAGGCCGTGGTCCTCGCACGCCTTTTTGATCTTAAGAATCTCCTCCATCGGCCAGATCTCGCCAACGGGAACAGAATAAACTGCCGAAACGACGCTGCGCATGGCAGGGATCTGCGATATGTACTCAAGACTTACAGGGTCCTGCTCGCCATACCAGCGGAATGACATTTTCATGATGTTTTCTCCTTTATATGATTTTTTTATTTGTTACCTGAAAGGTTTTGTTTTCTTGTGTTCAGACGGATATCCTCGCCCACAAATCCAAACGAACGGTAAGAGCCGATAACGCGCGACACGATGCGTTCGTCATACGCCTTGCGCATGGCGTCAATGCTCGAAAGGTTGGTGCTGATGACAGTTCCTTTGTCGGCGCAAAGGCGGGTGTTGAGAATGTTGTAAAGGGTGGCGTGGGTAAACGAATTTGCAAACTCCGAGCCGAGATCGTCGATGATAAGAAGATCGCATTCAAAATATTTGTCGGTGGTAACCGGTACGTCGATCTTTGAAAAACGCTCTCTTTCAAAAGTGTGCATAATATTCAGCGCCGTGTCGTAGACCACGTAAAAACCGCGATCGATCAGCTTTTTTGCCACCGCCGTCGAAAGGTGAGTCTTTCCGAGTCCTGTGCCGCCGTAGAACATGATATTCTTGCCACAGTCCTCTTTTCCGAAATCCTCGGCATATTTTTTGGTCTGTGAAAGAATAAATTCCATCATCTTGCGGGATTTTTCGGGATAGAGCGAAGTATCAAAATTTTCAAAGCTCTGGTCGGTCAGCATTGCGCCAAGTCCCGAATTGAGATACGATTCGCGGCGCAAAGCCTTTATAAGACATTCGCAGGGGTCAATGCCCACGTAGCCTGTGTCGTTGCATTTTTTACATTCATATCTGGGCTTTGTGTAATCGGCAGAATATCCCGCTTCTTTCAATATATCCGCACGGGCAGACTGAAGTTCGCGGTTTTCCTCGTGCAAAGCCTCTATTCTGTCCTCAAGGGGCACGGGGTTGCCTTTTTTCAGCGCCTCGGCATAAACCTTAAGTCCCGTTTTTGCCAACGCATCGTCTATTTCCGCAATTCCCGGAACGCGAAGATGAACTTCGTTTCTTCGTTCCTGGGCTTCTTCTATGGCTTTTTTCTGTTTTTCGTCAAAAAATTCTTTAACTTTCTTTCTGACGTCGATCGAATAAGAAATGACAGACACCTCTTTCTGAGTAATTAGAATTATACCCTCAAACAAAGCCTCTTGTCAACAAAAAACGGGCTTGTTCGGGCATTTAGTCGCTTTTTGCATTCTCTTTTTTCAGTCTTCTTCACAAACGGCTGTATGCGACGGCAAAAGCACGGTCACCGTGGTGCCCTCGCCCTTGCGGCTGGTTATGCTGATATCTCCGTGGTGGGCATCGACGATCTCCTTTGAGATCGAAAGTCCAAGACCTGTGCCGCCCACGTCCGAATTTCGCGCCTTGTCAACGCGATAAAAACGCTCGAATATACGGGGCAGGTTTTCCTCGGGGATACCGATGCCGTTGTCGGAAACTGCGATCTTGTAGGAATATTTTCCCTCCTGAGCCATAGACGCAGTAACCTTGATCTTTCCTCCGTTGGGGGTGTATTTGATGGAATTTCCGATAAGGTTTGTAAATACCTGCTCGATTCGCTCCTTGTCGGCGGCAATTATCTCGCCCTCGGGGATGGACGAATCAAAGGTAAGGGTGTGTCCGTGATCCTGCGCCTCGGAATTAAGCGCGTCGCATATCTGGGACAGAGCCGAATGGATGGAAAATCTTGACATTTTCCAGGACATACGGCGGTTTTCAAGTCTTGAAAGCACGAGAAGATCTTTTACGATACGGGTCATTCTGTCAGACTCGTTCATGACGATAGAAAGAAATCTCTTTCGCATCGGCTCGGGAAGCTGATCGTCCTCGATAATAAGCTCGGTGGCACCCTTGATACTTGTAAGGGGGGTGCGAAGCTCGTGCGAAACGTTGGCAATAAATTCGCGGCGGCTCTTTTCAAGCAAAGCTCTGTCGGTGATGTCCTGAATAACGATAAGATAACCTGTTTTTCCGATGTCATAATTGAAAACGTTGAAGCTGACGTCGGTGATAAGCTCTGTGCCCGCCTTCTTTTTTATGGTGTATTCGGGAATGTTGATGGTGGTTTCGGTAACAAGGATGGCGCTGGTTATCTCGGGCATTCCGAGCGCTTTTGTAAAATCGTCAAAATCGTATTCTTTGTCGGTGGGGATGCCCAGCATATCACAGGCAGAATCGTTTATGTGCAACATTCTGCCGTTTTCGTCAAAGGCCGCAACTCCATCTTCCAGGCGGCTGAAAATCGTTTCAAGCTTTTCGCGCTCGCCCGAAACCTGTGCCATCGAATGTTCGATCTTGCGAGCCATCTGGTTGAAGTTTTCGGTAAGCTCGCCTATCTCGTCGTGCGATCTGTTTTCGATTCGGTAGTCGTATTCGCCCGAGGCAATGGTCTTTGCGCCTGCCGTCAGCTTTCTTATTGGCGAAGTTATGGCGCGGGTCATGAAAAAGCAAAGGAAAAGCGCAATGGCAAGTCCGATGAGAAGTGCCTGGAAAATGATGGAAAAGAGCACCCAGATAAGCGATTTCATTCGGGTCAGATCATCGTATATGTAGATGATGCTTTCGCCGCCACGGCCGTTTATATATTTGGCATAGTCAAAATATTCGGTGCCCGACACACTGTTTTTTTCGGTTTTGCGATTCATCGCCGAAAGAAGGTTTGCGGTCTTGACCACAGAGCCTGAAGCGTCGGCCGAGCTTTCAAGGATGTTTCCGCTCATGTCAAGGATATAAAAGCTGCGATAGCTGTCGAAGCTGAAGCTTCCCGAATAGGCGGTCATAACGTCCTTTTGCGCCTGGGCAGGATCTGCCATATCAAAACATTCCGAAAGACTGTTTACAAGGCGGTCGGTAAAACCCTCGTCCATCTGCTCGAGAAAATCGTCGGCATAAAACGAGCTTACTCTGTCCAGCAAAAAAACGCCCACCACCGCCATAACGGCGATTATGAAAACGATGAAGATCAGCACAAGCTTTACAGTAAGGCTTCTGAACATTAGAAAAATCCTCTTTCCTTACGACATGAAATATCCGACACCGCGTTTGTTCTGGATATATTCGGGTTCGGCAGGGTTTTCTTCGATCTTTTTTCTGATACGGGCAAGGGTGACGTCGACGGTGCGCAGGTCGCCGTAAAATCCGTCGTATCCCCACACCTTTTCCATGATCTCTTCGCGCTGGAAAACGGTGCCGCGGTTTTTTGCAAAAAATTCCACAAGGTCGTATTCCTTTTTGGAAAGGGATATCTCGACGCCGTTTTTGCTGACGCTGTATTTTTTTGTGTTTATAACAAGTCCGTTTATCGAAATAACACTTTCGTCGGCAGGCTCTTTGCTTGCGGACGGGGTGCGGTTTTCGCCGTGGTATCTGCGGATATTTGCCTTGATACGCGATATCAGCTCTGCGTGGCTGAAAGGCTTTGTCATATAGTCATCGGCGCCAAGCTCAAGGCCAAACACCTTGTCCGCCTCCTCCTCGCGCGCCGTCAGCATGATTATGGGTGTGTCAAGCTTTTCGCGAACTCTGCGGCAAACCTCAAATCCGTCAAGCCCGGGAAGCATCACGTCAAGCAATATCAGATCAAAATTTCCCACAAGGGCAAGGTCAAGAGCCGAAATGCCGTCAAAGGCACAGGTCGCCTCGTATCCTTCGCGCGTTATGGTGTAATGGAGGATCTCGGAAATGGTCTTTTCGTCCTCCACGATGAGTATTTTCTTCTTTCTTTCGCCGTCCATTTTAAGAACAACCGTCCTTTCGTGAAAGTATATTTATCTTACGGTATAATTTCTTGTGGTTTCGTCCCAACTCATAATAACCAGCTGATCTTTTGACCGCACCGATTCAAAAAGTCGGCGCAGAGCAGAAACCGTATTTGTGCCGGGGGTAATGCGGAAAACAGCCCTTGTCGTTCCGCGGGTCGAGGCAAGGTTATAAAGCTCGCCGTACATTTTTTCGTACATATCGGATTTGTCTGCCGACGAAATGTTGTAATCCCAGACGCGCACGCCGTATTTTTCAACAAACGCGGCATATTCCTCGTCAGAAAGCTTAACAGCGCCGCTTCCCACCGAAAATCTTACAAGTCTTGACGAGCATTTTGCCACAAGAAGCAGATTTTCCCTTGCATCCTCAAAAGATGCTGACGGATCCTCGGCATTAAGCAAAAATCCCACGTTCTGCCCTGCCGATATGATCCTGCGTATCTCGTCAGGATGCTTCAGAATGTCGGACGGGGCAACGAAAAAGGTAAAGGAATTTTTCGCCACGTTGTATTCAAGAAGCGAAAGCACCGGCTTTACAAAGCGAAAATCGGTGACGTCCGCCGAAAGATATATCGAGCGGTTGCCGATCTCGGGGGTGACAACGGGATCTACCACAGGCGGGTCGGGCTTGTCGGGCACAAGAGGCGGCTCGTCCTTTTTGATGGGGCTGTATATCTTTACAAGCTCTGAAAAAGAAAGCTTTGCCTTGCTGTCCGAAAGGCGCAGGGCATATACCCCTTCGTCGCGATTTTCGTATATCTCCATTGTGATACCAAGCACCTTTGCCACCTCGGCAACGGGAATGTATCGCGTGGAGTGGAATATTTTGGTTTCAAGGGTGTAAGGATCGAGATTGTGGGTGGTGACGAGGTTGTTTTCCACGTCAAACGAGATATATCTCGACGATCTTTCGCGGGAAAGATAAAAATAGTCGGAGGAATAGCCGTATGTCAGTCTGGTGTCTGCAAGCCCCAAGAACATTTCGAGGGGGACGTAATGCACGTTGTTGTGCACAACGAGAGGAAAACGCTTGTAATTTTCGAAAGCGGTGTCGTTTTTAAAAAGATTTGGCACAACGTTTTCGTCTGTTGCCGTCTTTGATATGTTGGCGTATTCGTTAAACCACGCATCGTTGTATTCGTCGCCATAGGCAAGATCCGAAACAAGGGCGGCAAATATTGAAATCGTCGCTGCAAATACCGCAAAGCATCGCCGCATTTTCGACGAGGCGTTTGATTTTTTCATGTTACCGCTCCTTTCTTTCAAATGTCTACAAAAATTATTATACACAACTCCAAAATAATTATATCCTTTATATCTCTTTTTGTCAATAGAAAAGCCTGACCGACGGTGCAAGAGAATGTCGAAAAAAACCAAGCTTTGCGCGTGTTTTTGCACAAAAAACACACTTTGGGATTGACGAAACGGGATTTTTATGGTAAAATGATAAAAATGTGACGGCGCAGTATTGTTTTCGTCACAGAAATACTCAATTTGGAGGAATCTATGAACAACACTCAGAAAAGAAGCAACTTTTCGGGAAAACTCGGCTTTGTTCTGGCGGCGGCAGGTTCTGCGGTCGGTCTCGGCAACATGTGGCGTTTCCCCTATCTTGCCGCAAAGCACGGCGGAGGAATCTTTCTTTTGGTATATCTGATCCTTGCCGTAACATTCGGTTTTGGTCTTATGATAACAGAAATTGCCATCGGTAGAAAAACAGGTCTTTCGGCCATCGAAGCCTATGGCAAGCTCAATAAAAAATTCAAATTTCTCGGATATCTTTCCGCGATAGTTCCGATCATCATTCTCCCTTACTACTGCGTAATCGGCGGCTGGGTAATGAAATATTTCGGCGTTTTCGTTTCGGGCGCAGGTCACAAGGCGGCAGCCGACGGTTTCTTTGGCGGCTTTGTTTCAAAGGCAAGCGAGCCTCTTCTTTGGTTTGCTCTCTTCCTCGGACTTACCGCACTTGTCGTTCTTCTCGGAGTTGACAAGGGTATCGAAAAGGTATCAAAGATCATGATGCCCGTACTTGTTCTCCTTTCTATCGGCATTGCTGTTTTCAGCATGACACGCCCCGGCGCAATGGAAGGTGTTAAATACTATATCCTTCCCGATTTCGAAAACTTCTCTGTCGTAACGGTTCTTTCGGCGATGGGTCAGCTTTTCTATTCAATGTCGCTTGCCATGGGTATCATGATAACCTACGGCTCGTACATGAAGAAGGACGTAAACCTCGAATCGTCGGTACGCCATATCGAAATTTTCGACACGGGCATCGCTTTCCTCGCAGGTCTTATGATTATTCCGCCCCTCTTCTCTTCGGCGGCAACCCCCGAACAGCTCGACGGACTTCTCAAATCCGGCCCCAGCCTTATGTTCGTTTCGTTGCCCAAGGTGTTTGACGGAATGACAGGTGTAACCGGCGATATCATCGGTTCTGTCTTCTTCCTTCTCGTTATATTCGCGGCTCTCACCTCGTCTATCTCGCTGATGGAAGCCATCGTTTCTATCATCCACGACAAGTTCCATATCGGCAGAAAAGCCTGCTGCTTCGTCACTCTCGGAATTTCGATTATCCTCGGCGTTCCTTCGTCGCTCGGTTTTGGTGTGCTCAGTTTCATCAATCCCCTCGGCACAGCGGGCGGCTCGATCCTCGACTTCTTTGATTTCGTCAGTAACAACATTCTCATGCCTATCGTTGCACTTCTCACATGTATCCTTGTCGGCTACGTTATCAAGACAAAGACTGTTTCCGACGAAGTTGAGCTCAACGGCAAGTTCAAGGGCAAAAAGCTCTTTGAAGTCGTTGTTAAGTACATCGCTCCCGTTTGTATCGTGGCGATCCTCGTGTTCTCGGTACTTGACGTATTCTTCAAGCTTTCGTAAGACACAACAACAAAACACAAGAACCGCGGCATCTGCCGCGGTCCTTTTTTATGTATTTTATTTTCCCAAAAGCTTTTCTCTAAGCTTTTCGATGTCCGAAATCATCTCGCTCTGCGATATAAGCTCTCCCTTAATGTCTTCATCGCAAAGCAGCACGCGCACAGCCCTTTTTGCCGCACGGATAAACTCAACGTGGGTCTTGCGGTGTCTGAAATCCGATAGAATAGGACAAATACCGCGGGCGCGCGGGTCGGGAAGGATCTGCACCGACAGCCTTTTTCCCGTTTGTTCTATCTTGGGATAAAATGGAAAAATACGGCAGGCAAAGGGGCGAAGATCGCGCAGGCATTTTCCGCCGCAAACAAGAAGACATCCTTCGTCGCCATCGCGAAAATCAAATCCGGCCTCTCCCGAAAGAAGCTCTTTTTCTCCGGGGAGCAAAAGCATTCCGCAATCGTCCTCGTCGCCGTGGCTCATATTTTCGCCGCAACAGGCGGCAGAGCAGAGAATGCCGCAATCGTATTTTTTGGGCGTTACGTCCGAAAGAAGATCGTACGCCTCAAGGATAAGGTCGTGTTTTTTTGTATTTCCCATATCAATCACCGTCTTTTTCATTGTCGGAAATGTCACCGATCTCGACATCCTGTGCGGTATATGGGCGCTTGGGGGCGGGCTCGAGCTTTAAAAGATCGAATCTGAAATGACGGCAGGAATGGTCATCATCCACCACAAGACAACGGTTTTTGTATTTGCAGATATACTTTTCGTCATACTCCACATAGCACGAATGCTCGCAGAGGGCGCAGGCATTGACATAATCGCGGTTTTTCTTCATTTGCCGACTCCTTTTTTCGTATAAAGTAAGCTTTATCTTTTCTTATTCTAACACAAACCGGCGGCTTTTTCAACAGTTTTATTTCAACAGGTGCAAAAATCAGTTTACACACGGTTTATTGACAAAATCCCGCAAAAATGGTATGATAGCATTATAAAAAACTATTGCGGAGAAAAAATGGAAATTCTGTATTTTTTTGAAGGGTTGCGACACCCTTTTTTCGATAAGTTCTTTTATCTGATAACGGCGCTGGGAGCCGAAGTGTTTTTCATTGCTCTCGCCATAACCGTCTATTGGTGCATAAACAAGCGTTTCGGCTACTATCTGATGACGGTATGCTTTTTCGGCGCTGTCATCAACCAGATACTTAAGCTTATCTGCCGTGTTCCGCGCCCGTGGATAATCGACCCCGATTTTTCGATCGTCGAGATCGCACGTTCGGGCGCACCCGGATATTCTTTTCCCAGCGGACACACCCAAAACGCCGTAAGCATTGCAGGCTGTTTTGCCATGAGCTCAAAAGAGCTTGCAAAAACAAAAAAATCCCGTGTCGCGCTTTATATCTCTTGCGGACTTCTCGCCCTTTTTGTGGCAATATCGCGCATGTACCTCGGTGTGCATACGTCGTGGGACGTTTTAATATCGGCTTTGCTGGCGGTATTTCTCGTTTTGCTTTTTTATTACGTGTTCAGGCTGGTTGACAAAATGCCGTCCGCCATGTATATCATCATTGCGGGTATGGTGGCAATATCGGCGGTGTATCTTGTGATTTCCTATATGGCACAAGGTTTTGATGCCCACGAGATCGAAAACGTCATCTCCTCCCGCCGTCACGCGTGGTATATGATGGGCGGTGTTTGCGGCATCGCTGTGGCATATCCCATAGAGCGCAGATTTGTGCGGTTTGAAACAAAGGCGTCTCTTGTTTGCAATATCATAAAAATTGTGCCCGGTGTGGCGGGTGTTTTCGGCATAAAAATGCTGGAAGAGCCTCTGCTCTCCCTGTTTGGCGGCGCAGGCGTTGCCCACGGAGTCAGATATTTTCTCATCGTTGTCTTTGCCGTCTGCGTATGGCCCGCAACCTTCAGATTCATTTCCAAAATCGGGCAGAAAAAATCCTGAAACTTTAAAAAAGAGCAGTAACGAAATCCAATCGTTACTGCTCTTTTGCATTGAAATTTAAAATTTGCAATTTCTTCCGCTTTTTTTCGAAAGAATACCGCACAATTCTCTCATTCTGTCATCGCTCTGGCTTCTGTCCGAAAATTCGGTATATCTTCTTCCGACAAAATCATATTTTGATCCTGCAAGATTGTTGTATTTTAAAAGCTCTATCTCTTTTACGCCGTCACCCAGCATTGCAATTATTCGGGCAAAGCCTTCCAGATCGTCTTTTTCGTCGTTTACTCCCGGAATAACGGGGATACGCACGATAACATTGTCAAACCGCTTTGACAGCATAAGGAGATTTTCAACAATTCTCGTATTATCGGCACCTGTATATTTTTTGTGCTTTTCGGGATCTGCCAGCTTAAGATCGGCAAAAACAAGATCTGTAAAAGGCAAAACCGCCTCTATATTTTCCCACCGAACAAAAAGCGCGCTTTCTATGGCGGTATGTATCTTCTCCTGCTTGCATTTTTTCAGCACTTCTGCGGTAAACTCCGAGTGCAAAAGACATTCTCCGCCCGAAAAAGTCACTCCTCCACCCGAGATTTCATAGTAATGTCTGTCCTTGATTATTTCATCAAAAACTTCCTTTGCCGTCATATCCTTTCCGCAAACGCTCAACGCCTCGGTCGGACACTCCTCGGCACATTTTCCGCAGACTTCGCACCCTTCGCGGCGAAAAACAAGATTTCCGTCTGTAACAACATGATGCGTCGGACAGATCTTTATACATTTTCCGCATCCGATACACTTGGAAGCCACAAAAAGAAGCTGTTTTTTTCGGTCTATCGTTTCGGGGTTGTGGCACCACGCACAAGAAAGCCCGCATCCTTTAAGGTATACCACGGTGCGCACTCCGGGGCCGTCATGCAAAGATCCTTTGGAAATATTTGTGACAGGGGCGGTCATTATATGCATGAATGCTTTGTCCTTCCGATAATATGGTTTTGAAGCTCGGGAGAAAGAAGATTGAATTTTTGGCTGAATCCCGATACTCGTACGGCAAGATTGTTGTATTTTTCGGGATATTTTTGAGCATCTATCAGAGTGTCGGCGTCGATCGTGTTGAACTGAACGTTCTGCAAGCCTTTTCCGCTTGCCGCCATGAAAATATCGGCAAGCATTGAAATATTGCGGTCGGTGAAAAGCTTTGGATCCACCTCAACAATGGCAGAGGTGGTGCCGGGGGTTCGTTTTGTGGGAAGCTTTGCAATAGAATTCAGCAAAGAGGTAAGCCCATTGAAGTCCCGTCCCTGCATGGGAGAAACACTGTACGCAATGATCTCGCCTTTTTTTCTGCCATCGGGGCTCGCGGCGCTTTCTCTGCCATGATCCACCATCCACAGGAAGGTAAAGGGCTGGGCGTGGAATGAAAGTCCGTATTTCTCCGAAAATTCTTCAAGATAATCGCAAGAAGAGTTGATGATATCTGCGGCAAGACTGTCGACACTGTCAATATCGTTTCCGAATTTTGCCGCTTTGTTGATAAACTTTTGTCTTATCGCCTCGTCGGGGAAATCGTTTTGAAGAATCTCTCTGATATCAGTAAGGCTGTATTCCTGCTTTTTATAAACAAATTCACGAATAACCTCAAGAGAGTCGGCAAGATTCGGGATTCCTCCGAGCATGATCTGATAATAATCATACAATGCTCCCGCATCGTTAAAATCGCGGCCTGTTTCAAGACAACCCGATGTCAGCATTGATTTGTACGGCTTTGGCGAATTTATCACCGAGCAGTCACGCCATCTCTTCACCTTTGCACAGGTGATGTCAAGTATGTGATATATCTGCTTTTTAACAGCACGGTAAAAATCGTCGAAACTATCAAATTCGCAAAGCTCGCCTGTTTTTGCTCCCGTTTCAAATTCGGGATACATCATACTGCGACCGTTGCAAAATACATATTCAACGGCTTTCAGAAGATTTGTTTCGCCCGTCACCGCATGGGGATTTGATTTTCCGGGGATAACGGTTTCAACACATCCTATCTGGGTATAATCACAAGCGTCTTCGTGAGATATGCCCTTGTTTTCAAGAGCAGGGATCATCACGTCATCGTTGAAGAAGAAAGGTACACCCTTTTGAACGTGGCCTACCACCTCAAGGGCACGCTTGATGAAATTTTTGTCGGTGTTCGCGGAATAGCGCACCGACATACAGCGGATAAAATCGAGCTGCTCGGTGGCATCAAGCATCATGTACGAAAGCTCGTTGACACAGCTGTTTCCGTCGGCGTCTGTACCTCCGACGCACGACTGCTGAACGTCATAATCGCGATAAAGCTATATCCACAGGCAACAAATGATCTCAAAAGCCTCGTCCTTGGTGATAATACCTTTTTCTATGTCGTTCTTGTAATACGGATACAGTATCTTATCAAGCCGTCCGAGAGAATTTGCGTTGATATAATCCTCCCAGGTGTTGATTATGTGTGCAAAAAACAGAGCCTGTACGGCTTCCTTAAAGCAGGTTGCTCCGCGCAACGGAACGTTTTCGCAGACCGATATAATGCTTTCAAGATCTTTTTTGTCGTATTCCGACCCACCCGACACCAAAAGCTCTTTTGCCGCCGCGGCATATTTTTTGCCCATTTTGCACGCAGCCGAGCATATACGCTTTGCCGAAATATACAGAGGATTTGTGCCGTTTTTCTGTTCAAATTCGTTCATCTGCGAAAGAATTCCCTCAAATCCTATCTTTATTACCTTTTCGTAATCAATAACAGTATGATTGGAATCAATGCAACGTCCTATGCACGCCCATTCGGTGGCAGAATCTTTTTCTGTCTTTGTAAAAGTGGGGTGGATATATCTTACATCTTCAAGAGTTTCATCTGTACCTCGCAGATATTCCTCGACGTCGGCATCCGAAATGCCGTTTTTCCTTGCAAGCTCGCGCATTTCAACGGTGTCGGTAAGCGAGATATACTCGGGGCGATAAGGTCCTCCGAAATTGAATCCAACCACCAACTCGCGGGGACGGATGACGGGAGTGAAATTATCAAGAATATTCGCCACAGCCTCGCCGATTATTTCGGAATTTGACCTTTTCTGTAAGATAGCACGTCGTTCGCCAAGACGAAAATATACCTCTCGCTGTAAGCAGTAAAGATCTTCAAATTCGCTCTTTTCCATAACTTGTGAGCGCAAATAATCGCATCTGTCGCTAAGTGTGTACATCAGAAGTTTTCTCCTTTCATAATAAAGGGCGGCTTTATGGGCTTGCTTTTTGTATTCCCGCGGAAGGCATCCGAACTCGGCAAGAAAAGCCTTGTTGAAACCGCCGAGACTGTCATATCCGTAACGCATTGCCGTATCTGTTATCTTTTTTCCGGACAAAATATCAAGAGAAGCCGCCTGCAATCGGTAGTGGCGAACATATTTTGCAAAGGGTCGCCCGGTGTATTCATGAAATTTCGAGCAAAGATGCCATTTTGAATAGCCAAAATTGGCGGCAACATCACCAAGCTCAAGCTTTTTTTCAATGTTATCGTGAATATACTTCAAAACATCAAACATCCGCTCACTCCCCTTTATAATATCATAACAGATATTTTTTAAAAAAACTACTCCAAAATTGCGAAAAAAGAATGTGTACGTACAAAAACTGTTTTATTTTTTCATCCGCCTTGACATTTCAAACTGTTTTGCTATAATTTAAGCGTGAGGAGTGATTACATGAGTTTTAGAATCTACCCCGTAACGTCAACAGAGCTTTGCCACAACAGTTACGAAATTAAAATCAACGGAGTTGATACCCCCCTCAACACGGCGCGTGTTTCGGCAATTGCTTTCAACAGACGTTGGCCCGGACACCAAAGAAGCCTTGACCAGACCGAGCTTATAAACTTTGTGTCTTTTGAAACCGATGAACCCGTTACCTTTGAGATAAAACCGAAAAAGCCGTTTGAAAAAGCGCAGATCCGCCCTATGGAGCTGGGCATTGTCCCCGAGATCACCGATGACGGCAGAATAATTTTCACCCTCGAAAAACCCGCATATTTCACCGTCGAACCGTATGGCAGAAGCGATGCTCTGCACATTTTTGCAGATCCCGCAAAAACCTACGATATTGACAAAAACGATAAAAATGTCTTGTATTTCGGACAAGGCGAGCACAACGTCGGGATGATATATCTTGAAAGCAACCAGACTCTTTTTATCGACGAGGGAGCCGTGGTTTATGCCTGCGTACGCGCAAACGATGCGGAAAACATAAAAATTCTCGGCCGCGGCATTCTTGACAACAGCAAAAACAAAGAACAGATACTTTTTGAAGCCAACGAGGAAAACAATTTTTCTGCCGTAAACAACGCCGTAAGAGAGCACACTGTCATGCTTAATTACTGCACAAATATCGAAATCGAAGGCATTACCATAAGAGATTCGCTCGTGTACAACATCAAACCGTCGGGGTGCGAAAATCTTGATATCCGCAACGTAAAGATCATCGGTTGCTGGCGGTACAATTCTGACGGAATCGATATGCACAACTGCAAAAACGTAAATATTGACAATTGTTTTCTGCGTACTTTTGACGATGCCATCTGTGTCAAAGGATTTGACTTTTTCTTTGCCGAAGATTCGAAAAAAGCCACACATGATGCCATATACCACAACGGCAAGTGTTATGACGTTTTCAAAAATGTGCACGTTTCAAACTGCGTTATCTGGAACGACTGGGGCAAAAGCCTTGAGATCGGCGCCGAAACCCGCGCAGAAGAAATTTTTGACATTCTTTTCGATTCGTGCCATATAATCCACGCCTGCGTAAACCCCCTTGACTGCTACAACGTGGATTATGCCGACGTTCACGATGTGGTATACAAGAATGTGTCCGTCGAATTTGATAAGATCATGCCCCGTCCGATAATTCAGAAAAACGACAGCGACGTATATTGCCACAACGACCCCGAATATACTCCTTTTACCATCTGCGTGGAGGTTTCCTTCCACGAGGAATACTCGGGCGGCGGAAAACGCCGCGGAAAAAACCGCCGCATCACCTTTGAAAACATACGCCTTTATGATGACAGAAAACCCAAATTCCGTTTTGTCGGTCATTCGAAAGAAAGCGGAATTTCGGATATCACAGTGAAAGATTTTTATCTTAACGACAAAAAACTGACGCTTGCCGACGTATACGTTGAACAAAACGAGTTTTGCAGTAATATCAACATCCTTTTGTAAGCTGACAGATAAACAAAAAAACACCGTCCCTTTCGAGACGGGTGCTAAAAGACAGTAAAAAAGCCGATATGGATTTTATTCCGTATCGGCTCTTTTCTATTGCACCACCACTTTCGGTGGTGAGTAAGTGCGTACTTCCTGATAGTTTTTAGTGATATGCTGTCTTCGACAGCGTGATATTTTTGCTTTGCAAAAGTGATATTGCTCTGCAAGCAGAGCAGTTATATTCTATTCGCCTCCTAAACTCGCGTAGCGAATATCACTCGGCGTAAGCCGAATATCACTGCGAAGCAATATAACTCGCCGAAGGCGAATAGAGTTGGCGTTGTGTCCTTAGGAACACAACGCCTTCGAGACGGTGTTGATTTTTTATTGCAAGAGATTAATATGCAATGCCCTGTGCCTTCATAGCTTCGGCAACCTTGATAAAGCCCGCAATGTTTGCACCTGCAACGAGGTCGTCGCCCATACCGTAGGTGTGAGCAGCTTCCATAGAGTTGTTGAAGATGTTCTTCATGATCATCTTGAGCTTTTCGTCAACTTCTTCTGCGCTCCAGCTGTAACGCATCGAGTTCTGAGACATTTCAAGACCGGAAACAGCAACGCCACCTGCATTAACTGCCTTGGAAGGAGCGATCTTAAGACCCTTTTCCTTAAGGTATGCAACAGCTTCGTTTGTTGTGGGCATGTTGGATACTTCGATGTAGTACTTAACGCCTGCAGCAACGATCTTTTCTGCTTCTGCCATGCCAACTTCGTTCTGAGTTGCACAAGGCATAACGATGTCTACCTTTGTGCCCCAAGGCTTTTCGCCGGGGAAGAACTGTACGCCGAACTTGTCTGCGTAGTCCTGAACCTTGTTACGGCAGGAAGCACGCATTTCGAGCATGTAGTTGATCTTTTCTTCTGTGCAGATTCCGTCGGGATCGTAGATATAGCCGTCGGGACCGGAGATTGTAACAACCTTACCGCCGAGCTCGTTGATCTTCTTTACTGTACCCCAAGCAACGTTACCGAAGCCGGATACTGCAAATGTCTTGCCCTTGATATCATCGCCGAAATACTTGAGCATTTCAACTGCATAATAAACTGCGCCGTAGCCTGTTGCTTCGGGACGGATAAGAGAACCGCCGTAAGGAATGCCCTTACCTGTGAGAACGCCTGTAAATTCGTTCTGGAGTCTCTTGTACTGACCGAAGAGGTAGCCGACTTCACGTGCACCTACGCCGATGTCACCTGCGGGAACGTCGGTGTTGGGGCCGATGTGCTTTGCAAGCTCTGTCATAAAGCTCTGGCAGAAGCGCATAACTTCCATATCGGATTTGCCCTGGGGATCAAAGTCAGATCCGCCCTTACCGCCGCCCATGGGAAGGCTTGTAAGGCTGTTCTTAAGTGTCTGCTCGAAGCCGAGGAACTTGATGATGGAAGAGTTTACAGAGGGATGGAAACGGAGACCGCCCTTGTAAGGACCGATCGCCGAGTTAAACTGTACGCGGTAGCCGCGGTTTACCTGAACCTTGCCGTTGTCGTCAACCCAGCTTACTCTGAACTGGATGAAACGTTCGGGCTCAACAAATCTTTCGAGAATGCCTGCTTCGATGAGGTCAGGTCTCTTTTCGAATACGATCTCGATGGATTCGAGAACTTCCTTGACGGTCTGAAGAAATTCAGGCTCGCCGGGATTTTTCTTTTCAACAGATGCAAAAACATCGTTGAAATACTGCAATTTGAACATTTGGAGTTCCTCCTTAGTATAAGAAAAAAATTTCTTTCAAAAATTTGTACAGTTTAGTATAGCACAGTTTTTTTGAAATTGCAAGATTTTTTATTGAAATTTCAAAAAAAGTTGTAAACAGGCACCTTTTTGCTATATTTTTCACAATTTTTTGAATTTTTTGATTTCCAAAAATTCAAAATTCGCCATAAAAACCGCTTTTCGCACCCCCGTTTTGGGCAAAAAACGGTCAAAGGCGGCAAATTTCATTCATCGGGCACATCATAATCTTTTCAGCAAAAAAGCGGCACTCTGCCTTTGTTTTGCAGAGTGCCTGTTTTCAACCGTGCATTTCTTCGATGTGATAAACGTAATCAAGGGTTTTGAGAGCCTCGATTATCTCGTGGTGGGTCTTGTACTTTTTAAGCTCCGCCGAGCTTATCGAGATCGAAACCGAATAAACGCTGAGTCCAGAATTTGCATAGGCAGGATTCAATTCAATATCGTCGATCTTAAGTCCAAGCCTTCTTATGGTGGTTACAAAATCCTGCAACTTTACGCTGGTGGTAAGCTCAAGGTGAATTTCAAAATGGTTCGATCTGTTTTTGAGATATCTTTCAAATACGGGGAAGATCGAAAGACACAAAAGCAAAGCGCAAAAAGCAGCAAGGGTTACGGTGTAATACCCTGCGCCGCAGGTAAGTCCGATGATGCCGCAGGTCCAAAGTCCCACCGAAGTGGTAAGGCCCTTTATCTGATTTCTCGAGCTGAAAACCATCGAATTTACGCTGATTATTGCCGTGGCAATAACAGACGCGGCAGAGGTCATATAAAATTTGATGCCCGCAACGTCGGCAAGAAAAATATCAAGCATCATGGCAACCGTTGATGCCAGCGAAACGAGAATAAAGGTACGCAGACCCGCCGAGTGACGCTTGCTCGAGCGCTCGCATCCGATTATTGCCGCAAGAATCACCGAAAGGATTATGCGCAAAAAAATGGTGGCGGCGTTGATCTCTGTTGACCATTCGCCAAGAAGGCGGGCAACGGGATCGATGATATACTTTGACGTTTCGGTCAAAACTTCGGGGACGATAAATTGCATCTCAATTCCTCCTTAAAAAATCCGCTTGTTTCCGTGGCGCGATCTGTGCGCCGAAAGTTGACTGTTAAAATGTTCCTCGGCGGCATTGGTAAAGGCCTGCTCCTCCTCGGAAACGGTGTTTTGCGGAAGTTCTTTCTGTATCTTTTGTATACGTTCAATAAGTATTTCAAGCGAAGATTTCTGCTCGCCGTCGTCGGTTTTTTCCTCCACCTGTACGATCTCCTCAAGCTTTGTGGAATACGAGCCCGAAAGATAAAGCGAAAGCTTTGCACACACGGGACCCACAAGCTCGTAAAGCACGCTTGCGGCAAGGATTATCGTTTCAAGGGCAGATCCCATCTCGCCGCCCAGCTCTCGTGCGCCCAGCACCGCAAGACCGATGGCGACCCCCGCCTGGGGAATAAGGGCAAGTCCGAGATAATTGCGGACCTTTTGCGATTTTTTCACAATGGCGCATCCGACAAAGGCGCCGGCATATTTTGCGATGATACGCACGATAAAATATGTAATGCCGACCACAAGCAACGAAACCGCGCCAATGGCGCCCGTTGTACCCACAAGGGCTCCGAGATCAAAGCTTAATCCCGAGCGAACGAAGAACAAAAGCAATATCGGGGGCGAAAAATAGTTGATCTGTTTGAAAAGCTTGTCGTCCTGTGCCACGTTGATATACACCGTACCCATCGACATACATCCGAGAAGCGGCGAAATGCCAAGCATGGCGCAGATGCCGCAAAAGGTGAAAAGAAGCGCCACGGTTATAATAAGTCGGTTGTCGTTCGAGCGGTGGTGGATGAGAAGCTTCATTATATATCCGAACACGCAACCGAGAAGAAGAACGCCGATATTCGTGGCAATGGGAACAAGAACGTTTGATGCGCTGACACTGCTTCCCGACGAAAGCGCCACAGCCACCGAGATCGAGATGCTGTATGCAACGATGGCAACGATGTTGTCAAGGGCAACCACCTGCAAAAGAGTATCAACAAAATCTCCCTTTGCCCCCGTCTGACGAATGGTCATCATGGTGGATGCAGGGGCAGTTGCCGCCGCAAGCGCCGAAAGAACTATGGAAAAAGCAAGCTGCAGACGAAGCACGAAAAAGGTCAGCACAAATATAAAAACAGAAGCAAAAAGCGCTTCGGCAAGGGTGATGACAATCACCTTTGCACCGTTCTTTTTAAGGGCGGACAGTCTGAAAAATTCGCCGGTGCTGAAAGCGATGAAGGCAAGGGCAATGTCCGACAAAAAATCTGTGCCCGATATCACGTGTTCGGGAATAAGGTCAAGACAAAACGGGCCAATGAGTATGCCCGTCAGGATGTAGGCGGTGACGTTTGGCAATTTCAGCCGTTTTGTAATGCGTGTCATCAGAAAACCGACGAACAGCATCAGTGAAACCGCAATGATCGTAACGGCACCGGGATCTATCTTTGCATATATGTTATTGAGCATTTTTGCTCCTTTCAAAAATTTTTATTTTTCCCCTTGAAAAGATATACACATTATGATACACTATTATTACATAAAGTCAAGTAATATTTATTTTGATATCTATAAATTTTTTTAATGGAGTTGACAAGAATGCTGGATGTTAAACTTTTAACACTTTTGACGGTGGCGGAAGAAAAAAATTTTACCAAAGCGGCACAAAAGCTCTCTCTTACCCAGCCCGCCGTCAGCCACCACATCAGTATGCTCGAAGAAGAGCTTTCGGTAAAACTGTTTATCCGCGGAAAAGGCGAGTTCAAGCCCACTCCTGAGGGAGAAACGGTTATCCGATATGCCCGCCGTCTCGCGGCGCTTTATACCAAAATGAAGACCGAGCTTTCGGACAACGAAAAGGTTATGACCCGCATCCGCATCGGCATAACCCACACGGCAGAAAGCAATCTGATCACCGAAGCTTTGGCAAAATACGGCAGCAAAAACCGCAATCTTAGCATAACTATTATTACTGATACAATCAAAAATCTTTATGATATGCTGGAAAATTACGAGATAGATCTCGCCATCGTCGAGGGCAGACCGACAAACACATCCTTCAACTGCCTTATGCTCGACACCGACTATCTCGTTTGCGTTCTTTCCAACAACAACAAGCTGTCGCGTCAATCCATGGTCACCCTTTCGGCGCTGAAACAGGAAAAAATGATCCTGCGCCTGCCGTCGTCGGGCACGCGTATGCTTTTTGAAGCCACCCTTACCAGCATCGGCGAATCGATCGACAATTTCAACATTTCGCTCGAGGTCGACAATATCGCCACCATCAAGGACCTTATCCGAAAAGACCTTGGCATATCGATACTTCCCAAAAGTGCTTGTATGGACGAGCTGAAAAAGGGCAAGATCGCCGTTTTGCCCATTGAAAATCTCAGCATGCTGCGTGAAATGAACATTGTTTACAATCGCGACTTTTCAAGGGTCGATATCCTGCGCGATTTTCTTAAAGTCTACCACGAAACGGCAAAGATCTATTCTTAATTCATTCCTCTATTTTTTCAAAACCTCTTCCAATCCCGCGCTTTTTCTGCTATAATAGAAAGACAGAAGTTTTTCTTCCAAAAATATATCCCGAGGTAATTTTTATGTTTGAACTGCTTGATGCCGCCAAGGCTTTTATAGAACCCATAATCCGCCCCGACTCGGTGCTTTGCGATTTCACCATGGGCAACGGACACGACACCGAATATCTTTGCAAAAAAGTTCCAGATGGCAAGGTTTACGCCTTTGACATCCAGGAAAGCGCCCTTGTTAACACCCGAAAAAGGCTTGACGATGCAGGACTTTCAAACGCTGTCCTCATCCATTCGAGCCACGCCAACTGCAAGGAATATATAAAAGAGCCCATCGACGGCGGAATGTTCAATCTCGGATATCTGCCGGGCAGTGGCAACAAAGCGCTTCACACCATGCGTGAAAGCACGCTTCCTGCCGTAACCGGCGCCATCGAGCTTTTGAAAAAAGGCGGCGTGCTCGTCATCTCGATCTATCCCGGCCACGAAGAAGGC
>JAFYUZ010000002.1 GCA_017549365.1 Clostridia bacterium
TCTTTGGAATTAACGAGTTGTTCTTTGTACTTCTCGTCTTTCGTTGTTCAATTTTCAAAGTCCGCGCCGCCGCTCTCGCGGTCAGCTTTATTAGAATACCACAAACATCCGAGTTTGTCAAGTACTTTTTTTCATTTTTTTTGATTTTTTTGAAAAAATTTTTATTTTAACATTTTTAGGTTCTAAAAAGTGCCTTTTGAATAGTTTTTTTGCCATTTGAAATACTAAAACAAGACTATTTTGGAAGGTGAAACTTATGACAACGATAGTTTTCAGGACGATTTTTATGTATGCGGTGATTATTTGCTCGATGAAACTTATGGGCAAAAGGCAGTTGGGACAGATGCAGATCTCGGAATTTGTTACGGCGATGATACTGTCTGAACTTGCAGCGCTGCCGATTTCGGACAAGAGCTTCCCTATTCTTTACTGTCTTGTTCCGCTGATACTGATAATTTCGTTTGAAGTTATAATGTCATACATTACTCTTAAATCCGAAAACGCCCGATCATTTCTTGAAAGCACGCCGACAATGCTGATCGACAAAGGTGTTCTTAATCAGAAAGCACTGTGCGAAACACGCATTACCATAAACGAGCTTATGGTTGAATTGCGCATTGCAGGTCTTTCGTCGATAAGCGAGGCGGAATATGTTTTTCTTGAACCGAACGGGAAATTCAGCGTGATACCAAAGGTCAAATTCAGGCAGTTGACTGTTTCGGACATGAATCTTGATCTTCCCGAGAGCGAACCCGACGTTACTCTTATTTCTGACGGAACGATCGTTAAAGTCGGACTTGAATATCTTGGCAAAAACAAAAAGCAGGTCATAAAAAGCATAAAGCCCCACCCTTTGTCCGACATTCTTTTGCTTTCCGAGACCGCATCGGGCAAGCGCACGATCATTATAAAGGAGAAAAAGTCTTGAAAAGTTTCGGTTTATCGGTTGTTCTTGCGGTCGTTGTTATAATCGCGGTTATTTTTAACGCGTGCTATGCAGATCGGGTATATGCGGAAATTCTCTGTCTTTTGGACGATTTTCCCGAGACAGCAAAAGAAAACGGTCAGATCACAAGCGAAATGACGCGCGCAAAAGAAAGCTTTGAAAAGCACACGGGATATTTTTATTACGTTTTGTCAAAATCCGACATTAAAGAGCTTATATGTGATTTTTATGATGTTTTTTCATACTACCGAGCAGGCGACACGGCATCGTACGCGGCAAGCCTTGAAAAGACAAAGATAAGAATTACGATGATCGCAAACAGCGAAAAGCTGAGCTTTCGCGAGATATTTGGAAGCTGAAAAGTAAAAAGAGATATTTTCTGTATTTTGTACAGAAAATATCTCCCAATTCGAATTGGTTAACTCACACCGCGAAAAACGCGGAGATCACTTGTAGTGAAAAGATCAAAGAGTGTTGAGCTTAAGAGCAAAGCGGCTCTTCTTTCTAGCAGCAGCATTAGCATGGATAGTACCCTTGCTAGCAGCTCTGTCAAGAACGCTTACAGCGTTGCGGTATGCAACTTCTGCAGCAGCCTTGTCACCTTCAGCAATAGCAGCTTCGAACTTCTTCAAGGTTGTCTTGTACATTGTCTTGAACATACGGTTCTTGAGAGTCTTTGTCTTTGTGACATTAACGCGCTTCTTTGCAGACTTGATATTCGGCAATATGTCCACCTCCCTGTAAAAGTTACCATACGACAGGTATACACTGTGCCGTAAGCACACCCGTATATGGTCGTATTTTCATATACCAACATATATTACCACATTTTTTTGAATAATTCAATAGCAAAACCGATTTTTTTTTGATTTTTTTAATTTTTTATTTCAGAAAGTGACCGAAACGATGGAAAATATTGATTTTTTCAGTCTAAAAACTGACCTTGCCGATGAAAACGACGAGATATTACGCGCAAAAATGCAAAACATTTTCGGCGTTGAAACGAGAAAGCTTGTGACGGACGGTGTGGAAATATTTGAAATGAAAGTAAAAAACGAAAAAGGCGAAGAGCAGACAGGAAAAAGAAAAGGAAAATATGTCACTGTAAACGTCGGACAAACCGAGCTTTTTGACAGCAAAGCCTTTGAAAGAGTATGCAAAGTGTTGGCAAAAGTCATTTCCTCTTTTTCCGAACTGCGAGAAGGCCCCATACTGCTTGCGGGGCTTGGCAATCCTGCCATCTGTGCCGACTCGGTGGGGGCGCATACTGTGGAAAATTTTATTGTGACACGGCACATCAGGCAATCGTCTCCAAAGCTTTTTGAAAAATTCTCGTTTTGCGAGACCTGCGCCATATTACCCAACGTTTTTGGGAACACGGGACTTGAGGCGGCACAGATGATAAAAGGAATCGCCGACGATATCCGTCCGTCGTGCATTGTTGCGGTGGATTCGCTTTCTTCCCGACGGCTGGCACGGCTTTGCACCACCGTTCAGCTGTGCGACACGGGCATATGCCCCGGATCGGGTGTGGGAAACGCGCGGACGGAAATATCACAAAATACTATGGGGGTACCGGTTATTGCCATCGGCGTGCCGACGGTGGTGAACGCCTGCACCCTTGTAAGCGACCTTCTTTCAGAATGCGGCGTGGAAAATCTTTCGAACGAACAACAAAAGATGCTTTCAAAGCAGATAAGCGGCGACTGCTACGTTTCGCCCAAAAATTGCGAGAAAGAGGTAAAAAGTATTTCAAGGCTTATCGGATTTTCGCTGAATGCGGCAATTCACAAAGAAATAGACATTTCGCAGATGCGCGATTTTCTCTGATGCTCATATTTTTCCCAACGTTTTCATATATATTTTGAAGACTACCCACGAAGAACAAAAAGGAGGAGCCTGTGAACTGCAAAAAATTCAACGTCGGCAACAAAACGGCGGAAAGCGAAACGAAAATAACCATTCCCACAAGCGAAAAGATCGGCGCGGTGTGCGAGATAGAGATAAAACCGCCCGAAAAGAAAGAATTTGTCGAAACGAAAAGCAACAAAATAAAGAAAAAGCCACCTTTTGTTGCGATATTTTGCGCCGTTTTTTGTTTGGCGGCAATATTCGGATATACCATGCCGATGCCAAAAGAGCTTGAAAAGCTTCTTATATCACTTTCGACCGCCGTCACAGAACCTTGCGCAAAAAGCACTGTGCTGATCTTTGAAGCAGAGCCCGAAAAGACCGAGCAGACAGCACCCTCCTCCCCACTTCCCGCGGCATCCGACAGCATGGCGGAAGAGACGATCGACACCCCCACGGCAGAAAGCGAAAAAGTGCAGTTTCCCACAGATCTTTCGGAAGGCGCTTTATCAAGCATTGCAAACGAAACGCAATACGACGTTGATATATCCGAAATGCTTGTCGGGAAATATCCGATCGAAAAATCGGAAAACACCAAAATGAAGAATGACGCCGTCAGCGTTTTTGCGGACAGAGCACAATCCCCTTCGGTTCTTATAATCCACACCCACGGCACCGAGGGATATGCCGACTGTGCCGCAGAAAATTACAGAACACAGGACAAAGAAAGAAACGTCGTTGCCGCAGGAAAACATCTGGCACAAAAGCTTACCGAAAAGGGCGTTTCGGTGGTTCACTGTGAAAAAATGTTTGACGAAAACTCTTACATAAAGGCGTATTCAAATTCTTTTGCGGCGGTCAGTGAATATCTTGCCGATTATCCGTCAATAAAATACGTGATAGACCTGCATCGGGATGCGATACCGAACCCCGACGGCAACGGATATGCCCGACTTTCAACGAATATCGACGGAGTGGAATGCGCCCGGCTTATGTTTGTGGTGGGCACAGACGAGGCGGGGGCAACCCATCCGAACTGGCGCGAAAACCTGCGCACGGTTTTTGAAATACAAAAAAGCATGTGTGACAGTTTTCCTTCTCTTATGCGTGCGGTAAACCTGCGAAGGGCAAGCTTTAACCAGCAGTTGTGCCGCGGATATTTTATTCTCGAAGCAGGCAACTGTGAAAACGAGCTTTGTGAAGTATTGTCTTCGATCGAGCTTTTTGCGGACGTTTTTGCAAAGACCATATCAAAATAAAAGGAGAGAAAAATGATTAAAAACGTAATTGCTTTTTGCGGCGCGGCGTTGATCTTTTTGGCGGCCTCTGTGGGAGTTCTTTTTATTATAAAAAGCGAAGGAAGCGATGCGGCGGAACTTTTTGGATTTGACGGCGACAACGGCTTTGTTATACTCGGGAAAACGATAGAAGCGGACGAAAGCTTATCGGAAAAGGTGCGCGATCACCTGAAGCTTTGCAAAACTGCTTCGGGTATGGTTTTTCCGAAATTTTTGTCTGCCCCCGCAAAAGAAACCGCCACGCTTTTAGGCGCGACGGTTTTGGGAATTGTTTCGGATATATATACCGTTTTGTCGGATTTTGTATACGGGAACATGTAGCATCAGAGCAGATGCTTTATTTTTCCCGTCATCAGAGTTTCGACTCCGTTAAAAATCGTTTCGGGGCTTTCGTTGCAAATATCCAGGGCGGCGAAAGCATCGGTTCGGTTGTCGAAAAAGAATTTTGTTTCCATATAGGTGCGGTCTTTTGACTTAAGCGAGCAGACGACGTAATATCCCCCGTCCGCCTCGGAAAGCTCGCTTGAATATTTTTTTCCCGTACAGATATATTCAAAGTGGCGCAGAGCCTTTGACACAACGGCGTCAAGCAGATCCTTGCGCATAAAGCGACTGCCCTGCTCGTACATGGCGCATCCCGCATCTGTTATGCCGCAACAAAGTCTGCCCTCCACAGTGCAATAGCTGATGAGCCCCTCTTCGGCAAGTTCGCGTTCGCATTCCTGGCAGTCAAAGGTGTTTATTTCGCCGGTGGCAAGGATACAT
Organism: Clostridia bacterium; assembly: GCA_017549365.1. Classification (GTDB taxonomy): domain Bacteria; phylum Bacillota; class Clostridia; order Oscillospirales; family CAG-382; genus UMGS1052. The sequence goes on from JAFYUZ010000002.1 coordinate 4,861, forward strand.
TCCTGGGCGTTTGCCGCATCTATCTCGACGGCAAAGGCGGCATAGACCGCAAGCATTGCGATTTTTATTTCTGCCTTATCGGTTATCATTTTTGTCTCCGTTCTTATTTGTATTCAACTGTCTTGTAATTCTTTCGTCCCGTATAGATCGAGAAAACGTCGTATACCTCGTCGGAATATTCTCCCTCTATGGTGTACATATTCATGAAAAGTCCAAACTGACGCATAACGGGATCGCCGTTTTCGTCCACGATGCCGCCGTCCTTTTCAAGCTTTATGCCGTCAAAGCAGACGCGGATGTAGCCAAAAGAGTAGCGCTCGTCGTATTTTACGGCAACGATATCCTCGTATTTTTGTCCTATTGCCTTGTCTTCGCCCTCGTATTCAACAAGATAAAGCTTGAAGGGCAAAAGATCCTGCGAATATTCAACCTCGCGGTTTTCGAGAATGTCAAGGTTGAACTTAAGGGTGACCTGCAAACTTTCGGTGGCGGGGATATAGTAAAGGTCCGAAACGCTGAGCAGTTTTCCGCCGAGGTTGCTGTCGTCGCCTGCGGCGTTTTTGCTGGCGTACCAGTCGGTGATCTCATACTGTCTGATCTCGAAGGTGTCGGGAGATGCCTCGTGCGCCGCCACGATCTCGTCGGTTTTTAAAACGTCGTCAACTATCTTTGAATCGCAACTGAAAAAGAAGCGTACGAAAAGCACGCCGTAAATGCCGAGAATGATGCAGACGGCGATGGCTTTGAATATTCTTTTTACCACCGACGGCTTTTTATCCTCTTCGTCTTCGGGGATATAGCCGTGGTATTCTTTATCTTCGGGTTCTTTTGTTTCCTGTTCGTTTATATTTTTGTTTTCTTCCATGAAAAATATGCCTCCGACAAACTGTTTTTACTATTTTAACACAAATATCTCATTCTTGCAACTGATTTTTATATTTACTTTGTAAAGACTTTGTGTTATACTATTTATAATATCGGAAAAAAGGAGGCTCGGCACTGTGAAAAACGGCTCTTACAGAATAAATGTAAAAGAAAACGGCAGATCTGACGCCAAAGCACAGCTTTCGTCGTCCGCCATTGCAAAAAAATACACCGTAAAGACCGGCTCGGGAAAACGCCCCGACGATCTGAAAAAAACTGTGGCAAAGCAAGCCCGCAGGCTATATTCTCCCGTCGAGGCAGACCGTATCAAGCGCGATTACGGCATGATGACCGCCGAGCCGCGAAATATGCGCAAGGCGCGCAGATCGATGATACTGAAACCTGCACCAAAAGACCCGACGATACCAAAGGGAAAATTCGGCGAGAACGTGAACAAGATCGTCCTTGAAGTCAAGGAATTTTTAAGCCACATCGACTATTCTCTGCTCGTCATTGTTGCCGTTTTGTCGTGCATCGGCATTCTTGCCGTGCACAGCGCCACCATAACCAAGGGATCTGCAAGATTTGATTTTATGCAGATCGCCATGACGGTGATCGGTTTTTGTCTGATGCTGGGGCTTACCTACATTGACTATGACGTTTTTACAAAGCATTACAAGATAATCCTTATTCTCAACGTCATAATGCTTGCCTTCACCGCGGTTTTCGGCACGGGTGCCGACGGAGGCGGCGACACAAACCACAACTGGGTGCGAATCGGATCTTTTGGTATTCAGCCCGCCGAGATAGGCAAGATACTTTACATAATCACCTTTGCGGCGCATCTTGACGCCGTAAAACACCGCATAAACCACATAAAAACTCTGTTTGGTCTTTTGCTTCACGCAGGACTTATAATCGGCCTTGTGCTTTTGGAAAGAGACCTGGGACAGGCAACAGTTTATATCGCCATAACCTTGGTAATGCTTTTTGCCGCAAAGCTTTCTGTGTGGTATTTTGCAGGAGCGGGCATAATCGGTCTTGCTGCGGCGCCGATCATTTTTTCAAACCTCAAGGGATATCAGAAAGAAAGAATACTCGTGGGCTTTAATCCCGAGCTTGACCCTGTCGACAAGGGATATCAGGCGATACAAAGCAAAACCGCCATAGGTTCGGGCGGTGTCACAGGGGCGGGATATCGCAAAGGATACCTTACCCAATCGGTTCCGTCGCTTTTGCCTGCCAAGCAGACCGACATGATCTTTGCCGTCATTGCCGAAGAATTCGGTTTTGTTGGTGCCGCGGTCGTGATCTTACTGCTTGCGGCGCTGGTTATCAAGATCTTTATGAATTCCATCACCGCCGACAGAATGTCGGGTGCTCTTATCTGTGCCGGTGTTGCGGGAATGCTGACCTATCAGATAATTGAAAACATTGGAATGTGCCTTGGCATGCTTCCAGTTATCGGTATTACCCTTCCCTTTTTAAGCTACGGCGGATCGTCGATACTCGGCAACTACCTTGCCATTGGCATGGTGCTTTCGGTTTATGCGAAGAACGACAGATTCTATTTCAGCAAGGGAAAAATATGACGAAAGAAGGAAAAAAGTGTATGGACTACGTACAACTTATAATGCGCTGGAAAAACGACAAACGCGCGCCCAAAGCCGCAAACATCCCGGACGGAGTAACGATTGAAACCTTTGCGCAAAGAGAAAGTGCGCTTGATGATTGGCTCGATATAATTCAATACGGACTTACCGACGGAAGACTTGATGCCGACTGTTACAAAAGGTGTATGACCGATCTTGAAAACTACGACGAAAACAAATGCTTTTTCATCGTAAAGGACGGGGTTGCCGCCGCAACCATAACGGTTATCTGTGACGGCAAAACAAAAGAAGGATATATTCACATGGTCGCCTGCCGTCCCGAATTCCGAGGTCAGGGGCTTGGCACGTTGCTCAACGACATCGCCGTTTTCACCCTTAAAAAAGAAGGAATGCAGACCGCTTATCTTACCACCGACGATTTCCGTATTCCTGCCATAAAAAGCTATTTGAGATGCGGATTTGTTCCCGATCTTTCTACCGAGGATTTCAAAGAAAGATGGGCAAAGATAATGGAAGAAATTAAAAAATAAAGAAAAAGGACGAAGATCATTCTTCGTCCTTTTATCATCAATAAGTAAGGGGCGCAAACAGCACCCCTTTAATTATTATTTGGAAAGCAGTTTTTCCACAGCCGCAAGCTTTACACAAACGCAAAGCACTTCCATTGCCGAAAGAAGATCGGAAACAGGAGGGAAAGAGGGAGCGATACGGATATTCTTGTCCTCGGGATCAACGCCGTAAGGGAAGGTTGCGCCTGCACCCGTGAGCTTGACACCCGCCCTCGCACAAAGCTCTACCGTTCTCTTTGCACAGCCCGAGAGAACGTCGAGGCTGATGAAATAGCCTCCGCGGGGCTTTGACCAAGTGGCAATGCCGCAGGACGAAAGCTCTTTTTCAAGCATTTCGAGAACCGCTTCGAACTTGGGACGGAGAATATCGGCGTGCTTTTTCATATATGCGCGCATACCGTCGGCATCCTTAAAGAACTTGACGTGACGAAGCATATTCAGCTTGTCGTGGCCGATGGTCTGGAACTGCATGATGCTTCTGATATAATCGATATTTGCCTTTGAAGACGCAATGACCGAAACGCCTGCACCGGGATAGGAAACCTTTGAGGTAGAGGTGAACTCATAAACCATGTCGGGGTTGCCTGCCTTGGCACATTCGTCGATGATATTGAGAAGAGGCTGGCTTTCGTCGTAAAGGTCATGGATGCAGTAAGCGTTGTCCCAGAAAATGCGGAAATCGGACGATGCGGGGGCAAGAGAAGCAAGCCTTCTTACGGTTTCGTCGGAATATACGCATCCGTCGGGATTGGAATATTTGGGAACACACCAGATACCGCGGACGTCGGGGTTTTTAACAAGCTCTTCAACCGCGTCCATATCGGGGCCGTTAACTGTCATGGGGACGTTTATCATTTCGATGCCGAGAGTCTCGCAGATGCAGAAATGTCTGTCATATCCGGGAACGGGACAGAGAAAGATATTCTTCCCGTTGCGGCACCAGGGCGCGGAATCCTTTGAAACGCCGTAAAGCATGCATCTTACCATCTGGTCGTACATAAGGTTGAGGCTGGAGTTTCCGCCGACGATGACGTTTTCTGTGCCGACTTCAAGCAGGTCTGCAAAAAGCTTTTTTGCTTCGGGTATGCCGTCAACGATACCGTAGTTTCTGCAATCTGTGCCGTCTTCGGTGTAACAATCGGCGTTGGAAGAAACAGCCTTTAAAAGATCTTCGGTGATCTCAAGCTGCTGTTTTTCGGGCTTGCCGCGGGACATATCGAGCGAAAGCTTTTTTTCAAGTATTTTGTCATAACTGCCGCAAAGTTCCTTTTGCAGTGCGGCAAGATCATCTTTTGACATCTGGCAATAGTTCATCGGTTTATCTCCTTGGTGGATATGAAAATCGTAGGTTAAAAAATACGTTTTGTACAATTATAATATGTAGCTTTCGAAGAAAGGGGTAAAGCTCTGTAAAGAAAGCAATAAATGAATAATTGTGTGTTGCAAAATTCAAATTTCCCCGAATTTTGCATTTCCTAATGATTATACAACATCTTTTTGCAAATTTCAATAGGAAAATATTCATTTTTTAAGTTTTCTGTAAAAATAAACAAAAGGGGCATTGTGCCCCTTTTGAAAATGTATGATATGTTGAAAAATAATCAGACTCCGAGCATTGCGGCGCCGATGATACCCGCATCGTTTCCGAGTTCTGCAATTCTTACCTTGGTCTTAAGCTCTTCGGGATTGTTTCTCGAATACTGCTCGCGGTCGATGATCTCCTGCAAAGGCTTTGTGAGATATTCTTTTTCGTTGCAGACGCCGCCGCCGATAACGAGAACTTCGGGCTGGAAGATATTTATCATGTTAACAGTACCTGCCGCAAGATATGCGATGTACATATCAACAACTTCCTTTGCCGCCTTGTCGCCCTTACGCATTGCGTCGAAAGCAGTTCTGCCGCCGGCGTTTTCGATCTTGCCGTCGCACATTTCCCACATGATGGAATCCTTGCATTCTTCCATCTTTTCCTTGGTCATATTGATAAGACCTGTGGCCGAGCTGTATGCTTCCCAGCATCCGCGTCTGCCGCACGAGCAGGGTCTGCCGTTGTATTCAACAACAGTGTGTCCAAGCTCTGCGCCCGAGAAATTGAAGCCCGAGTAGATCTTGTTGTCGATAACGATACCGCCGCCGAGACCTGTGCCGAGAGTAATCATAACAGAGTTTGCGTGACCCTTGGATGCGCCGCAGGCTACTTCACCCTTTGCAGCGGCATTTGCATCGTTTTCAATAAGAACCTTCTTTACTCCGAGAAATTCCTGAAGCTTTGCGGCAAGAGGATAGTGGAGGAAAGGAAGATTGTTTGCATATACAACTTCGCCGGTTGAGCTGTCTGCCGTACCGGGAGTTGCGATACCTGCGTATTCAACTTCGTCAACAGAAATGCCGTATTCATCGCAGAGCTTCTTTGCAAGGTCTGCCATGTCGCGGATGATCGCATCTGCTTCTCTGTTTGCCTTTGTGGGGACACTGCCCTTCTTGAGGATCTTTCCGTTTTCGTCAACGATACCGATGGCAATGTTTGTGCCACCGAGATCTACACCGATATAATACATAGTTTTTTCTCCTTGTGTATTAAAAAATTTTCTGAATAATATTATAAGTAAAACTTTTGCGTTTGTCAACAGTAAAAAACTTATCTTTCCGCCTCTACCTGCATCTGAGCCATCAGGCGCTTGTTAAACTCGACGGCAGTGTCATAGCCCATTTTTTTCTGGCGGTTGTTCATGGCGGCAATTTCAAGAACGACAGCCATGTTTCGACCGGGATTTACGGGGATGGTAAGGGCAGGCACCTTGATGCCCATGATGTCGGTATACTCTGTTTCAAGTCCGACACGCTCGTAAAACTTGCCCTGCTGCCAGGGCTCGAGATTGACCACAAGGTCGATCTTTTCGGACATTTTGATAGAACCCATACCGAAAAGACGGCGGACGTCAACAATGCCGATGCCGCGAAGCTCGATGTAATGGCGTATAAGCTCGGGAGCCTCGCCGACGACTGTCTTATCCGACACGCGCTTTATCTCAACAGCGTCGTCCGCCACAAGTCTGTGTCCGCGCTTTACAAGCTCGATTGCAATTTCGCTCTTACCGATGCCGCTGTCGCCAAGAATCAGTATACCCTCGCCGTAGACTTCGACAAAAACGCCGTGACGGGTGATACGGGGGGCAAGGCTGAGATTTAAGGACGCAATGAGTGCCGCAACAAAATGGGACGTGCCGATCGAAGTGCGAAGAATGGGGGTTCCCGTCTTTTTGGCACATTCGATGGCTTCTTCGAAAATATCAAGCTTTGACGAGAAAACAACGCATACGACGTTCTGCTCGAAAAACTTTGTGAAGCTTTGCATTCTCTGCTCTGTTGTCATATCGAGAAGGTAGTGATATTCCGCCTTGCCGATGATCTGGATGCGGGAGGGCTCGAAATGATCGAAAAATCCTGCCAGCTGAAGACCGGGACGGTTGACCTCGTTGATCGATACCTTGATATCCTCAATGTTTTCGGGTACGAAAATCTCTTCGAGAGAAAATTCTTTTATAATGGAGCGCAACGGAACAGAATGTTTCTGGCCGTCGGCTTCCATGCCCATGTTAAGATCTTTTTCCATATAACCGACTTTCCTTTCAGATAAAGTTATATTTTTTTGCGATGCAAGGTTACCCCTTGACAAACCGCACAAATCCATGTATATTATAATATATAAGTTAAGATTTTTCAAGAGATATCGCCTTTTATTTACTCTGCGGGAGCATTTTTATACGAAAAAAATAAATTTCAGCTTTTTTTCGTAAAACACTTGAATTTCGCAAAATTATGTGTTATAATAATAGGCGTTGTTTAACAAGTATATATTTGTTTCGGGTATTTCAGGTACCCGACCATCAAAACAGGAGGTGTGCACAATGGCAAAGTGCGAAATCTGCGGCAAGGGTGTTACTTTCGGTCACAATGTTTCCCACTCTAACAGAAAGACCAACAGAACATGGAAGCCCAACATCAGAAGAGTAAAGGCTATCGTCGGCGGAGCTCACAAGACAGTTTATGTCTGCTCTCACTGCCTGCGTTCCAACAAGGTTACCCGCGCTGTCTGATTTTTGACCGTGCGTGACCGCGTATCTCATTTAAAAAAGATATAAAAAATAAACGAAGACTTTTGTCTTCGTTATTTTTTTGCCTTTTTCGGTATCAAAAAGTTTAGAATATTGATCTTTAAAGATCGAATTTGAAAATGCACTGTCTTTCCGAAAGGCAACAAAAAAGGCTGTAGCATCCGCCACAGCCTTTGATTATTTTGAAATCACTTTCTTCTGCCGAAAATAGAAGAATATGCATCGAGAACGTCGTCGTCTGCCTTAGGAGCTTCGGTCTTTTCGGGCATTGCAACTGTTCTTGCAACGGTTGTTGCGGAAGGAATCTGTCTTGCAGGCTGTTCGTTTTCGTTGTCAAAACCTGTGGCAATAACAGTGATGCGCATTTCGTCGTCCATGTTCTTGTCGAAGGCAACACCCCAGATGATGTTTGCATCGGGATTTGCTTCGCCGGCGATGATGTTTGCGGCAAGGTCAACTTCTTCGAGCCCCATGTCAGGCGATACGGTGAAGTTGATGATGATGCCCTTTGCACCTGTGATGGAGGTTTCGAGAAGGGGGCTGGAGATGGCTGTCTTTGCAGCGATCTCTGCCTTTTCCTGGCCCTTTCCGCTGCCCACGCCCATGTGCGCAAGACCTGCGTTGGACATGATGGTAACAACGTCTGCAAAGTCGAGGTTGATGTGACCTACTACCTTGATAAGCTCGGAAATGCTCTGAACACCCTGACGGAGAACGTCATCGGCAATTTCAAAAGCGTTCATCATGGTGAGCTTCTTTTCTGCAACGAACTTGAGTCTTTCGTTGGGAATAACGATGAGAGAGTCGACACTTTCTTTGAGTGCATCGATACCGAGCTCTGCCTGCTTCATTCTGCGGCTGCCTTCAAAAGCGAAGGGCTTTGTTACGATACCGACGGTGAGGATGCCCATTTCCTTTGCAAGCTTTGCAACGATGGGAGCAGCGCCCGTACCTGTGCCGCCGCCCATACCCGATGTGATAAAGAGCATGTCGGCGCCTGTAAGTGCCTTTTTAATATCGTCAATATTCTCTTCTGCCGCCTTTGCGCCAACCTCGGGGTTTGCGCCTGCGCCGCGACCCTTTGTTACCTTTTCACCGATAACGATCTTGTCGGGAGCAAGGGACTTTTCGAGAGCCTTGATATCTGTGTTTACGGTGATGAAATCAACACCCTGAATACCCGCCTCAACCATTCTGTTGACAGCGTTGTTGCCGGCGCCGCCGACGCCGATGACCTTAATGATCTGGTCGTTGCTGATGTTCGAATCGAAATCCATTGGCATTTTTTATTCCTCCTGATTTATACAGTAAATTTATTTTCCGAGTATTTTGCGATCTGCGGGGCACACAAAGGCACTCCGCGCCTATGTTATAATATACTATATTATATGATAACTCTTTTTTCAGACTTTTTCAATAGGGTTTTTCAAAAAAATAATATTTTTTTATACTTTTTTAAAGAAAATCGCGTTTTTTGCTTTTTTGTGTGGGCAGATTTTTCAATCATAAAGGGTGACAACCGCTTTTCTCAGGTTTTTATCCGAAACGTCTATCCTTCCGCCCGCGTCATCCGGCAGGTCGTTCATAACCTCTTTCAGCAAAGAAATTTTAAGTTCCAGATCGCGCAGATCGCCCAGAAGAACGGTGTATCTGCCAAAAACGTCAAAGCGTATGTCGAATTTTGAATCTATCGTTATGGCACTGCAAAAACCGAGCATTGCCTCGTTTTCCAAAAGTCCGATGAGCTCGTCGAGCACACCCGCCATATCAATATCGTAAAAGGCGATCTTTTTTCCGAGAACACAGCTTGATATTTCTTTTGATTGAAGGCGTATGCAAGCCATAAGCTCGATGTCCTCTATTTTTTCGGTACGCGCTATAACACGCATTTCGTCATCGAGAACAAAATATTCTTTGCCTGCGCAAACGTAATACCGTCCCGTTCCCTTTTCGAGCGAAAATACTATTTTTGACGGAAAAACTTTTTTCACCTTGACTTTTCCCACATACGGGATCTTGCCGCGGATGTTTTGTTCTGCCTGCGCCGTATCGGTGAAAAAGAAACTCGACCCGCTTTTTATTCCCGACGCTTTTATCACCTCGTCGGCGTAAAAATCTGTTTTGTTGGTGACCTCAAAGCTTTTTATTCTGAAACCGAAGCGAATGACGGCAAAAAATAGGGCAAAAAGCAACACCGCCGCAACAACCACGACTATCGTTATTATTATCTCTCTTTTTACCGAATATTTTTTTGCCTGCCCGCTTTCTATCATTTCGACGGGAGAAAAATTTCCGCTGTGGCTTATTATCTCACGTTTTCTTTCGCGGGAATATTCAAGTCTTTCGCGATCGGACATTCTTTCTTTGTCCTGCGCCATTTTCTCCCTCCTTTTTTATTATTTCGTCAGCTTTTTTATTTCCGAATAGATCAGATCAAGGCAGTCGGGCTGGGCAAATTTGCGCACCTTTTGCGCTCTTTCGTGCATTGCCTTTTCGTCAGACAGAATTTTTGTCACGGTTTCCGAAAGAAGCTTTGCCGAAAGATCTTTTTCTTCAATCAGCTCTGCGGCATCTGCGTTTTTCAGCACAAGTGCGTTTTTGTACTGGTGGTTGTCGGTAACGTTGGGAGACGGAATAAAAACCGCGCTCTTTTCCATTGCCGCGATCTCCGACACGGTCATTGCCCCTGCCCTGCATATAACGGCATCCGCACACGCCATAAGACGGGGCATATTGTATATGTACCTTTTGAGGGTGGTTTTTCCTTTTTCAAGGGTGTTTTCGTCGGTAAGTGTGAAGCCCTGCGGAACAAACTTTTCGCACGCCGCATCCCAATATCCGTTGCCGGTGGCGTGGATATGGCGAACGTTCTTGTCAAGCATTTCTTTTTCGATCATCTCGAAAACGGTGGCGTTAACCACCTTTGCACCCAGGCTTCCGCCGTAGGAAAGAAGGATTTTTTCGTCCTTGCCAAAGCCGAGAGAGCTTCTGCATTCTTCCTTTTCAAGCTCGAACATTTCGCTCTTTACGGGGTTTCCCACAACAGTTATTTCCGCCTTTGAATTTTCTAGAAGCTTTTTTGATTCTTCAAAATTCAAAAGTATTTTGTCAACATACTTTGAAAGCATTTTTGTCGTGACACCCGGATATGCGTTTGACTCGTGCACGATGGTGGGGATTTTCATCGAAGCCGCAGCTTTGAGCACAGGCCAGCAAACGTATCCGCCCGTTCCGATAACAATGTCGGGACGGAATTTTTTTATTATTTTTTTCGCCTGTCCCACCGAGGTTATGGCATGGATCGCCGCCTTGATGTTTTCAAGCGTGATCTTTCTTTTTATCCCCTCCACCTTTACGTAGTGGATGGTATATCCCTCTTTGGGAACAAGTTTTGTTTCAAGCCCCTTTTCGGTGCCGACGTATTCGATGACAGACGTGCTGTCTTCTTTTTTTATTTTTCCCGCAATGGCAAGGGCGGGGTTTATATGTCCTCCCGTGCCGCCTCCGCTGACAAGAACTCTCATTGCTTTTCCTTTCGCAAAAAAATCACTTTTTGTGTACATGGTATCTGGATATTGAAAGCACAACTCCCATTTCCGCAAGAAGTATCACAAGGGCAGAACCGCCATAGCTGAAAAACGGAAGCGAGATGCCGGTGCTTGGGATGGTATTTGTAACTACCATCATATTGAGAAGCGCCTGAAGTCCGACCTGGCAAACAATGCCCAGAACGACGAGCGACGAAAATCTGTCGGGAGCGTTGAAGGCAATGACAATGCCGCGATATACAAAGAAAACAAAGGCAAGAATAACCGCCATTGCTCCGATAAAACCGAATTCTTCGCACAAAATCGCAAAGATGTAATCGTTCATCGGCTCGGGCAGATACAGATGCTTTTGCATACTCTGTCCCATACCCACGCCCCAGATGCCGCCGTTTCCGATGGCATAAAGCGATTGGGCAGGCTGCCAACCGCCGTTTAAAAGATTGTCAAAGGGATTGTGCCACACGTCAAGTCTGCCCTTGGAATGGGGAAACAGCTTTAAAAGTGCAAATATTGCACCTGCTCCCACCGCCGCACCTCCTGCAAGGTAGCGTCCGCTGCATCCGCCCACCATCATCATTATGATGACAATAAGGGTCATGATGATAAGGCCCGACATATGGGGCTGCAACGCAAGCAGAGCACCCACCACAACGATAAGAATTCCAAAGGGAAGCACGCCAAAGAAGAAATCGGGCGCTTCGGATGCCATGCGCTTTTTTGCCGCCATATACACCGCAACGGCAAACAGCACAAGGCCGAGAATTGCAAGAACAGTTCCTGCTGAATCCAAGAAAGATATGGCACCGAAATACGGATTTTCGCTGCCGTCCTCAAAGGTCGCCTCTTCTCCGCCCGCAAGCTTTGCAAGAAGCATTTTTCCGAAAAAGCCGACCCCCGCAAGGCCTGCGCCCGAAATTGCAAGAAGCATAACCGGCAGAACGATGCGGATGAACGATGCGGGTTGACCTTTTAAGGTTATCTGATTGTAAAATCTGTCGATATAGTCAGCACAAAGGATTATCACCGCAAATTTCATGATTTCCGACGGCTGGATCGACACAGGTCCAACCTGTATCCATCTTTGCGCACCTTTGGAGGTAGATCCGATGAGAAAAACAAGCACCATAAGCGCCAGCGCCACACCAAAGATGGGCAAGGTCCATTTGCGTATCACCTCGTACGGGATGCGCGACACAATAAGCATGACAACGATGCCTATTGTCATAAACACAAGCTGACGATTGAAATAATACAGGTTGTCGCCGTATTTTGCACCGGCAAAAACATAGCTTGCCGTGGCAACCATGATGATACCTGCGCACAAAAGCAGGATTATGACCGTAAGAAACGGCTTGTCGACTCCCCCGCGGATCCTATATTTTACGGAAGGCTCCGATGTGGCGTCGATATTCTGATTTTTTATCTTTTCGTCTGACATCTTACCTCCGCTGACATTTTGAAATTATCTGTTATTTTGAAAGCAAAAATCCGTAGCTTCCCACCGCAGAAAGAACGAGTGTTACAAGCGAGAAGACAACGACTATCTTTATTTCGTTCCATCCGCACATTTCAAAATGGTGGTGAATGGGGCTCATCTTGAATATTCTCTTTTTAAAGACCTTGAAAGAGAACACCTGAAGCACCACAGAAAGCGCCTCGACGTAATAGATGAAGCCGACGAATACGAGAATAAGGGGCATATCGAGCCATACGGCAAGGGCGCTGACCGCGCCGCCCAAAAACAGCGAGCCCGTGTCACCCATAAATACGCGGGCAGGATAAAAATTGTAAACGAGAAAACCAAGGCATCCGCCAACGATCGCACTGGCAAGAATGAGTGCGCCTGCGTTTTCGGTCTTGTAGCAGATCGCCGCAAGGAAAATGACCGCAAAGGCTGTGACGCTTGATGCAAGTCCGTCGATGCCGTCGGTGAGGTTTACGCTGTTAACCGTGAAAACGATGCCGACGATGAGAAGCAGGTAATAGAAAAATCCAAGTTCAAGCCTTGCATCGGTGAAAGGAAGTGCAAGAGAGGTGTTGGCATTTCTGCCGAAATAAAGGGCAAAAACGTATGCCGCGGCAGAACCGAACTGTAAAACAAGCTTTTGGGTTGCGGAAAGTCCCTTGTTCTGCTTTTTAAGAAACTTGGTGCGGTCGTCGATAATACCCGTCAGTCCGCACAAAAGAACGAACGAGTAGTTTGTAATAAGATCTCTTACGCTCTCACCTCTTACGGCGCTGACAATGCAATATACAATAACGCAAGCAGTGACCGCGCCGATAAAGAAGATGCCGCCCATGGTGGGGGTGCCTTCTTTGGATTTGTGCCAACGGGGGCCGATATCAAGAATCTTTTGTCCCATCTTTATGCTTTTCAGCACGGGGATAAGGATCTTTCCCAATATCGCCGTTATGACAAAGCTTACTACCAATGAAATTATTGCCTCTTTTAACATAAATACACCACCAATTTGCAAAATCCTTTTATTTAGTCTGTTCCGTCAAGATGCTTGAAGCTGACGGTAACAACTGTTCCCGGGGTTACCCTTTCGCCTGCCGCAGGGCTTTGCGAAACGGCAACCGCCGCCGCACCGCCCACGCCTTCGCGATAGGAGCCTTCGATATAAATATTGAGATTTGAATTTATTATTTTCTTGTTTGCCGCCGATGCCGAAAGTCCGATGCAGTTGGGCACGGTTGCGGTTTCGGAAGGAACCTCGCCACCCGTGTACAAGACGATAACGCCGTCACCCCAGATGGCTGTGCCCGATTTCGGGAACTGTTCTGCGACCACGTCGCCCTTTCCGATAACCTTTACGTCAAAGCCACGGGCTTCGATCTTTTCGGTTGCTTCCGCCACCGTCATAGAGCGATAATTGCTGACAGTTTCCGCCATGGATTCTTTTTCTTCCTCGGTAAGCTCGGGGGCAATGTTGAGATACGGAAGAGTGTCGGACAGCACCTGTGCCACCACGGGAGCCGCCACAACGCCGCCATAGTACTGACCTGCCGAGGGAGTATCTATTGCAATAAGAATTGCTATCTGCGGATCGTCCGCAGGAGCAAAGGCAACGCACGAACCGACGTAGGGGGTGATATTACCCGCCGCTTCTTTTTCGGCGCCGTGCTTTTCGGCGGTACCTGTTTTTGCCGCCACGTTATATCCCTTTACGTAGGCATTCTTTGTCGAGCCGACGTTTATGCCTGCGGCAAGATATTCCATTATGGTATCCGACGTTTCCTGCGAGATTATCTGTCGCAACATCTTGGGCTCGTAGGTTTCGACGATGTTGCCGTTGTTATCGGTAAGCGCCTTTACAACGTAGGGCTGCATCAGTTTTCCGCCGTTTGCCACGGCAGATACCGACGCGAGAAGCCGCATGGGAGTTATGGTAAAGGTCTGACCGAAGGAATAGGTCGCAAGCTCGACCTGATTGAAGTTTGAAAGGTTGGTATGATAAATTCCCGCAGCTTCGCTGGGAAGGTCGATGCCCGTTATATCCATACATCCGAACTCTTCAAAGTAGCGATAAAACTTTTCCTTGCCGATGCGGTCGGCAAGCTGCATGAATACGGGGTTGCAGGAATTTTGAAGTCCCTGCTCAAAGCTTTCGGTGCCGTGGCCCTCGTGCTTGTGGCAATAGATCGGCTTTGACCAGCCCTCTACCCTCATACTGCCCGAGCAATAGAACGAATCGGACGGGCCGACCTTGCCTTCCTCGAGCGCGATGGCAGAAGTGACAAGCTTGAAGGTGGAACCCGGCTCGTAAAGCTCGGTGACGCATTTGTTTTTCCAAAGAGAGCTTAAAAGCTCCTGTCTTTTTTTCGCCTTTTCCTCGTCGGTGCCCGAAAAAGAATCGTAGGCTTTTTGCGAGGTCTCGTCGAGGATGTTGGGATTGTTGGGGTCGTAATCGGGCTTTACCGACATGGCAAGTATCTCGAAGGTGTTGACGTCCATGACTATGCCGAGCACTCTGTTTTTTGCCTTGGTATCGGCAAGGGCACAGTCAAGCGCTTTTTCGAGAAAACGCTGGATCTCGCTGTCGATGGTAAGCACAACGTTGCTTCCGTTTTCGGCGCTGATGTAATCCTCGTATTCAAAGGGCATGCTCTGACCCACGCCGTCAAGGGCAGTGACGATCTTGCCGGGGGCACCTTTGAGCACCTTGTCGTATTCGGCTTCGATGCCGTAGACGCCGTTGTTGTCATAACCCGTAAATCCGAGGACGTGGCTTGCAAGGTTGCCGTAGGGGTATTCCCTTTTGGTATTTTCCTCGAAGTGGATGCCGTCCGAAAGGTCGTTTTCTTTCATCCAGGTGCGGATGCCGTTTGTTACCTCGCGGTCGACCTTTACCTTTATCATACGGTATTTATTCTTTTTATTCTGCATCCAGGTGATGATATCGTCCTTTGAAACGCCAAGAGTCGTCGAAAGATATTCGGCAATCTTTTCTTCGTTTTCGGGGGCGATCTCGTTGGGCGATATAAAGACGTTTTCGGCAGAAACGCTGGCGGCAAGCACCGTCATGTTTCGGTCGTATATCGTTCCGCGCTTGGGGTTTATCGACGATTCGGTGGTATATTGCTGAACCGCCTTTTCGCGGTACTTTTCGGCGTCTTTTACCTGTATGTCAACAAGGTTGAAAAGAAGCCACGCAAGGCCGAGCAGGAAAAGAAGCACGACGATTGCCGTTCTTATGGTCATCTGACGTATGTATATATGCTTGTTCTTTTTCATACTCGTTCCTTTCTTTGTTTATTGTGCCGTCGCGGTAAGCCTTCTGACAAAAAAAGAGAAGCATTGTTCTTGCATCTCTTTTTTCAACATCCATTCAATTTCAAGACGCAATACCGTACTTTTCGGTTTTGCCGTCACCACGCCTCGTCAAAAAGACTGATAACGCCGGACATTGCAGTGCTCACTGTGTAGCCCTCGTCTTCGGTTGTCGGCATTTTTTCAATCTTGTAGCCGCTTGACATATTGATATATTTGGTTTCAACGCGGTCTGCTTTTATCATACCGCAGGATTTTGCATATTCTTCAACGGCGGAAATGTCACAGCTCTTGTCGATGAGCATATCAAGCTCCGAAATGCGCTTTGTGTCCTCTGCCATTTCTCGCTCAAGGCGATTGATCTCGTCGTTGAACTTTGAGATCTGTGAGAAATTGAGAAGAAGGAAAACCGCAACTATCGTAAGAGCAAAAGCTATTGCCACGACGCTTACGGGGAAATTATGCTCTTTAACCGCGTAATCTTCGTAAGAAACGTCGACCTTGTTGGTTCCGCGCTCAAAAGCTTCGCGGATGACCTTGCGGTTTTCGCCGGCAAAAGCCTCCTGCTTGCGTTTTACATACCTTCTGCGGCGGTCGACAAAATCCGAAAGGGCGCTTTTTTCCTGCTTTTTGGCAGGCTGTCTTGTCGCATAAGCACGCTCGGTCGGCATGCTTGCAGATGACTCGGAAGCACTATAATTATATTTTGCTTTTCTTGCATTTAGAATAGATCTTGAGTCGTCCGCAAAAGATGTCATGTTTTTCCTCCGTTAAATTTTTTCGAGAACGCGAAGCTTTGCGCTTCTTGATCTCGGGTTTTCCTCAAGCTCTTTTTCGCTTGGGAGAATCGGTTTTTTTGTTATGACGTTTGCCTGCGGACTGTTGCCGCAAACGCAAACGGGAAAATCGGGCGGGCAGGTGCAACCCTTTGTAAATTCGAGAAAGCCGTGCTTGACAAGCCTGTCCTCCAGCGAATGAAAGCTGATGAACGAAAGCCGTCCGCCATGTTTTAACATCGGGAAAAGCCCTGTTATCGCCTTTTCTATCACGTCAAGCTCGCCGTTTACCTCAATGCGGATCGCCTGGAAGGTGCGCTTTGAGGGATGGGGGCCGTCTTTTCTGAATTTGGCGGGAATTGCCGCCTTGATTATATCGTTTAATCTGAATGTATTTTCGATGGGAGAGCGGTTTCTCTCTTCCACAATCAAAGATGCGATCTTTTTTGCAAACTTTTCTTCGCCGTAAAGAGAGATTATTCGTGCAAGGTCCTTTTCGTCATAGCCGTTTACCACGTCGTACGCGCTTTTGCCCTCGCCTTTTGCCATTCGCATATCAAGGGGCGCATCGTGCATATACGAAAATCCACGCTCGGGCGTGTCGAGCTGGAAGGACGAAACGCCAAGGTCGGCAACGGCACCGTCGATCTCAAAAACGCCGATATCGGCAAGAAGATCGGGAGCCTGCGAAAAGTTGCCCTTTACAAAGGTGACCATGTCCGCAAAAGGCGCAAGCCTTTTTGATGCGGCAGACAAGGCGTCTGTGTCCTGATCGATGCAGATAAGTCTTCCGCCGCCCGCCTGCTTTAATCTTTTAAGTATTTCTTCGGAATGTCCTCCGCCGCCTGTGGTGCAATCGACGTAGACACCGTCTTTTTTAACAGCAAGTCCGTCGACCGTTTCGTGAAGCATTACCGAGTAATGCTCGAAAACGGTATCAGACAAATTTTTATCAGAATCCAACATTTTTGAGCATTTCCTTCATTTCTTCGGTGTCGGACGAATCGTTTATCTCGTTGAATATGTCAGGTCGCCAGATTTCGACGCAGTTGTTAAGGCCGACGAAGGCGATCTCTTTTTCTATCTTTGCGTGATCGCGCAACGCCTGGGAAATAACTATTCTTCCCTGCGAGTCAAGCTCGGTGTTGAAGGCGCTGGCAAGAATGAAGCGCTTGATCTTTTTCATCTGGATCTCGCCGTAGGCTTCGAGCTTTTTGATGAAGGCGTTCCACTGCTCTTCGTTGTAAAGCACGATGCAATCGTCAAGACCTTTGACGATGACAAGATCTCCCTGGAGGTCGCCGCGGAACTTGGCGGGGACAAAAACTCTGCCCTTGGAGTCGATGGTATGACAATACTGACCCGTAAGCACCGCGTACACTTCCTTTCTTTGAAAAAAATGGGCGACAAAAGACGGGCAAAACGCAGAAACGCCATCATTTTTTTGCGTTTTTGATGTAAAAACTGCGAATTTTGCTCCATTTGGATTGAATTTTAATCCATTTCGCTCCACTGTTGTTATAATTATATAGTTTTTTAATCGTTTTTTCAATAGGCAGACGCCGTATGATTATGAATTTTTTGTAAATATTGCAAAAAACAGGTGGCATTTTTTATTTTTTAAGTATTTTTCTCTTTTTCCGAGCATAAACAGACAAAAAAGCAAGTATAAATTGTACAAAAACACAACGAAAGGAGAACCTTATGAAAACCACCACTTTCTCGGATCTGGCGTGCAAAGAAGTTGTGAATTGCAGAGACGGAAGGTCGATCGGATTTGCCGACGATCTTAATATCGACACCGAAAGCGGAACAATACTTTCTCTGCTGGTGAAGGAGCAGGGAAAGATATTTTGCTTTTCCAAAAGCAGACAGATCGAAATAGCCTACGAAAACATACAGAAGATCGGAAAGGACATAATACTTGTGGATATGCCGTATCTTCCCGATCCGTGCGACGGGCGCGAAAAGAAAGAAAAAAAGAAATTCGGCTTTTTTCATTGACAAAAAAGCGGCGGGGATATATAATTCGGTTATAAACTTTTGAAAACGAGGTTTTTATATGAGTTTTTCAGGTAAAGTTATAAACCGCAAGGACAACCTGCCCATGGCAAACATCCCCGTCAGCGACGGACGAAACACTGTGTTTACCGACGAAAACGGCCGTTTTCTTTTGCCGGGTTGGGAAAGAGCAAGAATGATAAACGTTGCGCTTCTGACCGAGCGCCATTGTGATTGGTACATGCCCATCGAAGGACACGTGGGAGATTTTGATTTTGTCATTGACCCCACAAAGGAGCACGGAGATTTTTGTTTTCTCCACACCAGCGACACCGAGGTTGAGGGCAGATACGAAAACGAATGGATATCCTTTGCAAAGGATTGTGTAAAGAAAAATTCGCCTGCGTTTTTTATGCACACGGGCGACCTTTGCCGCGAGGACGGAGTGAAGCGGCACTATCTTGTTATGAACCGCGAAACGGTGGGATGTCCCGTGCGCTACTGTATCGGAAACCACGATTTTATCGGTGAAAAATACGGCGAGGAGATTTACGAAAAGCTGTACGGACCTTGCTGGTATTCGTTTGACTGCGGAAAATACCATTTTGTCTGCCTTTCGATCGGCGCCGGCGACAATCCCTCGGGATATGCGCACGAGGACCAATGGATCTGGCTGATGAACGACCTTGAAACGGCAGGCAAAGGCAAAAAGCTTGTGATCTGCTGCCACGATCTTTGCGCATCCGACCCCACGGGATTTACAAAAAAGATAGGCGACAACACGCTTGATCTTAAAGAAAAAGGGATTTGCGCCTGGATATACGGTCATTATCACATAAACGCCGCCCACGAATATGACGGCGTTATCAACGCCACGATTTCGCGCCCCGACAGCGGAGGAATAGATTCCTCCCCCGCAGGATTCAGAATTGTGAAGTTTACGGGCGAAAACGTAACGACCGAGGTTATCTTTAACACTCCCGAATGTGAAAAGCCCGACACCCCTGTCTGGCAGACAAAGATATCGGGCAATGCGGAGTTTTCGTCTCTTCTTTCAAAGGACGGTGCTTTGTATATCGCCACGAGCGACGACGGAATTCCCAAAAATTGCGGAATTTCAAAGCTTTGTGCAAAAAGCGGAGAGCTTTTGTGGTTTGTGAAAACGCGCGGCGCGGTGAAGGGAGACATTGCCATTGACGGCAAAAAACTTTACGTTCAGGACACCTACGGCACTCTTTATTGTCTTGACTGTGCCGACGGCTCGCAGATATGGACCGCAAAAAGCACCCTTCCCAGAGTAAATTCGACACGAATGGGAGTTACGATTGCAAAAGACCTTGTCATTGCAGGTTTTCAGTCGATGCTTCACGCTTACGACAAAACCAGCGGAAAGCTTGTTTGGCTTACAGAAATGTCGGGTTGCGAGGGCGCACCCTCGAGAATTGTTTTTGACGAAAAGCGCGAAAGACTTATTATCAGCCGTCACTGGAAATCGCTGGCGTGCGTTGACCTTGCCGACGGCAAGCTGATATGGGAAAACTTTGACAGACGTCATTGCTGGTACAGAACCTCCACCCCGTGCCTTTTGGACGACGGCATATATCTCGGCGGACTGTACACTGTGGCAAAGCTTTGCCCCGACAGCGGAAAGACGCTGTTTACAAAACCGAGCAGCGGCAGAATGGACGTTGCCGGTGCGCCCGCGTGCGACGGGAAGAGCTTGTTTTTCCCCACGGGCGACAAGGGAGTTGTTGCAATAGACAAGGAAACCCTTGAATTTGTCTCTGTCTTCCCCGCAAAGACCGCAAAGCTTTTCAGCTCTCCCTACCTTTACGGCAACATCTGCACCGTGGAATCCACCCCCATCATAAGCGAAAACAAGCTGATCTTTACCGCATCCGACGGATGTATCTACATATATAATAAAGATACGGCAGAACTTGAAAAACGCATATGCACGGGTGAGCCTGTGCTCTCCTGCCCCGTTATTGAGAACGGCACCATCATAACCGCAGGATTTTACGGCAATATACGTGCATACAAGCTTTGAAAAAAATCGCTTTGGTAGTTGACAAATCTTATTTTTTGTAGTATAATACAATGCGGGTCGAAAATATCGGCCCGTATATATGCGGGTATGGCGGAATTGGCAGACGCGCTAGATTCAGGTTCTAGTGGGGGCAACTTCGTGGAGGTTCAAGTCCTCTTACCCGCACCAAACAAAAATCCGTGTTCGAAAGAATGCGGATTTTTGTTTGTATTATTCACTATTCATTATTCATCATTAATTTTTCATTTTCGAACACGGATTTTTAGTGAAGAATGAATAATGAAGTCGCTTCGCTGATGAATAATGAATAATTTGTTGTTAGAACATTGTAAAGAAGAAGCATCTATTGAAATGTCTATTTAATTGTGTTATAATCGTTCTGAAAATGGAGGGGATTTTATGAAAGAAAACCCACTGATAGATAAATCTATTTCTTTTGCTTCCAGAATTATTAAACTACACCAATACCTTATCAAAACACAAAAAGAAACGATAATATCAAAACAAATTGTTCGCAGCGGAACATCCATTGGTGCTAATATAAATGAAGCTAATTACGGTCAAAGTAAAGCTGATTTCATCTCCAAAATGCACATTGCATTAAAAGAAACTGCTGAAACCGAATACTGGCTTAAACTACTTTTAATATCTGATTTTATAACTGAAGATATGGGGAGATCTCTTTTGAACGATTGTCTGGAAATAAAAAGAATTTTGATAGCATCAATCAACACAGCTAAGGATAGCGTAAAATGAACAAGGAATTTTTATTAGAAAATGACAGTTTTCGATTGTCTCTTATTTTTAATGTATATGAGTCTGATATTTTATATTCAACCAATACAATTCTGTCTGTTGCAGTTACAGGTGCACAATTTTCTGCATCTGCAACAATGGATATAGATATAAAAGATATACAAGACTTTTGCAATAATTTGAAACATATATACGACTGTTTTGCTGGAACTGCCAAAATTCAAGAGCCTTATGGGGATAAACAATACATATTGTTTTCTTCTGATAAATATGGTCATGTTACAGTTTCCGGATATTTGAATTCAAATGGAGTAAATAACTTTTGGCTGGAGTTTAAATTTGAAAACTCTATCGATCAAACCCATTTACTCAACCTTTTTGATGGTTTAAACGACTTCTTAAAGCAAATACATTTAGCTTCATCAAATCAATAGTTTGGTAAACACTTGGTTGCAAAATTCAATTATGAAACTTATCTTTTTCACTCCAAAACTTAACTCCCTCACGATGAAACTTATCTTTCCACAATGAAACTTATCTTTCCACAATGAAACTTAACTCATCAAAAAATGCACCGCCCGGTGCATTGTATCAATATATGAGTTATTTGCCAGAAAAAGACCGTAACTTTGATAAAAAGTTTATGGGGATTTTCTTATTTTTCATCGTGTCAAAAATAGTCAAAAACAATCCTTCGTTTCTTCTCTCTTCGTTTTTTACTCAAATTTTCTTTCACAATACAGAACAAAAAAGCATCGGCGTTTTCCGATGCTTTTTTGTAAGGTTAAATAATTCTTGCCATGACGGATTTTTTATGGTACAATGAAATAAAAAAACGGGAGGAATGAAAATGAGAAAAAATCTTGGTGCGCAGGCAATGCTTTATCCCATGCCTGTACTTATTATCGGAAGCTATGACGAAAACGGAACCCCCGACGCCATGAACGCCGCATGGGGCGGAATCAGCGAGGAAACCCAAATATCAATATGCATTGACTGCGGACACAAAACGGCAAAGAATGTTGTCTGTCGCGGAGCTTTTACCGTGAGCATTGCCGACGAAAAAAACGTGGTTGCCTGCGATTACGTCGGAATCGTTTCTGCAAACAAGGTGCCCGACAAAATAAAAAAGACGGGCTGGCACGTGACCAAAAGCGAATTTGTGGATGCTCCCCTTTTTGACGAGCTGCCCATGGCGCTTGAATGCAAGCTTATAAGCTATGACGAAGAATCCTGCCGTCTTGTGGGCGAGATTGTGAACGTTTGCGTCGACGAGAGAATTTTGGGAGAAGACGGCAAGATCGACCTTGAAAAATTCTGTCCTGTCACCTTTGACCCGTCGCACCACACCTATGTAAAGCTCGGCGACACGGTGGGCAAGGCGTTTTCCGACGGACTGCAGCTGAAATAACAAAAAAACTCCGCCAAAGTGCGGAGTTTTTTGCTTGTATCAGGTTATTATTCTTCTTCCATGGCGAGAAATTTTACGTTGTAGAAATCGGATTTTTTCTGAAGCTCAAGATCGAGCTGTTCAAATCCGTATTCTTCGCACAGGGTAGGCTTTTGCGAAAAAAGGTTTGTTCCAAGGCCGAGCCTTTCGCCCTCGATATTGACGCCCAGCGCCGCAAGGGTGGTGGGAAACATATCAAAGGTGCCATAGCTTCTGTTCTTTTCGCTTATCGGGGAAACGGCAGAATTTATGATGCAGGAATACACGGTACGAACGTAGTTTTCGTCGATATCCTCGAGGAAATTGGCATCCATCGAAAGATGGTCACCGCAGATGACTATCGTGGTGTTTTCGTAAAAGGGCTGACTTTTTATCCACCCGACAAAATCATACACCTGCTTTGACGAGCACGAAAGGACGTTGGCATACTGTTCCTCGTGTTTGTCGTCGCAAAGCCGACATTCGTAGCCGTCGGGAAAATGGGTGTCGGCGGTAAGCATGGTGAGATTGAAGGGGGCGTCGCCTGACGAAAGGCGCAAAAGCTCTTGCTTTGCAAAATCAAAAAGCTTTTCGTCCTCAAATCCCCACCATTCGCGATAGTCGGGGTCGAGCCTGCCTTGCGCTTTCAGCGATTCGGTGTCGAGAATGTCGTAGTTTCCGTGCATATCAAAATACGGTGCACGTCCGTGGAAATCGGCATCCGATCCGACAAGCAGAGTCTGATCGTACCCCTCTTTTTTCAAAATATCGCCTATCGAAACAGCCCCCGGCAGATATTCGCCATCCTTGCCGTAGGCATCGGCGGTTATCATGACCTTTACAGGGATTCCCGAGGTCTGGGCAACCATGGCGGCGGCGGTCCAGGTGGTGCCCGAAAAAGAAAGAGCGCCGCCAAGGCCTTCGTCGTTTGAAAAATTGACGTTTTCACGCGAAAGAAGCGAAAGATCGGGGATGAAATCCGCCGTCACCTTGCCGCCTGCCGAAGGCTCGGCAAAGGTGTTTTCCATCGATTCGAGAAATATGTAAACGAGGTTGCGTTTTTCTTGCGGAAAAGAAAGCTTTATTTCATCGGGGTCGGCGTAGTTTTCTTCGATAAAGTCCGATTCTTCATAATGGATCTCGGCGTATCCCACAACGTCAAGGTTGACGGTGAAAAAACACAGTCCCGTTACAAGAACGAGAAGAGAAAGGCTTAATCCCCTGCCTTTAAAAAATCTGCAGACGGCACTTTTGCAATAATCTTCATATATTTTGAACTTTTCAAAAAGCTTTGCAAGATCTCCCGAAAGCAGGCGGAACAAAAAGATCTCGGCGCACATTGCAAGAATACCGAAAACACCGACGTGTATGACGGCACTGCCCGCGATAGAGCGATAAACTCCCTCTGTCGACGCCTTCATCTGATAAAGCACCTGATCGAGATATACCTTGTCATACTTACGCAAAAGCCACAGGGTGAGAAAGAACACTGCGTTTCCTCCCGCAAGCATCAAAAGCGAGATCACAAGCCTCTTACGCGGTTTTTTTTCGTTTTTAGTCAATTTGATCCCTCACACAGTAAATAGATATGACACATAAAGATAAAATATATTTTATCCTTTTAAAACGGGCATGTCAAGCATTATTGAAGATTTTTGTCGGAATTTAATCACATTCTGTTAAAAAAGAAAGAATAAACCGTTGTTTTTTTGCGGTACATATTGATTTTCGCGGGGAAAATGGTATAATACTTGTTTGAAATACATTCAGAGGTGGACAAAATGGAAAAAATAGAAATATACATAAAACAACTCGTAAACTACGGCGCAGACACAGGACTTATCGAAGATTGCGACAAAGCGTACGCCACAAACAGACTGCTCGAGATCCTTTGTCTTGACGGAATTTGCGACGAAGAGGTTACTGAAAAAGCACAGCTTGAGGAAATACTCGACGGCATTTGCGATTATGCTTTTGAAAAGGGGCTTTTTGAAAGCAATTCTGTTGTTTACCGCGACCTTTTTGACACAAAGATCATGGGTGCGCTTATTCCCATGCCCTCTGCGGTCATTTCAAAGTTCAATTCGCTTTATGCCAGGTCCCCCGAAAAGGCAACCGATTTTTACTATCACTTTTCAAAGGCATCCAACTACATCCGCGATTACCGCGTGAAAAAAGACCTTAAATGGCAGACCGAAAGTGTATACGGCGACATCGACATAACAATCAACCTTTCCAAGCCCGAAAAAGACCCCAAGGCTATTGCCGCCGCAAAGCTTTTGCCCCAAAGCGGATATCCCAAGTGCCTTCTCTGCCTTGAAAACGAAGGATATGCGGGCAGAGTAAACTCGCCCGCACGCCAGAACCACAGAATTATTCCCCTTGATCTGGGCGGAGACGATTGGTTTTTGCAGTATTCACCCTACGTTTACTACAACGAGCATTGCATTGCTTTTTCAAAAGAGCACACACCTATGAAGATCGACCGCGGCACCTTTGAAAAGCAGCTTGATTTTGTCGGAGTGCTCCCCCACTATTTCATCGGCTCGAATGCCGATCTTCCCATCGTCGGCGGTTCGATCCTTTCGCACAACCACATGCAGGGCGGAAGATACACCTTTGCCATGGAAAGAGCAGGCGACGAAGCAGAGCTTTGCTTTGAAGGCTTTGAAAACGTCAAGGCTTCGATCGTTTCGTGGCCCATGTCTGTTATCCGTATAAATTCCTACGACAAAGCCGCTCTTTGCTCTCTTGCGGACAAGATACTCTGCGCATGGAGAAAATATACCGACAAGGACGCCTTTGTCTTTGCCAACACCGACGGCGAAGATCACAACACCATCACCCCCATTGCACGCCGCAGGGGCGAAAACTTTGAGATCGACCTTGTTCTTCGCAACAACATCACCACAGAAGAGCATCCCCTTGGCGTATACCATCCCCACGCCGAGCTTCACAATATCAAAAAGGAAAACATCGGTCTTATCGAAGTTATGGGCCTTGCCGTGCTGCCCGCACGTCTGAAAGACGAAATAGCCGTTATGAAAGATGCCATTCTTTCGGGCAAGGATTTTGGGGAGATTTCCGAGATCGAAAAGCACAAGACGTGGTTTGAAGCTTTCAGAGGCAACTACGTGTTCACCGAAGAAAACACCGAAGAAATTCTTAAAAAAGAGATCGGAAAGACCTTTGTCAAGGTGCTTGAAGATGCCGGTGTTTACAAGTGCACCCCCGACGGAAGAGAAGCTTTTATGCGTTTTGTCGCATCGGTCGGCGGAAAGAGAATATAAAAACAGAAAAAAGCAGGGGCAACCCTGCTTTTGTTTTGTAAAAGGATAAAAAACAAAAGACCGTCAGAAGACGGTCTTTTTGGAGCTGATGAACGGAGTTGAACCGGCGACCTCATCCTTACCAAGGATGCGCTCTACCTACTGAGCTACATCAGCAAATGGTGTCAGCAACACCAGCGAGAGTTATTATAACATCTTTTTGTGCCTTTGTCAAGAGCAAAATCAAAAAAACGCAAAAAAACTTCGCACGGCTGTCTTTTAATACAATACAGCAATAAACGAAGGAAAGGAAAAAGTGTACGGAACGGGGTTTGTTACATTTTAATTGTGCAGTTTGTACAAATATTTCCAAAATTCTTGACAAGCTCTGTATTATATGATAGAATAATGTCATATAATCCAACATATTACCGAAATACATATATACGCCGTGCACACCTTTGCGCCGCAAAAAGACGGGGTGTGCCGTTCTTTAAGGAGGTTTATCAAAAAATGAAAGCCGCAAGAAGACAAAAGATCCGCGAGCTTTTGCAGACAAAGCCGTTTGTTTCACTGAAAGAGCTTACCGTCATGTTCCCCGACGTAACAAGCATGACGCTGAGACGTGATATAGAATATTTTGAAAGTCAGGGCGAACTTATTAAAGTACGCAACGGTGCAAGGTCGATGAAATTTATCACCGCCACCGCCGACGAAAACTATCTCCGCCGCGAAAAAGAAAACGAACTGTCAAAGCGCGCCATTGCATCAGCCGCCCTGCCCTTTATTGAAAAGGGAAAATGCATCTTTTTTGATTCGGGCTCGACCATCATGCAGCTTGCCACCGTTATGGCCGACGACACCTACAACATCATCACCCCCGGTCCCAACGTTTCGATGAAGCTGATCGAAAAACAGCACCCCATTGTTACGCTCATCGGAGGAATACTTAACCGCGACAGTATTTCGGTTACCGGCGATCTCAGCATTGAAGCGCTGAAATCCTCGGCCATCGACATAGCTTTCATCGTGCCGTCGGGATATTCGGCAAAAAACGGTTTTTCCTGCGGAAATTACAGCGAATGCGAGCTGAAAAGCTATGTTATCAAAAATGCCCGCAAGGTAATCATGCTTATTGACGAATCGAAATACGACAAGGAATTTCCTTACACCTTCGGCAGGCTTTCGGACGTGGACGTTGTTATCACCGATTCGGATTTTTCAAAGCGTTATCCCGAATCGAAGAAAATTTCTGTTATACACACAGAAAAACCCGGCGCGCGCGAGCACGTTTCGAGATGTATTCCCGTTGAGGTCTGAAACTTTACAGGTTTTGCACAAAAAGAGAGCGGCATCCGCTCTCTTTTTTGGCAGGCTGTGCAAACTTTATATATATACATATATTTTATAATAATTTTGCCGAAACTTATTGACAAATCCCGCCTTTCGTGGTATACTATATCGAATTGAAAATAAAGAGCGATCGCTGTTTTCGGCAGGATTGGGTCATACGCATCGGAACTTTAAAAGTTCCACTTCCCATGTTTGGTCTTGCCGTGGCGGCAAGGCTTTTTTTGTGAGACCCTGTTTGAACTTTACGGAGGAAACGAAATGACAAAGATGACAGTTGCGGCAATTACCGAAAAGATGAAAAATGCTGATTTTTCCTTTATTTCCGAGCCGTCTTTGTCTTTTGAAATTCCCGCAGGGATGGATTTTTCTCTTTTCGATTCAGGTGAATATGCTTTTCTTCCCGGCTTTTGCGATGTGCACGTTCATTTTCGCGAGCCGGGTTTTTCATATAAAGAAACCATCCTTTCAGGAAGTCGTGCTTCTGCCCGCGGCGGATACACCGACGTCTGCACCATGCCCAACCTTTCACCCGTGCCCGACAGCGTGCAAAACATTACGGCGCAGAAGGATATCATAAATCGCGATGCCGTGATAGGGGTTCACCCATACGCGTCAATAACCGTGGCGCAAAAGGGCGAGGAGCTTTCCGACCTTGATGGTATGCGCGATATTGCCATTGCCTTTTCGGACGACGGCAAGGGAGTGCAAAGCGACGACATGATGAGGGCGGCAATGAACAAGGCAAAGGCCCTTGGCAAAATGATCGTTGCCCACTGCGAGGTAAACTCGCTTTTACACGGCGGATACATCCACGACGGCGTTTATGCAAAAGAACACGCCCACCGCGGCATCTGCTCGGAAAGCGAATACGCCCAGATCGAACGCGACATAAAGCTTGCAAAAGAAACAGGCTGCAAATACCACGTTTGCCACATCTCGACAAAAGAAAGCGTTGAGCTTATACGCCGCGCGAAAAAGGACGGGGTCAACATCACCTGTGAAACAGGTCCCCACTATCTTGTCTTTACCGACAAAGATCTTCACGAGGACGGCAAATGGAAGATGAACCCGCCGCTTCGATCAAAGGCGGACAAGGATGCTCTTATCGAAGGTATACTCGACGGCACCATCGACATGATCGCCACCGACCACGCCCCCCATTCGGCAGAAGAAAAGGGCAAGGGACTTGAAAAAAGCGCCTTTGGCATCGTCGGCATTGAAACGGCTTTTCCCGTTATGTACACCCATTTCGTAAAGACCGGCATCATAACGCCTGCGCGTCTCATCGAGCTTTTGTGCGATGCACCCAGAGCTCGCTTTGGCATAAAGCAAAGCGGTTTTTCGATATGGAAGCTTGACGAAAAATATAAGGTTGACCCGAAAGATTTTCTTTCGATGGGAAAAGCAACCCCCTTTGAGGGACACGAGCTTTTCGGCAAATGCGTTTTCACGGCGCACGGCGGAAAAGCGGTTTACAAGGTTTAAAATTTATAGCGATATACAGGAGGAACAAGAATATGGCAAAGAGAACAGACATCAAAAAAGTACTTATCATCGGTTCGGGTCCTATCGTCATCGGTCAGGCCGCAGAATTCGACTATGCCGGAACACAGGCTTGTCTTGCCCTTAAAGAAGAAGGATACGAGGTCGTTCTGTGCAACTCCAACCCCGCCACCA
>JAFYUZ010000028.1 GCA_017549365.1 Clostridia bacterium
AGCCCCAACCCTTCGTGAGCTCCTTCAATAAGGCCGGGAATATCTGCAAGAACAAATCCGCCCGCCTTTGCCTCAACCACACCGAGAATGGGGGAGAGGGTGGTGAAATGATAATCTGCGATCTTGGGTTTGGCTGAACTCAACATTGAAAGAATGGTGGATTTTCCGGCGCTGGGCATTCCCACAAGTCCGACATCCGCAAGCATTTTGAGTTCAAGAGAAACTTCCATTTCCTTGCCCTTTATGCCGGATTTTGCAAAATTCGGGGTTTGGCGCGTGGGGGTAGCGAAATGCATATTGCCAAAGCCGCCCTTGCCGCCGCGCAGGATGACAAACTTTCCTTCGGATACAACATCGGCATCCGACATATCTTTTATTATTTTTCCGCTTTTTGCATCTTTGATTATCGTGCCCGGGGGCAGGGGGATAATAAGGTCATCGGCAGATTTTCCGCGGAATTTGGAATTCTTCCCCGCCTCGCCGTTGGGCGCAATGAACTTTCGGCGGTATTTGAAGTCGAGCAGGGTGTTTTTTCCCTCGTCGATGGTGAATATAACATCTCCGCCCTTGCCGCCGTCTCCACCGTCGGGACCACCGTGAGAAACGAATTTTTCGCGGTGAAAAGAAACGCATCCGTTTCCGCCGTCGCCCGCTTTTATATATATTGTAACTTTATCGAAAATCATGTGCATGCTCCTTTCAGTAAAAAGGGGACATAATAAAATGGCTGTCCTGAGCGGACAGCCAAATTATAATCCTTGCTATAAGCTTTGTACCGCTATTGCTGATACTTATGCTTCGTAAACGCTTACGCACTTCTTGCCGCCGGCTTTGTGTTCAAACTTAACCTTGCCTGCGATGAGAGCGTAAAGAGTGTAGTCAGTGCCGACACCAACATTGTTGCCTGCATGGAACTTGGTGCCTCTCTGTCTTACGATGATGTTTCCGGCGATAACGGGCTGTCCGTCAGCCTTCTTCACACCAAGACGCTTGGATTCGGAATCTCTGCCGTTCTTTGTGGAACCGACACCCTTTTTGTGGGCGAAAAATTGCAAACCTAATCTCATTGTTTACACCTCCGTTATAGTACATTTGACGAAACGCGGATACTGTTTTGAAATATCTGAAACCGTGCGGTAAAAACCGTCGATGATACCCGAAACTATTTGCCGCGATTCTTTGCATTGACACACATTTCGGGAATCGCACCCGATATATGTGCGTTTGGGATCGATCGTGACATCGATATTGTAGCCGAAACTGTCGCAAAGCTGATTGAGAACGAGCTCACAGCACGACGATATTGCCGAACATACAATGTCACTGCCTTCTTCGGCATAGCCGGAATGACCGCTGACGGAAAAACCGACAAAACCGAAAGAATCCCTTGAAAAGATTACGCTTGTCATAGGAAAAAACTTCCTAATTAATAATTAAAGCGCGATCTTGTTGATCTGAAGCTTTGTGTAAGGCTGTCTGTGACCCATCTTCTTCTTTTCGTTCTTCTTGGACTTGTACTTGATGATGTGGATCTTCTTGCCCTTGCCGTTCTTAACAACGGTAGCTTCGATTTTTGCGCCTGCAACGTAGGGAGCACCTGTGGTGAAGCCTGCATCGCTTGCTGCTGCAAGAACAGTATCAAATGTAACTGTGTCGCCGTCATTTACGTCGAGCTTTTCAACAAAAATGATGTCGCCTTCCTGAACTTTGTACTGCTTTCCGCCTGTAACAAAAATTGCGAACACGAAAAGCACCTCTCTTTCAATAAAAGTCTCGCTGAATAAAGGTTTTTGGGCACGTAAAAGCTATTTTACGGCACAAAAATTAGACCACCTTTTTCAAGCGGCTACTCATTATAGCACATAAAGTGCACTTTTGTCAATAGTTTTTCGCCTGTTTTTTCGATAATTTTGGAAAAAATAAAGGTAACGGGGCATTTGACGGTCAGATCAGACCGCGCTTTTTGAGGATCTTTGCATATCTGTATAATTCGTGTGGCTTCAAAAGAAACAGCTTTCCCGTTTCTCTTCCGCTTCGTCTTACATATTGCATGGCTTCGGAAATATAATGGAAACCTGCAAATTTTGCCCATCCCGTTCTCATATATTCGTTTTCTATATCTCCGAGATATGTCGGAGACAATGAGAAAAACGGGGTGTCAAACGGCAGAATGACCCAACCGTGTTTTTGTTCTTCGGTGTATTTCTTTTCCCATTGCTTTAGCACATCTATCGGTCTTCCCGCAGCAGGAAACCACTGATCCACCTGCTGATTAAGTACAGTTATGGTATCTGTCTCATGCAGTATGCACACAGTTTTAAAAATATTGTAGGAATTACACCTACGGAATACCGCAAGCGCAACCTTGATGTTCTTGAAATTTGACGGAAGAAACAGAAAAACTTTTTGAAATTTGCGACCCTAAAGCATTAAAATACTAAAAAAGTGAAAAAAATCAGAAAAAGCTTGACAAACGCAAAAATGTATGGTATAATCAACTTACCTCTTCTGCGGGTGCTTTTTTGTTATGCCCGTTTTTAGGTGCACGGTATAAAAATGCCTGACAAACGAGGGAGGTAAAACACTTATAATTTACCGGGAGGTGCTTTAAACAATGAGAGTAAAGATTACACTCGTTTGCAGCGAATGCAAACAAAGAAACTATGACAGTACCAAGAACAAGAAGAACAATCCTGATCGTCTTGAACTCAATAAGTACTGCCGTTTCTGCCGCAAGCATACCCTTCACAAGGAAACAAAGTAAGCGTACGCTTACCATTTGAATTGTAAAGGGAGGTACAACAATGGCAGAAGAAAAGACAAAGGTTCCGTTTGGCGAAAAAGTCAAGAAGTTCTTCAGAGATTACAAGAGTGAATTCAAGAAGATCTCCTGGCCTTCCAAAGAGGATACCACAAAGAAGACCATAATGGTCCTTGTCGCTATCGCGATCATCGGCGTCAGCATTTTCCTCGTTGACACAGGTCTCAGCAAGCTCATCGAGCTGCTTGCGAAGATAAGATAACCGCGTAAGCACATTCTTACCTTCAAAACCGTGTTAATTAAACAAGGAGATTGAATATGTCGAACCAAGCAAAGGCGGAATGGTTTGTTCTTCACACTTATTCCGGATACGAGAATAAAGTGGCGGCAAACATCGAAAAGATAGTTGAAAACCGCGGACTTCACGACCTTATTTTCGAAACACGTATTCCCACAGAAACCGTTATAACCGACGGCGAAATGTATGATGATTACGTTGAAGGACAGCGCATTGTCGAATACGATGATGACGGAAACGAAAAGCCGAAAAAAGGTCCCAGAACAGAAACACACAAACTTTTCCCCAGCTATGTTCTGATCAAGATGATTATGAACGACGAAAGCTGGCACATTGTCAGAAACATTACCGGTGTTACCGGTTTCGTAGGTCCCGGATCGCGACCCGTTCCTCTCTCGGAAGCCGAGGTCGAGGCGCTGGGCGTTGATCTCCATGTTGCCGAAATCAAATTTGAGATCGGCGAAAGCGTTTACGTTGTTGCAGGTCCTTTTGCGGGCTCGATCGTTACCGTGAAGGAAATAGACAACGACAGCAGAAGAATCAAAGTTTCGCTGATATTCGGCGGAAAAGAGTCCGTTGTGGATATGGACGTTAAAGACGTTGAACCCATTAAGGACTGATTACTTCGTACCCTATAAGTAAAGCGTTGAATGTTTCAACGCGCGCACCGTGGAAATTGCGGTGCTGTGGGAGGGAACAAACAGTTCCCGAAAAATATTATTACCACATTCGGAGGTGTTTAAAATGGCAAAGAAAATTGTTGCCTTAGTAAAATTGCAGATACCCGGAGGAAAGGCTCTTCCCGCTCCTCCCGTAGGTCCCGCTCTCGGTCAGCACGGCGTTAATATTGCAGGTTTCTGTAAGGAATTTAACGAAAAGACAAAGAATGACATGGGTCTTATCATCCCCGTAGTTATTACTATCTACGCTGACAGATCCTTCACATTCATCACCAAGACTCCCCCTGCA
>JAFYUZ010000029.1 GCA_017549365.1 Clostridia bacterium
CTCAGCAGGCTTTTCGGGCTCAGCAGGCTTTTCGGGTTCAGCAGGCTTTTCGGGTTCTGTAGGCTTTTCGGGTTCAGCAGGCTTTTCAGGCTCTGCAGGCTTTTCGGGCTCTGCAGGCTTTTCGGGCTCTGCAGGCTTTTCGGGCTCTGCAGGCTTTTCGGGCTCTGCAGGCTTTTCGGGTTCTACAGGTTCTTCGGGTTCAGCCTCAACTTCTTCGTCGGGGGTTTCGCTCGAAACGGGCGTGTCGCCGTCTTCGGGCTGTTTTTCGTCGTCTTTTTCATCCTCAATGGGAGCTTTTTCGCCTTCCTCGACGTCGCTTTCTTTGTTTTCTTCGTTTTCGTTCACGATTTCGTTTTCGCCAACTTCGTTCTCGTTGTTCACCTCGTCTGCGGTGTCTTTTGCGCACGCCGCCAGTGACAGGCAGATAAAGAGAGCGGTTGCGAAGGAAATAAGTCTTTTCATGTCTTTCTCCTTGTCATTATCTGAAATTGTGATATTCGGCAGAGCCGAATTATACATATATTATATTATGTATTTTTCGGTATGTCAATTGTGTTTTTGCTTTTTTGCACGCAAAACAAAAAGAATTGTTGCGGCGCAGAAAAAAGCAATGCTTATCCATTGGGAAGTGGAAAAAACACCGAATTTTCCCCGCACCTCATCCCCGCGCAAAAATTCGGCAAAAAAGCGCCACAAAGAATAGCACGAAAGATATATCGGGAGGGCAAGATGCCCTTTGTTTTTGTGCAAAATAAGGAAAACGAGAAGAGCAAAAAGAAAAATATCAAACGCCGCCTCGAAAAGTTGTATCGGAAAAAGCTTTTTCCCCGTGGGCGCAAAGCATTCGGGGTTTGTATATACCACGCCGAAGATTTTTGTTTCAAAGCCGTAACAACATCCCGCGAAAAAACATCCTAACCGTCCGAGGGCGTGTCCCAAGGGAATGGCGGGCACAATCACTGCTTCATATTCCGAAATTTTAAATTTCAAAAGCTTTGATGCAAGGTATGCCGCAGGAACACCCGTGATGATGCCGCCGTAAAAAACCAATCCGCTGTCTGTTACAAGCCGAAGCGGATCGCAAAGCAAAAGCTCTGTGATGCGGTGCGGAGAATAAAGGGTGACTATCGACAAAAGCTTCGAGCCAAAAAGTCCCGCCATCACGGCAAGACATACGGCGATGATGCACTTGTGCACTTCAAGGCGCCGCTTTATGCAAGCGGCAAAAACAAAAGATATTGCCGCGACAAAGCCCGCCGATACCATAACGCCGTAGGTGGGAAAGGTGATGCCGAAAATTTCGATAAAAGGCTTCATAGAATAACTCCGAAAAAATATCCCGCAGACCTGATTTTTTAAAAGTCTGCGGGACGTGATTTTAATAATAGCGGATGCTTGCAACCACCTTGCCGAGGATAGAAACTTCATCGGTGATAATAGGTTCCATCATCGAATTTTCGGGCTGCAGACGATATCTGCCCTTTTCTTTGAAAAAGCGCTTTACTGTGGCTTCTTCGTCGATCATGGCAACGACGATATCTCCGTTGTCGGCATAGGGACGCTGCTCGACAACAACGTAATCGCCGTCGAGAATGCCTGCTTCGATCATGCTGGTGCCGCGGATGCGCAGAGCAAAGAGCGAATCGTTTTCGTATTTTTTCATGGTGGTGTAGTCAAGGTAACCGTCGAAATTTTCGATGGTGAGGATCGGCACACCTGCGGCAACCTGACCGAGAATGGGCACTTTGTAGCTGTGCTCGCCGGTGTTTGCAACAACGTCCGCCGAGCTTACGCGGATGGCGCGGCTTTTTCCGTCACAGCGGTCGATATATCCTTTTTCTTCAAGATGGCGAAGATAAAGGTGGACTGTGGAGGTGGATTTTATATTCAAAGCGGCGCAGACGTCGCGCACCGAAGGAGCAAAACCTTCTTTTGCAATAGATTCGCGGATGAAGTCGAGAACTCGTTGTTCTTTCGGTTTCAATTCTGCCATAATAATTCCTCTTTCCGTAAGATATCCGCACATGGTGCAGATATGATATGTTACGATAGTATTCTACCACAAAAACATTTGTTTGTAAACGGATGTTCGCAAACTTTTCAATTAGGTTACCATTTGTTTACCATTTGTTAATCAAGCTTGATTTTTAAAACTCTGCCATTTTTTCACAAGTGCAAGGCAAATGACTGTTGCCACTCCGCAGATTATTGCCCAGCCGATTATTGTTCCGCGCCAGCCGAAAAGCTTGGCAAGCACGGCAAAACCGTAGCCCGAAAGGGCACTGCCGACATAAGTGCACGAATTAAGAAGCCCCGATATCAGCGATACCCTGCCCGTTTTTTTGAAATATGGGGGCAAAAGGCAAATAAGAATGAGATTTACGCCGTGCATACTGCCCGTGACGATGGTTGAAAGAATGGTGGAAAGCGCAATGCTTGAGGACGAAAAAAACGAAAGCGCACAGGACGAAACAAAGCTTATGGCGAATATTATACCAGCAAAGAAAAGCTCGTTTTTTACCACCCTGCGGCTTAAAAACGAAACGAGCTCGAAGCACAGCATGGCAAATATGGGAGGTGCAACACCAAGAAGAATTGCCACCTGAGAGGATATTGCAAATTCGTTTTCAAGATAGGTCGGAAGCCAGTCGGAAACTCCGTCGCGCATCATTCCCTGAAGAATTATGGCAATCATTATAAGGCCGAAAAGCACAAAGGGGAATTTTACACCTGCGCCCATGTGTGTTTCTTCTTTGTCGTTGGTTTTTTCGGGCGCGGTTTCTTTTTGGTCTGCCGTGTCGGGCATAAAGAACAATACAACAAACGCCATAACTGCGGCAAGGGCGCCCGCAACGTAGAAGATTGTTTCCCATCCGGCATAGGTGATGCACACGGGCGACAGCAGATATAAAAGTACCGTTGCTATCATGGCGCTATTGCTGACCTTGACGGTGGATTTTTTATAGTCGTCGGAGGAAGAAAAGGTTGACGAAAGCGCTTTTACGATGGGTGGCCACATCATTGCCTGCGCAAGACCGTTGATACACCATACGGTGGTGAGAAGAGCAACCTCTGAACAGAAGGGAAGCAGAATGTTCATAAGTGCGGTGGTGAAAAGACCGCAGGCAATAAGAAACTTTGGCTTTATTTTATCGCCGAGATATCCGCTCACAAGTTGTCCCGCACCATAAAATATGGCGTGACCCGCAAGCGCCAGCGACGCACTGTCAATGGCAATGCCTGTGTCGTTGACAAATTCAACCATGATGGCGGCATAGTTTTTTCGTGTTATGTAGCTGATAAAATAGACGATACAGCACATAAGCACAATACTTTTCTGAGATTTGGCGACAGATGCCATTTTTGTGCTCTCTTTCATGTATTCCTCCGCAAAGTTTTCAAATATTTCATAGACTGTAAAAGTATATCACAAGAAATTCGCTCTAATCTATGTTAAATTGTGAATAAATATATTTGATGTCGTATTACGACAGGAGGTTACAGAAAATGAAACTCGGATTACAACTTTTCTCGCTTATCGATATTATGAACACGCAGGACGGTCTTCGCAAGGTTATGAAGATTGCCGCAGACGCAGGCTATGACGGAGTTGAGTTTGCAGGTTTCCACGGTCTTACCATGGACGAAGTGAACGAAGAACTCAAAAAGAACAACCTTGTAACCGCAGGTATTCATCTCGGTTGGGGCAGCATGAGCCTCGAGGATCTTCACAATGATCCCATGGCGATCGTAAAGGATGCAAAAAAGATCGGCGCACACAGCGTTGTTATCCCTTCTTTTGGCGGCAAGACCCGTGAAGAATGGATCACCTTTGCAAAGCAGATCAACGAATACGGCAAAATGTTCAATGACAGCGGAATAATCTTCGGCTATCACAACCACCGCCACGAATTTGAAAAATTTGACGGCGAATATATCATCGACATTCTTCTCGAAAACTGCGATCCCAAAAACGTTTTCTGGGAGCTTGACCCCAGACACATCGTTATTGCGAGAGAAGATCCCGTGGCATTTGCAAAGAAATACTGCGGCAGAGTTCCTGTGCTCCATATGCGTGACATCGAAAAGCTCACAGGCCCCGACACGGCTGACGATACGGCGGTAGGCTCGGGTATTGTTGATATCCCCGGCGTTGTTGCAGCATCTGGCGAACATCAGTGGCTTGTTGTTGAAGAAGGCCCCGGCCCCGAAAACGAAAAGCACGTGTTTATGAGCGCTGATTACATCAGAAAAACTTTCCTTAAATAATTAACATAAAAACGGTCTGCAAAAACAGACCGTTTTTTGTTTTATTCAGCAAGTGTGTAGGCAAACATTTCGCAATGTATCTTCGAGCCTATCTGCGCCCCCTCGGGCAGAAGGGCGAGGGCAATGAATATTTCGTTTTCGCTTTCGGTATCGCGAAGATATGCGTATTCGCCCTCTATTTTCGAGAGTATATAGTCTTTGGGTTCCATGGTTTTCTCCTTGTCATTGTGTTCTGTTAATATTTTACACGTTTTTTCGGAACAAATCAAGCAAAACGCTTGAAAACAGGGGATTTTTTGCAATTTTTTCTCAAAAAGCTATTGACAAAGGAGCAGTGGATCTGTATAATTGTATACAATTATACAACAGTAAAGGAGATTCCGAGATGCTCGAAATTTCAAAAAAGACTAACCTGCTCGAACAAAAATCCTATAAGTATCAGCTTCAGGACGTTGCCGAGCCCAATCTTTACCGCGACGTTTACAGTTACACCGAAGTTCCCAAGGTGCCCTTCAACCACAGAAGAACACCTATGAATATGCCCGAAAACATCTGGATAACCGACACCACCTTCCGCGACGGTCAGCAGTCGGTCGAACCGTATACGGTCGATCAGATAGTTCATCTTTACAAGCTTTTGTCCCGTCTTGGCGGTCCCAACGGTATTATCCGCCAGACAGAATTTTTCATATACAGCAGAAAAGACCGCGAAGCTCTTGAAAGATGCCGCGAGCTCGGACTTCAGTTCCCCGAGATCACCACGTGGATCCGTGCCAGCCGCGAAGACTTTAAGCTTGTGCGCGACCTTGGCATCCGTGAAACGGGTATTCTTGTCAGCTGTTCCGATTATCACATTTTCAAAAAGCTCAAGATGAACCGTCGTCAGGCGCTGGATCATTATCTTGCCACCGTTTCGGACGCTTTTGATGCAGGTGTTGTTCCGCGTTGCCATTTTGAGGATATCACAAGAGCTGACTTCTACGGCTTTGTCGTTCCTTTTGTAAACGAGCTCCACGAGCTTTCTGTGAAGGCAGGCATTCCCGTTAAGGTCCGCGCCTGCGATACCATGGGATACGGCGTGCCCTATACCGAAGTTGCCCTTCCGCGAAGCGTTGCGGGTATCGTTTACGGTTTGCAGCACTATTCCGACCTTGAAAGCGCAAACCTTGAATGGCACGGTCACAACGATTTTTACAAGGCGGTTGCAAACGCTTCCACCGCATGGCTTTACGGCGCATCCGCTGTCAACTGTTCTTTGCTTGGCATAGGCGAGCGTACGGGAAACATCCCGCTTGAAGCCATGGTGTTTGAATATGCATCGTTAAGAGGCTCCTTTGACGGCATGGATCCCACCGTCATCACCGAGATCGCCGAATATTTCGAAAAAGAAATGGGTTACATAATTCCTCCCATGACTCCTTTCGTTGGTGCAAACTTCAACGTGACCCGTGCGGGCATTCACGCCGACGGCCTTTTGAAGGATGCCGAGATCTACAACATTTTCGACACCGAAACCATCCTTAACCGTCCCGCCACCGTTATGATAACAAAGACCTCCGGCCTTGCGGGTATTGCATACTGGATCAACCAGCACTACAAGCTCATCGGCACTCCCGAAGAGATCGGCAAGCGTGATCCCATGGTAATAACCATAAAGGAATGGGTAGACTCCGAATACGAAAACGGCAGACAGAACGCAATTTCCACAGGTGAGCTCGAAGAAATGATAACAGAACTTTCCAACGGAAGATTCTGATCGAAGAGAAACGAGCGTGAAAAAGGAATATGAACAGCGAGCTTAAATTTGTTTCTCTTGCCGACAGTGTTTTCGAGAGAATAGAGGCAGATATCCTTTCGGGAAAGTATCGAAAGGGCGAAACCTTTACCGAATCAAAGCTTTCGGAGCTTTTTGGAGTCAGCCGCACACCGATACGCGAGGCGATTCGCCGTCTTGAACAGGAAAACCTTATAAATATCACCACCAAAGGCGTCGAAATACTCGGCATCGAGCGGTCGGACATTGAAGATATATATGAGATCCGCGGCAGGATCGAAGGCCTTGCGGCAAAGAAAAGTGCAAAAACGGTAACCGACGAAGATCTGAAAAAATTGTGCGAGATCATCGACCTTCAGGAGTTTTACACCATGAAGGGGCTTTCCGAAAAGATCCGCGACACAGACAGCGAGTTTCATGAAACTATATACGCCGTTTGCGGCAGCAACATCTATCTTTCGGTGCTTTCAAACCTGCACAAAAGAATAAAAAAATACAGAAGACTTTCGATACAAAACCCCGAGCGTGCAAAAAAGGCGGTGGAGGAACACCGCGGAATATACGAAGCTCTTGCGGCGCACAACGGCGAACTTGCCGAAAAGCTTGCCGCCGAGCATATCGCCAACGCAAGGGACAACGTACTCAAAAATTTTGACGAATAATTTCACACATTATAAAGGAGATGTTTTTTAAATGGGTCTCACCATAGCACAGAAAATAATCAAAAACCATCTCGTCGAGGGAGAAATGATTCCCGGGAGCGAGATTGCGCTGAAGATCGACCAGACTCTCACCCAGGATGCCACCGGTACCATGGCATATCTCGAATTTGAAGCCATCGGCATCGACAGGGTAAAGACCGAAAGATCTGTGGCATATATCGACCACAACACATTGCAGTGCGGCTTTGAAAACGCCGACGACCACATCTATATCCAGAGCGTTGCCAAAAAGCACGGTATCTATTTTTCGCGTCCCGGCAACGGCATCTGCCATCAGGTGCATCTTGAACGCTTCGGCATCCCCGGCAAAACTCTTATCGGTTCGGACAGCCACACTCCCACAGGCGGCGGCATCGGTATGCTTGCCATGGGTGCGGGCGGACTTGACGTGGCGGTTGCCATGGGCGGCGGAGCTTATTACATAACCATGCCCAAAATGTACAAGGTCAATCTGACAGGAAAACTCAATCCCTTTGTTACCGCAAAGGACGTAAGCCTTGAGATCCTTCGCATACTTTCCGTAAAGGGCGGCGTCGGCGCCATCATCGAATGGGGCGGCGAGGGTATAAAAACTCTTTCTGTTCCCGAGCGTGCCACCATCACAAACATGGGCACAGAGCTTGGTGCCACCACCTCCATTTTCCCCTCTGACGAGATAACAAAGGCGTTTCTCGAAGCCGAGGGCAGAGGATCGGATTTTGTTGCGCTCGAAAGCGATCCCGATGCGGTGTACGACAGAATAATCGACATCGATCTCTCGACGCTCGAACCTCTTATTGCCTGCCCCCACAGCCCTGACAATGTTGTCAAGGTGTCCAGCCTGAAGGACGTAAAGGTTGATCAGGTCTGCATCGGTTCCTGCACCAATTCCTCTCTGATGGATCTGCTGAAGGTGGCCGCCATGCTGAAGGGCAAGACTGTTCATCCCTCTGTCAGTATGTCTGTCTCTCCCGGTTCCAAGCAGGTTCTGACCATGCTGGCAAACTGTGGTGCCCTCAGTGATATTCTGGCCAGTGGTGCCCGTGTTCTGGAATGTGCCTGCGGCCCCTGTATCGGCATGGGCTTCAGTCCCAATTCCGGCGGTGTCAGCCTCCGTACTTTCAATCGTAACTTCCTCGGCCGGTCCGGTACC
>JAFYUZ010000030.1 GCA_017549365.1 Clostridia bacterium
GTAATGATGTTGCGCCCGTTGGTCGAAGTGATGTGATGCTTGCCCACTGTGCCGCAGGCACTGCATCACAGCCGAAGGCTACATCACAAGGCGAAGCCGACATCATTTGCCCGTAAGGGCAAACATCGTTCGGCGACCTGCGATAAAGCAGGTCGCCGTTCCGCTCCCTTTCATTATTTTTCGTCTTTTTCTGCCGCTTTTAATATATCCTTTTGCGCGATCTCGCACAACTCGTTTGCCATTTCGGCGTTGCGCGATTCGGAATAGATGCGAAAAAGCTGTGCTTTTCCCGGTACCACCGTCACCTTGCCGTCGGGGTACGAAAGCTTTATTCCTTCGCATTTGTCGCAACCGATCACCGATTCCGCATTTTTTGAAAGGTTTTTTATCACAAGCGTTTTTGTCACTCCGTCGGGGAGAAAAACGGTCTTTTCACGGTAACCGAAAAGCGGCTGTTCAAAATAAAACTCCGAAACGTTCTTTCCGCTTTTCGCAAGAAGCGAAATAAACCGTGCCACAAGCAAAACGTCGTCTTGCAGATATCGGTTTGCACGCATAAGCTGTTGCGGCAGGGCAAATCTTTTTACCGAATGGTTGGGATAGTACACCACCTTTGCGCCGTACCCGATGACCGACGAGTATATTTCGGGCGAAAGATAGGGCAGGACATAGTCTTTTGTGCCAAGCTTTTTCTCTGCCGCAAAAATGGCGGCGGTGATATGATATTTGTCAAGAGAGTAGTTGCCCTGGTTTACAAAAACTCCGTTTTCCCGATCGTAGCACACAAAGGGAACGCTTTCCTCAACCGCTTCTTTTTTTGAAATACACTTTCCGCCAAGCCGACAAAAAGCTTTTTTCAAAAGCTCGGTTTCGTCAAAGCTTTCGTCGCAAAATCCCAGCTTTTTGCCCGATATGACATTTTGGGCGGCATAGGCTTTCAGGTTGTCGAGTATTTCACAGTAATAGTAGTTTTGAGAATCCGCCATGACGGTGCGCTTTTGCGGGATGGGGCGGTTTTCGTGAGAACTTTCGTTTTGCATGGCGGCAGAAAACCTTCTTTCAAAATCGTGAGAGGGGCAAAGTCCGTTTCTGTTAAAAAGTCGGGCAAAAACGTTTTCGGAATTGCCGTCCTTGAAAACAAAAACAAAACAGTCGGCACCGAAAAACAAGCTTTGAAATTTTGCCAGCTTTTCAAACCCCTCGCCAAAATCGTATATTTCGGATTCTCCGCGTTCAAGCCCTGTGGTAAGGGCTGTCGAAAACGCCCGTGCTGTGTCGCTGCCGTCATACATCACACCAGTGCGCGTGCCTTTTCCCACCGTGTCGGAAAGAACTTTACCCAGCATCACACATTCGTGTTCTTTTGCTTCAAACGCATCGGCCTGTCCGAGAAGAATACCTTGTTCAAAATCAAAATATCCGTCTTTTTTCGAAAAGAAATCGGCGTCCTCTTTTTCGGTGCTTTTCGTAACCTTGGTGTTTGACGGAATATACGAGCATGCCGAAAGCTTTACTCCCTTTGCAACAACGCTTCCGCCACAGATGTTCGAGCGTTTTCCGACAACGGCGTTTTCGCAGATAACCGCCCCCTCCACACGGCTGTTTTCGCACACCCTTACGCCCGAGTGAAGAATACTTCCTGCAATTACGCAGTTTTTGCCGACATAGCATCGGGAAGAAAGTATGACGTTGGGACCTATCTCGGCTCCCTTTTCAACAGATGCGTCGTGGGGGATATAGCAGGGTGGTGTGATCTTTATTCCGCTTGTGTCGGAAAAACTTTTTTGCTCGATGGGAAAATCCGAAATTTTGCCGTTCAGCGCATCTATGCAGCATTTGTAATAGCTTTCGATGTTTCCCACGTCGCACCAATATCCGCGATCGTTGTGCTCGTAAAGCTTCATGCCCCTATCTAGCATCAGCGGAAAAAGATCTTTTGAAAAATCAAACGGCACGTTTTTGGGCACAAGCTCAATTACTTTTGACGAGAGAATATAAACTCCCGTGTTCACACGGCAGGATCCCACCTGCGACCAGCAAGGCTTTTCGTTGAAAGCTGTGATAAGTCCGCCGCTTTTTGAAAGCACCACTCCGTATTCAAGGGGATCGTCACATTCGCTTGTGATAACGGTGGCGTCGGCACCGTTTCTTCGGTGCGCCTCGTGGGCTTTCAAAAGATTGAAATCACAAACGCAATCGCCCGATATCACAAGAAAATCTTCGTTTTCCGAAAGCCCCAGGATATCGCGGGAAAAAACAAGACCGCCGGCGGTGCCCAGCGGTGTTTTTTCTTCAAGATATTCGATGTCGGCACCGCAAAGATTATGACCGATCTTGTTTCGTATCATATCCGAGCGGTAGCCTGTGGTTATCATTATTTTATCAATACCGC
Organism: Clostridia bacterium; assembly: GCA_017549365.1. Classification (GTDB taxonomy): domain Bacteria; phylum Bacillota; class Clostridia; order Oscillospirales; family CAG-382; genus UMGS1052. The sequence continues at coordinate 2,393 of JAFYUZ010000030.1, forward strand.
ACCCTGCAAGCTTTTCAATTATCCGTTCGAGAAGGCTTTTGCCCAAAAAAGGCACCAGCGGCTTTGGTATGCCGTCGGTTATGGGGGCAAGACGGGTGCCGCGGCCTCCGGCAAGAATAATGGCTTTTTTCATTTTTGTATTCCTTTTTTCAGATAGATTTTGTCACACAATAAGTCTATGCAGAAAAAAGCAAACTATTCGGTATTGTTATGTAAGATATGGGATCATTTTCCCGTACTGCCAAATCCTCCGTCGCCGCGCTCGGTGTCATCAAGCTCTGCGGCTTCGACAAAATCCACGGCAAGAAAAGGCATTATCACAAGCTGAGCGATTCTGTCGCCGCAACAGACGGTGCGATTCTCATCCGAATCGTTGTGCAAAGCCACGATGTATTCGCCGCGATAGTCGGAATCCGCAACCCCCACGCAGTTTGCGGGACGCAAACCGCTTTTTGCCGCAAGTCCCGAACGGGCAAAGATGGCACCGAAATATCCGTTGGGCACGGCAATGGCAAGTCCCGTTCCGATCTTTACGGTGGTGTGGGGGGCAATAGTAACGTCGCTGTCAATGCAGGCATAAAGGTCGTAGCCTGCGGCATATTCCGAACCGCGGGTGGGAATTGTTGCCTTTTCGTCAAGTTTTTTTACGTGTATATTCAGCATATTTATGATCTCCCGATATTGTTTTGTTATTCTAATTATAAATATTTTTGCACATAAATCAAGCATAAATTATTTATTTATAATTTATTGCTTCTTGCCCTTGACTTTTCGGCGAAAAAATGCAATAATATAAGGTGGCACAAAAAGCGAAGGAAGAGGTGACGAATGTGAAGACAGATCTTATAAAAACTATCCGCGAGCATATGCCGAAAATGTCAAAAAGCCATAAGATGATCGCGGCGTATATAATCGATCACCCCGATTCGGCGGCGTATCTTACTGCCACAAAGCTCGGTACAGTCACGGGAGTTTCGGAATCCACCGTTGTCCGATTTGCCATAGAGCTGGGATTTAAAGGCTATCCCGAAATGCAAAAGTCGCTTAAGGATCTCATCCGCACCAGCATGACCTCTGTCCAGCGAGTTGCCGCGGCAGACAGCCTTATGTCGGGCGGCGACGTCATGTCAAAGATCATGAACAGCGACGCCGACAAGATCCGCCTCACTCTTGAAGAGGCCAGCAAGGAAGATTTTGACCGAGCAGTAAAAATGATAACAGAAGCCAAAAACGTCTATATCATCGGCATACGCTCTGCCTCCATGCTTTCGTCGTTTTTTGCCTACTATCTCAACATCATCCTCGGCAACGTCACCCATCTTGACGTGGCCAGCACCGGCGAAATGTTTGAAAGGCTGATGCATATTTCAAAGGGCGACGTCCTTGTGGGAATAAGCTTTCCGCGCTATTCCAAAAGAACGAAAACCGCCATCGAGTTTGCAAAAAAGCGCGAGGCAAACATTCTGGCGCTTACCGACAGCAAATCTTCGCCCATTGCCACCAAAGCCGACTGCACCCTTATCGCAAAGAGCGATATGGCGTCGTTTGTCGATTCGCTGGTGGCGCCTCTCAGCATAATCAACGCACTTATCGTTGCGGTGTCGATGAACAAAAAAGACGAGCTTTCCGATCATCTTCACGCGCTTGAAAAAATATGGGACGAGTACGAAGTATATGAAAAAACAACCGATTGACATAAGAGATTCGGTGTGTATCGTCGGCGGAGGTGCCGCAGGCCTTATGGCGGCGTGCATTGCACGGGATGCCGGCGCAAAGGTGGTTCTTTTTGAAAAAAACGCCTCCGAAAAAAAGATCGCATCCGAACAGTTTTTTGACAATGCCTATCTCGGAAAAAAACTTCTGATAACCGGCAAGGGCAGATGCAACCTCACCAACAACTGCAACCGCGAGGATTTTATGAAAAACATCCCGCGCAACGGCAAGTTTATGTTTGCATCCTTCAAGGCTTTTCCGCCCGAGAAGGTTATGGAATTTTTTGAATCGCGCGGCACACCGCTTAAAACAGAGCGCGGCGGCAGAGTTTTTCCCGTGTCCGACAAAGCCCTTGATATACTGCGTTGTCTCAAAGAAACGCTTAAAGGCGGCAATTGCCGTATTATCAACAAAAAAATAGAAAACATCGTTATCGAAAACGAAAAAATATCAAAAATTTTCGATGCCGACGGGAACGAATACATAACAAATTACGTCATAATAGCAACGGGAGGTCTTTCTTATCCCGTCACAGGCTCTGACGGCGACGGCTATGAGTTTGCAAAAACCGCCGGTCACACCGTCACCGAGCTTTCTCCAAGCCTTGTTCCTCTGGTATCGCAAGATCAGTTTTGCAAAAGGTTGCAGGGGCTTTCGCTTCGCAACGTCACCCTTTCGCTGAAAAAGAAAGCGAACGGAAAAGCCGTTTTCAGCGAGCTTGGCGAAATGCTGTTCACCCATTTCGGTCTCAGCGGTCCGCTCGTGCTTTCCGCATCGGCGCACATCGAAAACGATCCGTCCGAATACAGCGTGCACATCGACCTCAAGCCTGCGCTTGATGAAAAAACGCTTGACGACAGACTTCTTTCGGATTTTTCAAAAAATCAAAACAAAGATTACAAAAACGTTCTCGGTCTTTTGCTTCCCACAAAGCTGATACCCGTTTTTGCCGAAAGATCGGGCATTTCTCCCGATACAAAGGTCAATTCCATCACTAAAAAGCAGAGAGCTGAAATAATTGCGCTTTTAAAGAATTTTTCTGTGGACATTTCGGGCTTCCGTCCCATTTCTGAAGCGATAATCACCCGCGGCGGCGTAAAGACGAGCGAGATCAACCCATCGACCATGGAATCCAAAAAAGCGGGCGGACTGTATTTTGTCGGCGAGGTGCTTGACGTTGACGGATACACCGGCGGATTCAATCTGCAGATCGCCTTTTCAACTGCATACCTTGCGGCAATCGACGCCGCCCAAAAAGTAAACGAGGAAGGTTACACAAATGTCTGAAACAATAAAGATCGCCATCGACGGTCCCTCCGGTTCGGGAAAAAGCACTCTTGCCAAGGGACTTGCAAAGGAGCTTGGCTACGTATACGTTGATACGGGTGCCATCTATCGCACAGTAGGTCTTTTTGCAAAGAGAAATTCCATCGACCCCCACGACGAAGAGGCGCTTTCGGCGCGTTTTGCGGATATTGATATTTCGCTCAAGTGGGAGGACGGTGCCCAGAAGATATTCCTCTCGGACGAGGACGTGTCCGAGCTTATCCGCACCCCCGAGGCTTCCATGTATGCTTCTGCCGTTTCCGCTCTGCCCAAGGTGCGCGCTTTTCTTCTTGATATGCAAAGAAGCTTTGCAAAGAAAAGCAACGTTATCATGGACGGCAGAGATATCGGCACGGTGATCCTGCCTGACGCTCAGGTAAAGATCTTTATGCAGGCGCATCCCGAAGAGCGTGCCCGCAGAAGAATGCTTGAGCTTAACGCCAAGGGCAAAAACGTCACCTTCGAGGAAGTGTATGCCGATATGGTTCTTCGCGACAAAAACGACAGCTCAAGAGAAGTTGCCCCCTGCGTTCCTGCAGAAGACGCCGTTGTTTTTGATAACACCGGCCTTGATATTCCGCAGACTGTAAAAAAAGCACTCGAAATAATAAAGGAAAAGCTGTCATGACAAAATTTTACGCTTTCTGCCACCATTGTCTGGCAGTACTTATAAAAATCATATTCAGAGTAAAGGTTATTGGACTCGAGAACGAACCCGAAAAGGGCGGACATCTCGTTTGTGCCAACCATTCTTCGTTGTGGGATCCTGCCATGCTCGGCGCCTGCCTTAAAAAAAGACAGGTAAAGTTTATGGCAAAGGCAGAGCTTTTTAAGATCCCGCTTCTCGGCGTCTTTTTCAAAGCTTTGGGCGCTTTTCCCGTAAACCGCAAGGGCGGAGATATAAAGGCGATAAAGACCACCATAGAGCTTGTTCAAAACGGCGAATGTGTAGGCATTTTTCCTCAGGGTACCCGTTGCCGCGGAGTAAGCCCCCGCACCACCACCGTAAAGGGCGGCACGGGAATGTGTGCTTATCGTGCGCATTGTGATATTATCCCCGTTGCCATCGTCAACAAAAAACGCAAGATGTCGTTTTTCGGAAAGACCTTTGTCGTTATCGGCGCTCCCATCAAATTCGACGAGCTTTGCTTTGTCGAGGGGGATAAGGCGGAATTCGAAAGAGCATCCCAAATAATTTTTGACAGGATATGTGATCTTTATGATGAATGCTACACCGAACACTTTGAAAAGAAAAAGTAATTCGAGAGTAGTGCTTGCCGAAAACTCGGGCTTTTGCTTTGGTGTTCGGCGTGCGGTGGACGTTGTAGAAAAGCTTATTGCAGAGGGTAATGAGCATATCTATACGGTGGGCGAGCTGATCCACAATCCCACCTACCTTAAAAGACTTGAAAAAAAGGGCGTCAATATCTGCGAAGAAACCGACATCGAGGCGGTTGCAAACAAGTATCCCGATGCGGTTTTTGTCATACGCGCCCACGGACTTAAAAAAGAAATATCAGACTTTCTTTCCGAAAGGAAACTTCGTTTTGTCGATGCGACCTGTCCTTTCGTTAAGAAAATACACAATATAGTTTCGGAAAATTCGGCACCCGATATCCCCACGATCATCATCGGTGACAAAAATCACCCTGAGGTCGAGGGTATAAAAAGTTATGCAAGAGGCGAAGTTTTTATCTGCTCGGACGAAAACGAGCTTGAAGAAACCTGCCGAAATATCCCGAATGATGAAAAAAACGGCCCTGTTCTCGTCAGTCAGACAACTTTTAAACTAAAAAAGTTTGAAAATTGCCAAAAATTCATAAAAAAACTATATACAAATCCGAAAATATTTGGTACAATATGTAGTGTGACTGAAAACAGGCAGATCGAAGCGGGAAAGCTTGCATCCACTTCCGACGTCATGCTCGTGCTGGGAGCCGCAAAAAGCTCCAACTCAAAAAAGCTTTACGAGATATGCTCGTCGCTGTGCAAGCATACATATTTCGCGGAGACCGCGGAAGATGTTCCCTTTGACGAAATCGGCAAAATTTTCAGTAGCAATTTTTGCGGAAATTTCACCGCAGGAATAACAGCAGGCGCTTCCACGCCTGATGATATAATAGAGGAGGTAAAAATCAGAATGGCAAATGAAATCGTAATCAATTCTGATGCAACAACAGAAAACGAAAACCCTGTGATCAAGGACACTATGACCTTTGAGGAAATGCTCAACGCGTCGTACAGATCTATCAGAGCAGGAGAAAGGGTACAGGGAGTCATCACTTCGGTTACACAGACTGAGGTTCATGTCGATCTCGGCATCAAGCATACAGGTATTATTCCTTATTCGGAACTCAGCTTCGACCCCAGCTTCAAAGTTGAAGAAAACTTCAAGGTTGGCGATAAGATAGATGTTGTAGTCGTTAAGTTCAATGACGCTGAAGGAATCGTTTCGCTTTCCAAGAAGCGCATGGACGTTGACAAAAACTGGAACGAGCTCAAGGAAGCTTACGAAAACGCAACAGTTCTCGACGGTAAAGTTGTAGAGGCTGTAAGAGGCGGCGTTATCTTCCAGGCAGGTCCCAACAGAGTATTTGTTCCCGCATCCCACACAACTCTTCCCAGAAGCGAAAACGCTCCTTCCGAAGAGGATCTTGCAAAGCTCGTTGGCGAAGTTGGCAGAATCAAGGTTATCGACATCAACGAACAGAGAAGAAGAGCGGTTGGCTCGATGAGAGCTGTTATCCGCGAGGAAAGAAAGGCTCTTCAGACAAAGTTCTGGGAAACAGCAGAAGTTGGCAAGACATACAGCGGTGTTGTTAAGTCTTTGACAGCTTACGGCGCATTCGTTGATCTCGGCGGAGTTGACGGTATGGTTCACATCACCGAACTCTCCTGGAAGCACATCAAGCATCCTTCCGACGTTGTTAAGGTAGGCGATACCATCGACGTATTCGTTAAGGCACTTGACGTTGAAAAGAAGAGAATTTCTCTCGGCTACAAGACAGAGGAAACAAACCCCTGGACAATCTTCAAGAGCAAGTATGCAGTTGAAGACGTAGCAGAAGTTAAGATCGTAAACCTCATGCCCTTCGGCGCATTCGCTGAAATCGTTCCCGGCGTTGACGGTCTTATCCACATTTCTCAGATCTGCGAACAGAAGATCCAGAAGCCTGCAGACGTTCTTTCTGTTGGCGAAACAGTAAGCGCAAAGATCACTGCTATCGACGAAGAAAACAAGAAGGTCAGCCTTTCCATCAAGGCTCTTCTCGTTCCCGAAGAAGCAGCTGAAGAGGTAGCTGAGGAAGCTCCTGCCGCTGAAGAAACAGAAGCATAAGCTAAAAGGTTTATGACCATGGGCTGCTGCATATTCTGCGGCAGCCCGATTTTTTAATTTTTTGATATGGGAGAAGCCATGGCTCTTTTGATACCGGAACTTATTTGCGAAACAGTGTATGACATACCGCTTTCGTTTTTCACCGACCGCGGTATAAAGCTTTTGTTGCTTGATATCGACAACACACTCGTTACCTACGACGATGAATATCCGATCGAAAAAAACCTTTCGTGGTTTTCGGACCTTGAAAAAGTCGGCATAAGCGTCGCCTTTGTTTCAAACAATCACAAAGAACGAGTGGAAAAATATGCTTCGCGCACAGGATTTCCTTTTTTTGCCGATGCAGGCAAACCCTCGGCAAAATACTACAAGGAAGCAATGCGCGCCCATTCGTTACAACCGTCAGAATGCGCGGGGGTTGGCGATCAGATTTTCACCGACGTTCTTGCCGCACATCGTGCCGGTTGTATCGGCGTACTCGTTTCTCCGATAAAAGACTTGCAAAACGCATTTTTCAGATTTAAAAGAGCTTGTGAAAAGCCGTTTGTGGCGGCGTATCACAAAAAACACAAAAAAGAGGTGAAGAGCAAATGACAGCAAAGGCAATGTTCGGACCGGGCGGAAACTCCGAAAGCTTCTATGCCGCAGGCTATAAAAGCACTGTGGACGCTCCGAAATTTGTCCGCGAATTCGGGCTTGATGCCTATGAATACGAGGCAGGCAACGGCGTTGCGGCATCTGTTGATACTTTCAGAAAAATCGGGGAAGCGGCGCGAGAGCACGATATAAAGCTTTCGATCCACGCACCCTATTATATATCCCTTTCGTCGGTCGATGAAGAAAAGAGAAAGGGAAGTGCACGCTATATCGTGGCGTCGGCACAGGCTCTTAACGCCATGGGCGGCGAGCTTATGGTCATCCACGCGGGAAGCACGGCAAAGCTTGACCGCGCCGTTGCTCTTCAGTATGCCAAGGATGCCATATATCATGCCCTTGGCGTGCTTTCCGAAAACGAGCTTTACGGTTTTAAGCTCGGTATTGAAACGATGGGCAAGGTCAACCAGCTTGGCACCCTTGATGAGGTGCTCGAAATGTGCAGCGTTGACAAAACGGTGGTTCCCGTGGTTGATTTCGGGCACATGAATGCCCGCGAGCAGGGCGGAGTTTTTCCGACTGCCGACGAGTATAAATCGGTGTTCGACAGAATTTCCTCTGCCTGTGGTGCAGAGGTGGCAGAAAATCTTCATTGCCATTTTTCAAAGATCGAATATACAAACGGCGGAGAAAAACGTCATCTCACTTTTGAGGATGTAAACTATGGCCCCGATTTTGAGCCGTTGATGAAAGCAATTGCGGATCTCGGAATTTGCCCCACCATCATCTGCGAATCAAACGGAACGATGGCAGAAGATGCCTTGAAGATGAAAAAAGAATATCTCAGTTATCTTGGAAAATGAGGTGACGGGATGAACAACTTTGATTTGAGAATAGAAAAACTCAGAGAAAAACTGCCTTCCGACACGGCGCTTCTCGTCACCGACGATATATCCCGCCGATATTTTTCGGGCTTTGCCTCGTCGGCAGGGTATATGTATATCTCAAAGAACACTTGTGTTCTTGCCCTTGATTTTCGATATTTTGAAAAGGCAAAAATTGCCCGCAATTATGGCAAAACCGCAAAAGATATGCGGATCGTTGAAGCAAACGTTTCGCGCAAAGATATCGTTTGCGCACTTTTGGCAGAGGATAAGACGACGCGCCTTCTTTACGAGAATTGCAGAACCACCTGCAAGGCGTTTGAATCCTTGAAAAACGACTTTTCGGCCGTTGCGGAGCTTGTGCCTGCCGAGAACATGATCGAGCTTTTAAGGGCGCAGAAGGACGACCACGAGCTTTCGCGTATTGTCGAGGCGCAGAGAATAACCGACCTTGGCTTTGACCACATCCGCCGTTTCATAAAGCGCGGTATGACCGAGACAGAGATTGCCCTTGAGCTTGAATTTTTTATGCGCAAAAATGGTGCATCGGGGCTTGCTTTCAACACGATCTGCGTTTCGGGCGCAAAATCGTCAATGCCCCACGGAGAGCCTGACGAAACGGTGGTTTCGGACGGTTTTCTCACCCTTGATTTCGGTGCAAGATTTGACGGATATTGCTCGGATATGACAAGAACTCTGTGTGTCGGAAAACCCACTGCAGAAATGATGAAGATATACGACACTGTGCTTGCGGCGCAGGAGGCGGCTTTTTCAAAAATACATGGCGGAGTTTGCGGAAAAGAGGTTGACTCTGCGGCGCGCGATCTGATCTATGACGCAGGTTATAAGGGATGCTTTGGCCATAGCACAGGTCATTCGCTGGGACTTGAAATACACGAATGTCCCAATTTCAGTCCCAGAGAAGAGTCAAAAATCCCCGTCGGTGCCGTTTTGAGCGTCGAACCGGGCATATATATCGAAGGAAAATGCGGTGTTCGCATAGAAGATATAGTATTTTTGACTGAAAATGGCTATAAAAACTTGACAAACAGCACAAAAGATATTATAATAGTATAGTATACTGTTATTGCTATAAGGCATAGAATGCCAAAAAGCGATTTGAAAATATTTTTTTGGAGGAAACATAAATGATTTCAGCAGGCGATTTCAGAAACGGTGTAACATTTGAAGAAGACGGCCAGGTTCTTCAGGTCGTTGAATTCCAGCATGTAAAGCCCGGTAAGGGTGCGGCTTTTGTTCGTACAAAGCTTCGCAACGTTATCACAGGCGGTGTAATCGAAAAGTCCTACAACCCCACAGCAAAGGTTCAGCAGGCGTTCGTTGAAAGAAGAGATATGCAGTATCTCTACAACGACGGCGATCTTTACTACTTCATGGACCTCGAAAGCTTCGAGCAGATGCCCATCGGTGCAGACGCTCTTTCCGACAACTTCAAGTTCGTTAAGGAAAACGAAACTTGTAAGATCGTGTCCTACAAGGGCAAGGTTTTTGCAGTTGAACCCCCCATCTTCGTTGAACTCGAAGTAACCGAAACAGAACCCGGTATCAAGGGCGACACAGCAACCAACACTCTCAAGCCCGCAACTCTTGAAACAGGCGCGACAATCAAGGTCAGCCTCTTCATCAACATCGGCGACGTTCTTAAGATCGACACAAGAACCGGCGAATACGTTGAAAGAGTTAACAACAAGTAATTTAACCTTAATTTAAGAAAGTGAGGCGTGGTTTATGACAACAACAGAAAAGGTAGCACACCTTAAAGGCGTAATGGAAGGCATGGAGTTCGATACCACCACCAAGGAAGGCAAGCTTCTCTCTCTCATCGTTGACATTCTCGACGATCTTACAGCAGAAGTTTCCGAGATCGAAGACGATCTCGATACTCTCTTCGACTTCGCAGACGAGCTCGACGAAGACCTCGGCGACGTTGAAGCAGACCTTTACGGCGACGACGAGTATGACGACGAATTCGACGATGAATACGACGATGACGAAGATATGCCCGAATGCTGCGTTGGCTGCAACGACGATTGCTCCACCTGCGGACAGGAATAATTTCCGAATAAGATAAAAAAAACGCCGACATTATGTCGGCGGTTTTTTCATAACAAAAAATGCCGATTTTCATCGGCATTTTTTGCTGTTCTGTAAATTTATGTGATCTGCTTTCCGCATTCGGGGCAGAAAACAGAATCAGACGGGATTTTTGCTCCGCAGAGAGGACAATACATATCCGATACGGGTGAGTCTGAGATATCAGGGGTTTTTTCAGTGTTTTCGGAAATAATACCTATGGTGTAAATAACGTAACCTGCGACCCAGATTGCACCTATGCTAAGAATCATTTCAAAAAAGCCCATAATAATTGACATGCTACTATCAACGCCATAAGCGTGCGAAACAGAGCACATGGCGAGTATACCAAGAATTAAAGTGAATACAATTCCTACAATAGTGAATATTACAGCAATGGATTTGAGAAATTTTCCGGTTGTTGGAAACATAATTTAATCCTCCTTTTCGCGATTGACATTTAGCGAATGTCATTATTTGCATTATAGCATGATAATATAAATTTGTCAAGCACTAAATGTCAAAAAGAGGTAATTTATGTTTAAAAATAAGTCAGAAAACGGAAGAAACAATATTTGCGGTGAAAATGTCTATCGGTTGAGAAAACAGCGTGTACCGAAAATGTCACAGCGTATTCTTGCAGAACAGCTTCAGATAAAGGGAATAGACGTGGACAAAAATGCCATACAGCGTATTGAAAGCGGAGAGAGATTTGTCACGGATATCGAGCTTAAAGTTCTTGCTGAAATTTTCGGCATTTCCTGTGACGAGTTGATTGGCGTATAATTTTCATAGAAACAAAAAGACCGCCGACATTATGTCGGCGGTTTTCTTATATTATGCGCGTCAGGTAGTAAACGAGATTTGCGGCAAGGATAACGAAAGCCGCCGCCATCCACACCTTTCTGTGCTTTCCCAACCTTTTGTTAAAAACCAAAAGCAAAAAAGCGACGAGAACAGGCAGTGCAAATGCGTTGTGGCAGAGATATCCCGAAAAATCAAGCCTTGCAAGCGAAACAAGCGCTCGTGTCATTCCGCAGGTCGGGCATCTGAAACCGAATATTTCGTAAATGACGCAATTTATACCCAAAAGTTTTAATACGAAAACACCAAGCAGAACCCCGACAAATACAAAAATGTCGGAATTATGTTTTGTTGCGTTTTTCAACCGGTTAACCGATTTTTTCACTGCTTGTAGTTAAGCTGCTTTCCGCACGCGGGGCAAAAAGCGGTGTTTGACGGGATGGCGGCTCCGCAGTAGCCGCAGAAGGAAGTGCTTGTGGCGGTGTTTGCAGCTGTGTTTGCGCGCACAAGAATGCTCTCGATGCTCGAAAAGTTGCTTTCTTTCGTCTTGTCGCTTATGGAAAACCAGTCTATTATCGCAAGAATTCCGCACACGCCTCCGGTCAAAAGCTTAAGCACGCCCATGCCTATGTCTCCGAGCATAAATCTGTCCACTCCAAGATATCCGAAAAAAATAGAAACAATAAGCATAACCGTCGGATCTTTGTATTCTACCATGTTAAGAAGCATCAGCTTGTTTTCGTCGGCATAACGAAGTTGTTCTCTTATGTAGGGGATTTTATCAACGGGAAAATATTTTTGGTGTGTCACCATAAACATATCTATTCTTTGCTGATCCATTGTTTGCACCTCTGAAAGAATTATTGTGATTTCATTGTAGCACAGTATCTGCGTTTTGTCAACAAAAAAGCAGGTTGTTGTCGAATATGCAAAATGGTTGGTGAATACAAAAGAAACAGATATAGTGCAGTGTCACATTTTCTTGCGCTTCATATACTGTATCGAGAGCGCAAAAAAGCTCTCAATACCGAAAAAGGATGTCACAGATGGCAACTTTCAACAACACAGCAACACTTTCCTACAACGGTCAGGTCACAAATTCCAACGTCGTAACGGGCGAGATCGTCGATGCGATTTCGGCAACGAAAACCATCCTTGATTCAACCTACTCGGCAGGCGACACACTGACCTACGTTATCAGCATCATAAATTCCGCATCTACTCCCATAACGGGCATCAGCGTCACAGACAATCTCGGCGCATATACCACACAGGCGGGTGCCACCGTTTATCCGCTTGACTATGTAGATGGCACAGTGCGCCTTTATTCCGACGGTGTGCCTGCAACGGCACCTGCGGTAACACAGGGTCCTCCCGTCGTTTTTTCGGGCATCACAGTGCCTGCAAACGGCAACGTTATTCTCATCTATGAAGCTTCCGTAAACGCCTTTGCACCCATCAGCGAGGGTGCCACCATTACAAACGAGGCTTCTGTTGCGGGGGCAAGCATTTCTATTCCCGTCACCGCTACGGCAACCGCCCTGGCGGATAGCGAGCCCGCGCTTACCATTTCAAAATCTGTCTATCCCGAAACCATCTTTGAGGACGGACAGATAACCTACACCTTCGTTATTCAGAATTCGGGCAACACACCCGCAACCGTTCAGGACAACGTTGTTGTCAGCGACAACTTTGATCCCGTTCTTTCAAATCTTGTTGTAACTCTCGACGGTCAGACACTTGCCCCCACCGATTACACCTACAACGCGGCAACCGGCGAATTTGCCACAACGGCAGGCGCCATTACAGTCCCTGCCGCAACCTTTGCGCTTGATAACTTGGGCAGATGGGTCACAACTCCCGGTGTTGCAACATTAAGAGTTACGGGAACTGTATAAAAGGATATAAAATCAATCGATCCGCTTTACGCCGTTTATCATAAGGGTGTTTTATCGTAAGGCGGCGTCTTGGAAATGGGACGGACAGTTTCGGCTGTCTGTCCTTTCTTTTTCTTCAGACTTTCGTTGAGCTTTTTTGTATTTGTCTTGGTGATCGAATAAATAATTGCCCAAATAACGACATAGCCCACAATAAAAATTGCCGTGAATACTATAATCGGCGCTGCGCCGAAATCAAGCCAATCGTTGAGAAGATAAGCACCAAGATATCCGAGATACAGAGTTCCGCCGTGAATCAGAATTGCCACCATCAACGGCAACCGTTCGATCTGATAAACGGCATTCATACCACCCGCAACAAAGGCAAGAGCCGTGATCGAAAATATACCGATGCAAACCTGATTTACAGACAGAGTTTCAACGGTGGCGGTCTGTTGCAAAATTATATATACAACAGCCAAAACAATCGGGCCAAAACCGGCGGCGATCAAGCCGCGATGCAAAAATTCCAAAACAAACTTTTTCATATTCTGTCAAACCTCCTTTTGATTTCCGCAAAACAACGCCTCGAAACATATTCCCTATATCCGCACCGAAACACGGCGTCTACGCCACCGCTGAATACTGCATCAAATCTCTTGATGCAATGTTCGTTGGCAAGGGTGGATTTGTTTATGCGGATAAAATAGGAGGGCAAAACTTCTTCCAAATCACGAAGTCTGTCTTTGAGCCAATAATGTTTGCCGTCGGTGTCAATGGCAACCACTTTTCTGTCGATTACGGTAATACATTCGATCGCCGAAAACTCCAGTTTCCGCATCTCATCATCGTTGTATCCCATAATGCTCTTTTCGCCCGCATAGTTACAGACAAGGTTTTCGATCTGTTGTGTCAGAGAGGAGGGTTCGTGAACGATTGCTATGATCTCCTCGTCTGCATTTTTGTCAATAATAAGCTTGTACTTCATCACTTCAAGTCCTTACTGTTTTTTCATTTGCACAAGGAAACAGAACACAGCTACCACCGTTATAAGCACACTATAAAGAATGATCGGCAGGATATGTGAAACTGCGCCCTCAAAATTTCCGTTGAATAATGCTTTTTCCAGTTCTGCCGCGTGAACAAACGGAAGCGCATTGGCTATTTTCTTAAAAGCACCGCCTACAAGATTCAAATCAAACCAAACACCCGAAAACCAAGCGGAAAGATTGGTGAGCAGTGCTCCGCAAACGCCCCCAACCTGCTTGACGTTTAAAACACTGCCACATAAAAGTCCGAGCGCAATGTTAAAAATTGCCATTGGGATTACGCCAATTATGGCATAAACAATATTTGCGCTGATTTCGAGCCCCAAGGGGATCGCAAACAAATAACAGATCACGGTCTGGCCTATTGCAATGGGCAGAATCGGAAGCATATAGCCCATAACAAAGTCCGCCCCCGTAAGGGGAGACGTGTACAATCTTTGCAAAAGGGCGCTTTCGCGGTCTTTCGCGATCAGAGTTGCCGAAAACAATGTCATAAACGACAGCCCAAACACTGTGATTCCCGGAGTAAGTGTGTTGATCTCAAACAGGTTTACAGGAATGTTTGCCTGAATAGCGCTTAATAGCACCAACAAAACCAAGGGGAATCCCAACCCGAAACCAAGGTTTATCGGATCTCGCAGGATCTCCTTGGCACATCGCTTGGCAAAAGTCATCATTCTCATATCACACCCTCCTTTACTATGGAAACAAACGCGTCTTCAAAGTTATTTGTATTCGCTTTTGCGTTCAATTCGTCTACGGTTCCCACGGCAAGGAGCTTGCCGCTTTTCATAATTCCGATGCGGTCAGAAAGAGTCTTCGCTTCTTCCATGTAATGTGTGGTCAGAATAATTGTTATGTTGCCCTTTAATGCGCGGATCGTTTCCCAAAGCTCGTGCCTTGCAATCACGTCAAGACCTATGGTTGGCTCGTCTAAAAACAGAATTTGTGGCTCGCTTATCAGTGCCATGGCGATGCTGACACGGCGTTTCAAGCCACCTGATAATTTGTCGGCCTTTCTCAAAAGAACATCATCCAAAGAAAACTTTTCAACAAGTTCTTTTATCTTTTCTTTTGTTTTTTCTTTTGAAAATCCGTGTATGCCACAGATCAACTGAAGATTTTCTTTCACCGAAAGATTTGGGGCAACCGCGGTTTCCTGCGGCGATACACCAATCAGCCGCTTTATCTTTTCGGGTTGCTTTGTAATACTGTATCCGCCCACAACAGCATCCCCATCCGTAGGTTTTGTCAGACAGGAAAGCATTTTTATTGTCGTTGTCTTTCCGGCGCCGTTCACACCGAGAAGTGAAAACAATTCGCCCTGCTGAATTTCTAAATCCAAACTGTCAACGGCGGTCAGATTTTTGTACCGCTTGACAAGCTTGTTTGTTTTGATCGCTTGCATATATATCATTCTCCTTTTTCATTTACAATACCAATAATAGCAAATAAAAAAGAAGAAATGTTGATTTTTGTCTGTTCGGTAGTTTTTTGTGTCTCATCGGTAATAAAAACATCAAGGAAATTCTTATTTATCGATCGTCCTTATTGAACTGATTATACAATATAATTATGAAAAATTCTATATTAACAAAACATCGGCATAGATGCGTTGATCTTTCCGCCGCCGTTGATTTTGAAAAAGAAAAGACAGTATGGTATTACGCCATACTGTCTGTTTTTTAGCATTTGTCAACAGGCTTTTTTCATGGGATATTCAAAACATCCGTATGAGAAGAAAGCTTTTGCAGACCGCTTTTTTGTTTTTAAGACTTTATGCCTTTTCAACAGTTTCTGTTTTCTGTTCAACGGCGGGAGTCTTTTTGTATGCCGACCAGATAACCTTTCTGGGACATACGCTTTCGCAGACGCCGCAACCTGTACACTTGGTATAGTCGATCTCTGCAACGTTGCCGTTAACTGTGATGGCACCGGCTTCGCATTTCTTTTCGCAAAGCTTGCATCCGATACATCCGATGTCGCAATATGTACGGGTAACTGCGCCCTTGTCTGCCGACATACATCCAACCCAATGGGGAGTGTCTGCAGGCACGAGTCTGATGAGCTTTTTGGGACAAGCCGCAACGCAGGCTCCGCAAGCCTTACACTTTTTGTAGTCGATGGAAGCAACGCCGTTTATAACGGTGATGGCATCAAACTTACAAGCAGCAGCACATGTGCCATGACCGATACAGCCGTTGGGGCACATTTTGTCGCCGCCCGAAAGACGGTTTGCCGCAAAGCAATCCGAAACACCTTCGTAAAGGAACTTTTTCTTTGCAAGGTCGTTTGTACCCGAGCACATGACCTGTGCACGCATTCTCACGGTTTTGATATCGCTCGAGATGCCCATGATCTCGGAGATAGCCTTGACACCGGCATCCGAACAACCGTTGCAGGCGTTTACGGGAGCTTTTCCTTCAACAATGGCAACCGCCAAAGCTTCGCATCCTGCATATCCGCATCCGCCGCAGTTTGCACCGGGCAGTTGTTCTTTTATTTTTTCAATTCTTTCATCGGTTTCAACGTAGAATACCTTGGACGCTATGGCAAGGATTATGCCAAGCACCGCGGCAATGGCCGCAAACCAACCGAAAGCGGTTAAAATCTGTGACATTGTTTATACCTTTTCCTTTCTCACTTTCAAAATTCTTGCTTTGCCGCGGTCAGATGGTAATACCCGAAAATCCCGAGAAGGACATTGCAAGAAGTCCTGCGGTTACAAGAGCAATGGGGAAGCCCTTGAAAGCTTTCGGAATGTCGGCAAAAGCAACCTTTTCGCGAACACCTGCAAAAACAACGATGGCAAGGGTAAAACCGATACCCGATGCAAAACCGTAGATCGCGGAGGTGAAAGGATCGTAGCCTTCCTGAACACAAAGAAGGGCAGCACCCAAAATCGCGCAGTTTGTTGTGATAAGGGGCAGATAGATACCGAGCGCCGAATAAAGGGCAGGTACCATTTTCTTTAAGAACATTTCGATCAGCTGAACCAGCGACGCAATAACAAGGATGAAAGCGACCGTCTGGAGATATTCAAGATCAAATGCCACAAGGATGAATTTGTTTATAAGGCTTGTGATGAGGGAAGAAAGTGTCATTACAAAGGTAACGGCACAACCCATACCCAAAGCGTTCGAGGGGTTTTCGGAAAGACCGAGAAAAGGACAGCATCCGAGGAACTTTGAGAAGATGTAGTTCTCGGCAAGAATGGCTGTGACGATAAGTCCCATAATAGAAGCAAAACTCATTTGTCATCTACCTCCTTGTCTTTCTTGGCTTCGGCTTTTTGTCTGATGGCAGTAACCGCCGCAATAAGCACACCCAAAGTGATGAACGCGCCCGCAGGCTGTACAAAGAATGTGATAGGCTCGTAACCGAAACGGTTGAGAATATCAAAGCCAAAGAGTGTTCCCGCACCGATAAGCTCACGGATGCAGGCAAGTATTGTCAGAGCAAAGGTAAAACCGATGCCCATGAAAAGTCCGTCGAGAACCGAA
This sequence comes from Clostridia bacterium, assembly GCA_017549365.1. Classification (GTDB taxonomy): domain Bacteria; phylum Bacillota; class Clostridia; order Oscillospirales; family CAG-382; genus UMGS1052. Next base: position 19,574 of record JAFYUZ010000030.1, read on the forward strand.
GGGAGCACGCCGTTTTTGGAAGCAAAAGCTTCGGCACGGGCGAGAATGATACAGTTTACAACGATAAGGGGAATGAAAAGTCCAAGCGACTTGTCAAGGGCGGGAACGTATGCTTTGATAAGAAGCTGGATCGCCGTTACAACGCCCGAGATGATAACGATGTAGGATGCAATGCGCACCTGAGTGGGGATAAACTTTCTCATAAGAGAGATAAGAAAGTTTGAAAGCATAAGAACGAGAATTACCGCCACACCCATGCCGACGCCGTTGGAAGCCTCTGTGGTGATGGCAAGTGTGGGACACATACCGAGAAGCTGAACGAAGGTGGGGTTTTCGGTGATAAGTCCGTTTTTAAACATCTTTTTTATATCAACCATTATTCCGCAACCTCCTGTTCTTTGTTTTCTGTTTCGGTTTCTGTTTCAGCCTCGGTCTCGACCTCGGTTTCGGCTTGTGCGTCTTTTTCTTCCGATGCTCCGTCTTCAACAAGATCTTTGGAGATTATGCCCGAAAGAACTGTCTTTGCGGTCATGATCGACTGTGCCACGGGTTTGGAAGTTTTTGTAGCGCCCGAAATGATGTAATCGTTTGTTACGGTTTCGGGAAGCACCTTTTCTTCTGTTTCAACGAATTTGCCTTCGTATTCGGGCTCGTTGACTCTTGTACCGAAGCCCTTTGTTTCGTCGTTTGTGGCGGTTACGTCAACGCCGATAACGCGACCGTTGGTATCAAAGGCGGCAAGAAGATCAACTGCGCCCTTGAAGCCGTTGGGTGAAAGCTGAATACAATATCCGATATGCTCGGGGGCAAGGTCGGGATTTTCGGGGTTTGAGATCACGATCTTGCTTATCTTGTCAATAACCTTTGCGTGTTCCGCGGGAACTTCAAATGTGGTTTCGCCGTCGATGGCGGCGTTTTCGTTGGCAAAAAGCGCCTGGATCGCGGCGTTTCTTTCTGCTTCTGCTCTGCCTTCGATAACAGGCGCTGTCACAGAGTTGACAGCCGCAACGAGAAGGGCAATGACGGCGCAGATAACCACGAGGGGATACACTATCTTAATGATGTATACGGGTGTGGACTGATTATTTTTTGACATTTTTCTTTGCACCTCCGAATACACGCGGTCTTGTGAACTTGTCAATGTACCATGCAAGACAGTTCATGATGAGAATTGCGAACGAAACACCTTCGGGATATCCGCCGCAGTTACGGATGAACATTGTAATAAGTCCGCAGCCGATACCGTAGATGATCCTGCCCTTTGCGGAAACGGGGCTTGTGGTGTAGTCGGTTGCCATGAAGAATGCCGCGAGCATAACACCGCCCGAGCAAAGCTCGCAAAGAACACACTGCACCGCATCCATACTGCTGGCAGGGAATATGTAGGAAACAACGGCAACCGTTACGATATACGCCACGGGAATATGCCATGTAATGATCTTTCTTACGAGAAGATAAAGAGCACCTGCAAGTATCATAAGAATGGATACTTCGCCGATACATCCTGCGCGCTCGCCAAGGAAGAGTGTAAAGATATCTTCTGTGGGAGCGGCACCCTCAGAAAGCTTTGCAAGGGGAGTTGCGGAAGCTACGACGTCGGGTGTAAGATTTACGTTGCCAAAAAGGGGAAGGCTTGCCTTCGGAATGGTGAAAGCCGAGCCGCCGAGCTTGTCGGGATAGGCAAGGAAGAGAAAAACACGCGCCGCAAGAGCGGGGTTTACAACGTTCTTGCCGATGCCGCCGTAAAGCTGCTTGACAATAACGATGGCAAAGAAAGCACCGACAACGGGAAGCCAAAGCGGAACAGAAACGGGCAGACAGAATGCAAGCAGCACACCTGTGACCGCCGCCGAAAGATCTCCGACCGAGCAGGGCTTTTTCACTATCAGACGATAAAGAAATTCGAACAAAACGCATGACGCCGCAGAAGTAAGCGTCAGAATCAGCGCACGTGCGCCGAAAACTATTACTGCCCAGATAAGCGCGGGACAAAGGGCGATCAAAACGTCAAGCATTATGATGCGCGTCGAGTCCTCATGCCGCATATGGGGCGATGATGTGACCTTCAGAAAGTCCATAATATTACCTCTCAATTAAAAATTTCACTGTTGTTTCGGCTTTGCCTTGATCTTGTCCTTTGCCTCGCGGATATACTGGACGATGGGCACGTTTCCGGGACAGATAAAAGAACACGATCCGCATTCCATGCAGCTCATCAGGTTGTAATCGAGACACTTGTCAAGATCGCCCGATTTTGCAAAAAGGGCAAGATAAACAGGCTCCAGATGCATCGGACAAACAGACACGCACTTTCCGCAGTGGATACAGCAGGGAGCGGCCTTCTTTTCGTATTTGTCGGAGAAGAAGAGGAGAGCCGAGGTACCCTTTGTTACCGTGCCGTCAAGGTCCCACTGGGTATTGCCCATCATAGGGCCGCCGTTGATAAGCTTGGAAAGCTTGCCCTTGATACCGCCGCAATATTCAATAACGTCGCGGTAGGAAGTACCGAGAGGTATGCGCAGGTTTTTGGATTCGGCAATACAGTCGCCGTCGATGGTAACTGTTCTTGCAATAAGGGGCATTCTGTCAACCACCGCGTGGTAGATGGCATCGCAGGTTTCTGCGTTGAAGATAACGCATCCGACGTCGGCAGGAAGTTTGCCCGTGGGGATCTGCACGTGGTTGAGAGCGTAAACGATCTGGCGTTCGTCGCCCTGGGGATATTTGGTCTTAAGCAGCTTAACCGAGAACATCTTGTCGTCAAGCAGGCTTTCTTCAAGCACCTTGGCGGCGTTTTTCTTGTTGTCCTCGATGGCAAAGGTTGCCTTTGAAAGACCGAGAGCGATCATCAATATTTTTGCTCCGTTGATAACGTCCATGGGGCGCTCGAGAAGAAGTCTGTGGTTGGCGGTGATAAAAGGTTCACACTCTGCACAGTTGATGATAAGCTCCTTTGCCTTGCCGACAGCCGATTGGATCTTGGCGTAAGCGGGGAAGGTCGCACCGCCCATACCCGAAATACCTGCCTCGCGCACAAGGTCGATAACTTCGTCGCAGGTAAGGTCGGTAACTTTCTTTTCAAGGGGGGTGATGGATTCGCACAGCTCGTACTCACCGTCGTTTTTGATGATAACGAACTCTGTTTTTCCTGCGCCCATATAGGAATTTCTTGTTTCGATTTTTTCTACTGTTCCCGAAACGCTTGCGTGCACAGGGCAGGAAAGGGCATTGTCGTTGCGTCCGATAACCTGACCCATCGTAACTCTGTCGCCAACGGCAACGGTTGCCTTAACGGGAGCACCTATGTGCTGCTGCAAGGGTAATGCAACAAATTCGGGGGCGGGCATATTTTCGATTGCTTTGGTTTTTGTGCCTTTGCATCCGTCAACATGGATACCGCCGGAAAATGTAATTGCCATATCTTTGCTTCCTTTCGTATGGATATTTATGTATGTGCGGAAAAGGACGAAAAATTGCCGCAATGCCGCATTTTTTTACAAGTTTATTATACAACAAAAGCCGTCGGATTTCAACCGAAAAATCGACGATAATCGCTTTTTGACAAGCTTTTTGAACGAATATTTACACGTGATACAATATTTGTTCGTTAATTATTTTTTTAACAAATTACGTCAAAAAATTAACAATTGTTTTTCGCGCATCTCCCCTCCCAACCGCTTCCTTTCTTACCTTAAATTGTGCAGTGACAAAAGAGTGATGTTGGTATTATAATGATAGTGGAACCAAAAACACAAAGAGGTATGAAAAGGTGGATTTTTTACTTATCAACAACCGCAACATAAAAATAAGTCTGTCAAAAAACGAGCTTGACGAAAATAACCTTTCGGCAAACGGTCTTTGCTGGAACGATGAAAAAACCAGGTGCCTTATGCGAAAGATCCTTTCTGTCGCATGCGAAAAATGCGGCTTTGAATGGCAAAGCGAAAAACTGTCTGTCAGCGTGTTTCCCTCTGTCGACGGGGGATGCGAGCTGTTTGTTACAAAGCAAAAAAGAAAGCACGAAAAAACCGAAAAAGAATGCTCGATCGGTACGGTGTGCTTTTGCGACGGTGCGGAAAACCTGTTTTGCGCCTGCGAAAGACTGAAAGAAAAGGGCTTTTCGGGGAAAACATCACTTTATCTCAGTGAAAAGGGAGAATTTGTACTTATCTGTGAAAACACGCGAAAATTGCCGTCGTACATGAAAAATCTTAAAAACGAAAAGGAAAAATCCGACCTTTCGTTTATGAAAGACCACGGAAGAACATACGACGCCACCTCTTCTGATCTTGCATATATCGGCGAGCACATGACATTGCTTGCAAAAAATGATGCACTTTCAAAGATGCTTGGTACTTTTTAGCCAAAACCCCTTTCTTTTTGCGCAAAAATAGTGTAAAATAAAAGAAAGACAAAAGGAGGATGGCAGTATGGCTTTGGATATGAGTTGGCAGGAGCTGGAAGAGCGCTGCAACGCGTGCGACAAATGCTCGCTTTGCAAAACAAAAACCAACACCGTTTTCGGTGTCGGTAATAAAAACGCAAAGCTTATGTTTGTCGGCGAAGCCCCCGGAGAAAGCGAGGATATGCAGGGCATTCCTTTTGTCGGGGCGGCAGGCAAGCTTTTTGACAAATATCTTTCTGCCGTCGGCATTTCCCGCGACGAGGTGTATATTGCCAATATTCTCAAATGCCGTCCGCCGAAAAACCGCGATCCCGAACCTGACGAAGAAGAAGCGTGCATCGGCTTTCTGCGCGAGCAGACAAAACTTATCAACCCATCCATCATCGTGTGCCTTGGCAGAGTTTCGGCAAAACGGCTGATAAAAGAAGATTTCAGAATAACCAAAGAACACGGCATCTGGTTTAAAAAAGGTCCTTTTCGTATGTGCGCCATATATCATCCGTCGGCACTTTTGCGGGATTTTTCAAAGCGCGACGAAACCCTTCGCGATATGATCGAGATCAAGCGAGCATATTCACAGCTCTGAATATTTCTTCAAAATTCGGAACCCCCAATCCCGAGCAGATATCAAAGCCTATCTCGGCGGCGTATTCTCCGATTCGCCCCGAGGTGATATCAAAAAACACAGGCGGTCTTTTGAAAAGATGACATTTTTCGGCAAGCTCGTAAAAGTAGCTTGCCTTTTTTTCAAGAATTTTTCGGTCTTTTTCCGCAATGCAGGCGCAAAGTCCAGCCACAGACGGAGCGCCGATGCTGGTGCCCACGCAACGTTCGAGCTTTCCGCAAACAAAAACGGGGCAGGCGAGGTTTCCGTCGGCAAAAAAGCACATGTCGGGAACAGACCGTCTGTACGCCGACTTTGTGCGGATCACAGAATCCTTTGCCTGATGGTTGGGGATCGCCGTGTATTTTGCAAGACCGCAACCGCTTTTTTCAAATACACGCTCTTTTCCGATACATTCTCCGTCGGGATAAAAATAAACGCTCGTTCCGCCGACCGACAGGGTGTATTTTGATGATGCTGGATAGTTTACCGCACAGTTGTTTCCCGATGCACAAACAAAAAGAGCCTTGCTGTCTCTGAAAAAATCTTCGTATTCAACGCTTTTGGCAAATTCCCGTTTGCCAAAGCTTAACGACACTATATCACATTCTTCATCTGCCTTTTTCATCACTTCAAAAATATCACTTATGTCGTCCGACGGGGAAAAATAGCATTTCTTTTGTGCCGACGGGGCAAAAACGTGTGCCCATTGCAGATCAAGCGCCGTTTCTGTTGCCCAGCTTTTTCTCACGTTTTTGCGAGCTCCCGTTTTGCCATCGTGCGAGAAAACCGAAATTTTTGTATGGGGAAGCGAAAATTTTTCGCAAAAAAGATCCATATCCTCCTGTACACCTTCATATCCGAAGGCGGTGATTATGCCTATTTTTACCTCGTCTCCCGTAAAAGTTTTTCCGTCATAACGATAATGTGCCATAAGGTGACGGGGATGTATATACGAGCCTTCGCTTTTTTTCAGATGATAATCGTTTGCATAATCCATTCCTTTTTCTCTGTAATATTCAAAATATGCTCCCTCGTAGTTGTTCATTGCATATCTCCCGGGTTTTGTTATATCTCATTATATGCAAAAAATAATCCGCCATTCGGAATAGTTTTTTTAAAAAAACTTTCCCGCACGGCGGAATTTTTGTTATTTAAGCATTTTGCAAAGCACTGCGGCATCGTCAAAAAGGTTTGCCTGCGCATCGTCCTTTACAAATTCGATAAGAACGTTTTTTACATTTCCTTTTTGTGCCGATGCAAGATAGTTTTTCCATTCGCCCACACCTTCGGATAGGGGATGACGCAGATTTTTGCCGTCCCACGTCCAATGGAAACAGTGAATGTTTACAACATACGGCAAAACCGTTTCAAGCTCCCTGCAATTTTCTTCGTGGGATATTTCGGGGTTTGGTTGCCAGTAAAGTCGGACGTTTTCGCGCCCAATATCCTCAATCAGCTTTTTTGCAAAAGGGGCAGATCTTGTAAGAGTGCCTCTGTGGTATTCAAAACAGACGGTGATGCCGTGCTTTTTTGCAATTTCCGATATTTCTTTTGCTTCGCTTATGCATTTTTTGTATTCGTCGGAAGTCACGTCATCGTGGTCCTTGTTGTATGCCCAGATGCGCACTGTGTCTGTGCCGAGAAGTACGGCAGTTTCACAAACACAGTCAAATTCTTTTGCGGTGTTTACGCCAAGCCTGAAATACGAGCCGTAGGACGATACCGAAATACCCGCCTTTTTCGTTAACAAAAAGGCGAGCTTTGCGCTTTCGCGGTCGCCGGGCGGACAGTGCACGTCGCCTCCCCATTCGATCGACGAAAGATGCGATCTTTTTACAATATCAACGATTTCCGAAATACTTTTGTTTCTGAAGGTGATGGAGGTGAGTCCGGGTGTCATATCGTGTACCTCACAGACGTCTTAAATGAAATCCGCCGTCGGCGTTGAACACCTGACCTGTTGAAAAGTCAAATGCGCCCCGGGCAATGGCTTTCACTATCTTGGCAATATCCGAGGGAAGCCCCCATCTTTTTGTGGCAGATGCTGCACCCGAGGCGATGATCTTGTCGTATTTTTCGGTAACAGCGCTTGTCATATCCGTCTTTATGATTCCGGGACGAATTTCAAAAACGGGAATATCGTATTCCGAAAGTCTGTCGGCAAAAAGTGCCGTCACCATCGAAACGCCTGCCTTTGAAATGCAGTATTCTCCGCGGTTGGTAGAAGAAACGTATGCCGACATCGAGCCTATGTTCACAATGCGCGGCGTGCAATCGGCACACGTCTTCTTTGCTTCTATCATATAGTTTGCGGCGGATTGTGTCATAAAGAAAACCGCCTTCAGGTTTGTTTCTATAACGACGTCAAAATTTTCCTCTTTCGAAATGAGAATATCCTCTCTTTCGGGGGGCGCAATGCCCGCGTTGTTAACAAGAAGATCAAGTCTGCCAAACTTTTTTGCCGCATCCACAAGAGCGACGTGGGTTTCGCGCTTTTTTATATCCCCCCACACGTAGGTGTGGTTGTCGCCAAAGGCGTTTTCAAAGGCGGATTTTGTTTCTTCTCTGTAAGACGAAGAATTTACGATAACGTGGTAGCCCATCGAAAAAAGGAACTCGGCAATCGAAAAACCGATGCCTCGGGACGAGCCTGTTATGATCGCAACGGGTCTTGTGTTCATTTTGAAGTAAACTCCTTGTAAATATCTCTGTAAAGCTTGTTTCGTATTATACATCCCGACAAAAGACCGTTCTTTTTAAGGGTTGAGCATCCCGAACAGGCAACGCAGGCTTGCTTGGCGTCAAATTTGTTTGAAAGAATGTCTTTTGCAAGGTCGGGGTAGGCAAAATTCATTCTGCCAAATCCGACAAAATCGGTCATATCGTCGTTTATCATACCTGCCGCGGCAAGATGCGCCTTTGCGCAAAGTCCCGAAACCCCCGTGTTTACCACAGGAAGCTTTGGAAAAGCCTTGTGTATCTCGCACGCGCCCTCAAAAAGACGGGAAAGGGCAGAAAGGGCGTTTGTTTTCGGCATATCAATGCCTGCTTTGTAGGGGCGCGAAACGTCGGGGTTTACGTACGGACTTCCCATGGTTACGTTCAAAAGGTCAAGACCCAAAGAAACGAGTATCTCTATCAGCTTTTTCGGCTCGTCAAGATCGTATTTTGTGTAGTCGTTACTGTCTGTTCCAAAGCTGTACGGGGTGTTATATCCGTCGTAAATGTTAAGACGGCAGGCAAGGACAGTGTCGTTTGAAAGGGCGCTTTTGCAGGCGCGGAAGGTATCGCACAGAAGTCTTGTTCTGTTTTCAAAGCTTGTGCCGTACACCCCTTCTCTGTCGTATGCCGACAAAAGCTCGGAATAAAGATATCCGTGACAGCATTTTATATCCACTCCGTCAAAGCCTGCTTTTTCGCAAAGATACGCATTTTCTGCAAAAACTTCGGGCAGCCTTTTCAGATATTCGTCGCTTGCAAGGGTATAGCAAAGATCGGGTTTGTCAAAAAAACTGTTGCGCATACCAACGATGGGCGACGGCACTCCGCAGGGTTTGGAATATCTTCCCGAATGGTTGAGCTGAAGCACAAAGATCGGGGCGTATCCGTTTTCTTTCAGGCTCTTTTCTTTCACCGATTCGACGAGTTTTTTGTATTTGTCAAGATTATTTTCGTTTATCATCAGCTGATGGGCGTTGCTTCTGCCCTCGGGCAGAACAGACACTGCCTCGAACCACAAAATTCCCGCTCCGCCTTTTGCAAGCCTTTCGTATCTTTCAAAGGTAAGATCTGTGGGATTGCCGTTTTCGTCGGCATCCTGACCTTCCATCGGCTGATAGCAGATTCGGTTGTGGGCGGTCTTGCCCTTGATGTTTTTTTCTCTTGCAAGCACATCCGTGTCCTCACAGTATGGCAGATGCAACAGAGGCGGAGAAAAGGGGGTGTTTTTCAATACGTCTGCAAAAAGCTCTGTATTGCAAAAATCTGCTTTGTTTATTTCCATCTTGTATTTCCTTTCGGGAAATGATATAATATTTCAAACGTGTATACTCAGATTATAAATGATTTTTCTTATTTTTTCAATATAAGGAGATACAGATGCAAAAAAAAGCAGATATTTGCAATATCGGATCGGCAAAAGTGCAGGTTTTCTTGTATAAATCGGTTATTGTCGGAGGCGGATGTGCGGGCCTTAACTGTGCCGACACCCTTTTTGACCTTGGCGAGAGGGATATTGCTCTTATCACAAACAGTCTTTCGTTCAGCACCTCCATAAATACGGGATCGGACAAGCAGACTTATTATAAGCTCTCGACGGCGGGCGGTGAGCAGGACAGTGTGCAGGATATGGCAAAGACCCTTTTTTCGGGCGGATGCACCGAAGGGTTTCATTGCCTTACCGAGGCCGCAATGTCGCTTAAATGTTTTTACAAGCTGATCCGCCTGGGCGTTGATTTTCCGCAAAACGAGTATGGCGAGTACGTGGGCTACCGCACCGACCACGATCTGCGCCGCAGAGCCACAAGCTGCGGACCGCTTACGTCAAAATTTATGGCAGAGGCGCTGATAAGATCGGTGAAGGGCAAGGATATCGATATCATCGAAAACAAGCGTGCCGCAAAGCTTATTGTGGAGGATAAAAAAGTCCGCGGAGTTATCTGTGTAGATACAAAAACGGGTGAAATTTCGGTTTATCTTTCGCCAAACGTTGTGCTTGCCACGGGCGGACCTTCGGGAATATACCGTGCCAGTGTTTATCCTGCCTGCCATTCGGGCGCGTTAAGCCTTGCTCTCGAGGCGGGTTGTGAAGGAGTAAATCTTACAGAATGGCAGTATGGCATTGCCTCCACCGATTTCAGATGGAACCTTTCGGGAAGCTTTATGCAGGTGATACCAAGGTTTGTTTCGGTTGACGAAAACGGAAACGAATTTGAATTTCTGCACGATTACCTCGGCGACGAAAGATACGATCTTATCTTTCAAAAAGGTTACAACTGGCCTTTTTGTCCCACAAAGCTTTCGGGCGAAAACAAAAGCTCGCTTGTTGACCTTGCGGTTTACCGCGAGGTGTGCAAGGGCAGAAAAGTGTATCTTGATTTCACAAAGAACGACAGCCTTTATGACAAAAACCATCTTTGCGCCGAAGCGCGCGAATATCTTGAAAGCTGCGGAGTTCTTCATCTTGACAGCCCGATACAACGGCTTGTGGCAATGAACGACAGAGCATACAGGCTTTATCTTGACAAGGCGGGGATCGATCTTAAAACCACGCCTCTTGCCATCGACGTTTGTGCCCAGCACAACAACGGCGGCATAGATTGCGACGTGAACTACGAAACCTGCATCAAAGGGCTTTATGCCTCGGGCGAATGTGCGGGAATTTTCGGCGTTGCCCGCCCCGGCGGCACGGCGCTCAATTCCACCCAGGTCTCGTCGATGCGCGCGGCAGAGCATATAAAAAAGAGCAACCGACAGTCGGTTTGCCTCAATGACAACGACAAAAAGACGATATCCGACTTTTTGGATCTTTGCACAAAACTTACGGGCGGCACCAACCGATTGAAAGAAGTGTATACAAACCGAAAAAATATTGCCGCAAAAATGAGCGAATGTGCTTCTTTTGTAAGAATTGCAAAAAATATTGACAGCGTAAGCTCGGCGGTCGAAAGGGCGCTTTCAAATTTCGAGAAAGAAAACGCCGTCTGCGACAAAACGCTTCTTTTCGAGGTGCTGACCAACAGAGATATTCTGCTTTCGGCAAAATGCGTTCTTTCTGCCATGCGGGAATATGCGGCATGTGGCTTTAAGAGCCGCGGAAGTTATCTTGTTCTTGAAAAAGAAAGCGATATTGCCTTTCCCGAAAAGATCATGCCCGAAACCGACACCGAAACGCTTATAAAGGTGCATCTCGAAAACGGGCAGACAAAAACCCGTCTTTCAAAGGTCTCTAAAATTCTCGAGAGCGAGCAGTGGTTTGAAAAGGTTTACAACGCGTATTATGAAAAATAAAAAAGAAAAAGGTGTGCGCAGGCACACCTTTTTGCGTTCAATATCCGTATTTTTTCATAAAATCCTGACCTTTGCCGCAGATCACCTTGCCGTCAAGATACGCAAGGCATCCCGAATCGGTGGTAAAGTGAAATTCGACAGAGTAGGAATAAAGCGACTGATAAAAATCAAGGCTGTTTTTTGAATGTACCTTTCCGTACTTTCCGTCGCCTGCAAGGGGGTGACCGTAATATGCAAGGTGTGCTCGGATCTGATGTGTTCTGCCTGTGATAAGGTCAACGAGCACCAGAGAGTTTCCGTCCTTTTCGCCTTTTACGGTGTATTTTGTGATGACGGTTTTTATATCGTCATCGTATTTGATCTTCATTCTCCGCTTTGCTTCTTCGCGGCTTTTAAAAATGAAAACTCTGTTCTGAGCCTTGTCCTTGTAAAGAAAGTCCGAAAGAGTTGCGCTTTTTTTGTCAAAGATGCCGCAGGCTTCGCAGAAATAAAGCTTTTTCAGCTCGCGGTCGCGAATTTTGGCGTTCATGATACGCAGACTTTCGGCGTTTTTGGCACCGATAACAAGACCTGCCGTGTTTCTGTCCAAGCGGTTGCAAAGGGCGGGACAAAAGCTGTTTTCGTTTTCGGGGACGTACTCTTTTTTCTTGTAAAGATATCCCAGCATTTTGTCAACGAGATATATCTCGTTTCCGTTCTTTGAAGGTTTTTCGTCCTCGGTATTGGGATGAACGGTTATTCCCGCTTTTTTGTCGATGATGATAACGTTTTCGTCCTCGTAGGCGATCTCATCGGGCGAAAGATCAAGAGAGGCACGGGCGTATTTTTCAAAACCCTCGATCTCTTTTACGGGGAAAAACTCGTCGCTGATAAAGAGGGTAAAAACGTCGCCCACCGAAAGCTTTGTATTTGCCTCGCAACGCTTGCCGTTAAGCTTTATATGCTTTGTGCGGAGAAATTTGTAAAGCAGGGATTGGGGAAGATTTACAAGCGATTTTGTCAAAAATTTGTCGGCGCGCTGACCTGCGTCGTTTGAACCTACCTGAAGCTGGCGCATAATTTTCTCCTTGCCTTATGCCGCAACCTCTGCCGCAGGGGCATCGGCAGGGTAGAGGGACAGACAGTATTCGTCCTTTATAAACTGCTTGTCAATGGTGTCTGTTATTATCTTGTTAAGATAGTTTCTAGAAATGTATCCGTCGTATTTTCTGCAGCCGTGGCTGTTCAGCATTTCGTCGGTGAAATCCTTGTAAAGATAAAGGGTGGGCTCGGAAAAACCTGACTTGTAATAGTTCATATAGGGGATCATTTCGGGGTTTTCAATAACAAAGCCGTCGTCGGTCTCGTTGATGTCAAAGGTAAGAATGGCACCCAGCATATTGCGGCTGTACATCATGGTCGAAATAAGGTTGCCCAACGAGTATGCGCAGAGAGTTTTCTTTCCGTCGGGGCGGTCGAGCCATTCGATGGGCTGCAATGTGTGCGAATGATGACCGATAATAACGTCAACGCCGTTGTCTGCCATAAGACGGGCAAGGTTTTTCTGATTGTCAGAGGGCTTGAACCAGTCCTCGTGTCCCCAGTGCATCGAAACGATAACAACGTCTGCCATGGCACGGGCTTCTTTTGTCTGACGGTCGATCTCGTCATAGTTTTCAAGCGGGATAACAAGCTCGCTTCCCGCAGGCAGGTTTATGCCGTTGGTGCCGTAGGTGTAGGAAAGGAATGCGATCTTAACGCCGTCGTGCTCGAGCACACGGATGGTGTTGTAATCCTCACGGTTTTTAAATCCGCCCAGAAGAAGAACTCCCTTGCTGTTCCAGAAATCAATATTTCTTGCATAACCCGTCGAGCCTTTGTCGAGCATGTGGTTATTGGCAATGCTTACAATGTCAAAACCGGTGTCAAGAACCGCATCTGCTATCTCGTCGGGGGTGTTGAAGGTGGGATATCCCGAATAACCGCGTTCTTTTCCGGCACTTGGGGTCTCCTGGTTTACAAAAGCAAGGTCGGCGGACGAGATGATGTCCTTGATATTTCTGAACATGGGCTTGAAATCATATTCCGCATCTGTTCCCGCCGCCAGCTGTGATGCGTATTTGTACACGTTTGTGTGCACAAGGATATCGCCTGCCGCCGCAAAAGAGATGTTTTTGTATTCCTTCACAGGTTCGGGCGGAACAATAGGTTCGTCGGGAACAACGGAAGGATCTGTTTCGCCTTCGTTTTCGCCTGATTTGCCGTCGTCCCCATCGTCGGGGGTCACAATATGTGTGTGTTCTTCTTGCTTTTCTTTGTCGGAAATTTTAAGGGCGCAACCCTCTTTTGAAACCGAAAGGATCGCCAGCATAACGATTATGACAAAGGGGATGCAAAAGAGAAGAGCGGAAAGAGGAAAATTTCTTTTATTGTTTTTCATTATGTTTTCTCCTTAAAACTGTGCACTAAAAAACAAATTCCCACGTCCGCAGGAATTTGAAAAGGTCTTATTTAAGCTCTCTCTGAAGCCAGATGGTGCCGATCTCAAGAGCATCCACGAGGGTGGATTTTTCGGATTCTTTAAGAATCTTTGCGGGGCTGAGCTCAAGAGCGGGATCTGTGCTTTGAATCTGAACAAGAACTCTCGACGGAACGTCTTCGCCGTCCACCGATTTGGATTCGAGCACGGTGAGAACAAGTATTGCGCGCTGAGCGGGATCGCCGTAATATATTTTGTTACCGCAGCGGACCATAGGCTGACCCTTGTACTGCAATATGTTGTTTGCTGTTTCTGCCATGGGTTGATATACCTCCGAATGAAATTGTGTGAAGAAAAGGAAGCGGTGGGATAGAATAATTACTGCAAATAGCTTGTTACAAGAACGCGCATAAGCTCGTCGCGGTCGATCTTGCGGATAAGAGCGCGGGCATTGTTGTAGTTGGTGATGTAGGTGGGGTCTTCGGAAAGAATGTATCCGACGATCTGATTGATGGGGTCGTAACCTTTTTCCTTGAGAGAATTGTAAACGCTGGTGAGGATATTTTTCATCTCAAGCTCTTTTTCAAGCTTTGCGGTGGAAAATTTGATTGTTTTGTCTGTTCTGGATAATTGCATAATACCACTCCATTCTTCATTGGTTCGTCTATATAATAATATATTTGACCGATAAAAGCAATACTATTTTGTTAAAAATAATGTTTTTTTCAAAAAAATTAATAATTTGTTAAACGAATAAGAGGAGCGTTTCAAAAAACGCTCCTCTGTTTTTGAAAAAATCAGCTTCTGAGGGTAATGCCGAATTCTCTTTCGAGACCCGAAAGAACCTTCTTTACAACCTTGTCGCCGTCTTCGTCGGACAAAGTTTTGTCGGGCGAGCGAAGTACAAGGCTGTATGCCATGGACTTTTTGTCGCCAAGCTTTGCGTCGGTGTAAACGTCAAAAATTGTAACGTTTTCAAGAAGATTGCCCGCGTATTTTGCGATGGCGCGGCGCAATGTTCCCGCTTCCAGCGATTTTTCGCAGATAAATGCAAGGTCACGGGTGATGGCAGGGAACTTGGGAAGAGGCTTGTATTCGCGCACCGTGTTCTTGATCGAAAGCAGATATTCTGTGTTGATCTCGGCGGCGTAAACGGGAAGATCAAAGCCGTACTTTTCAAGCACTTCGGGATGGAGCTGACCGATGGTGGCGATCACCTTGTCGTCCTTTGTAAAGTTTGCGCATCTTCCGGGATGGTATGTGGGATTGTTCTTTTCGGAGCAAACGTCATATTTCTTGATGCCCGACATAGAAAGGATCTCTTCAACGTAACCCTTTACGTTGTAAAAATCTCCCATACCGTAGCAGGCAATAACTGTTGTCATGGTCTCGTCGGGAAGATCCTTGCCCTCAACGGGAATGTAGACCTTTGCCATTTCATAAAGACCGCATACGTCTGTTCTCTTGCGGCGGTTGGTCGAAAGAGCCTCGAGCACGCCGGGAAGAGCGGTGGTTCTCATAATGCTTGTATCCTCGCCGAGGGGGTTGGAGATAACGACAGACGCTCTCTTTGCTTCGGGGAGGTTGATCTTTTCGTAGTATTTGGGGCTGATGAAAGAATATGTTCTTACTTCAAAAAGTCCCTGTGCCACAAGAAGAGTGTTGATATCGGCAAGATAGCGCTGTTTGTCGTCGCGCTTACCAACAAGTGATTCTGCCACAAACTTTGAGGATTCGATGGTGTTGTAGCCGTAGATACGAACAACTTCTTCGGCAATGTCCTGCATGCAAAGAAGGTCTGCGCGGAAGGACGGGGGATAGAGCTTGCCGTTTTTGTATTCAATATCGAGAAGCTTGAAGGTGTCAAGCATGAACTGCTCGGGAATATCTGTTCCGAGGAACTTGTTGATCTTGTCGGCATCAAAGGCGATCTCTGCCTGAGGCTGCTTTTTGCCGTAGATGTCGATGATTCCGTCAACAACGTCGCCTGCACCGAGCATTTCAATAAGCTCGCAGGCACGCTCGATGGCAGGAAGAGTGTTTTCGGGATCAAGTCCCTTTTCGTATCTTCCCGAAGCTTCGGTTCTCAGACCTACACCGCGAGCGGTGGTTCTGATGGAAGGACCGTAGAAGTTTGCGCTTTCAAAGACAATGGTCTTTGTGTTTTCGTTGATCTCGCTGTTCTGACCGCCCATAACGCCTGCGATGCCGACTGCTTTTTCCGCATCGGCAATAACGAGCATCTTGTCGTTGAGCTGTCTTTCAACGTCGTCAAGAGTGGTGATCTTTTCGTTTTCACCCGCTCTTCTTACAACGATCTTGCCGCCTGCAAGGAAGCTGTGGTCAAAGGCGTGCATCGGCTGGCCGTATTCAAGACAAACGTAGTTTGTGATGTCAACGATGTTGTTGATGGGACGGATGCCGCTGTTGCGAAGACGTGTGCGCAGCCACTTGGGAGAAGGGCCGATCTTGATGTTCTTTACAACGCGTGCGGTGTATCTGGGGCAAAGCTCTGTGTCAAGAACTTCGACAGATACGTAATTTTCGATCTTGTCGCCGTCGCCCGCACCCTTTACCTTGGGAGCATCGAGCTTTAAGGGAGTGTTGTAGGAAGCCGCGGCTTCTCTTGCAAGACCGATGACCGAAAGGCAGTCGGGACGGTTGGGAGTGATCTCGAATTCAACGACAACGTCGTTAAGATCAAGAACTTCCTTTATATCCTGGCCGATGGTGCATTCTTCGTTAAGAATAAATATTCCGTCTTCGTCGGCATAGGGGAAATCGTGGGCGGTAAGTCCAAGCTCGCCCAAAGAGCAGAGTATACCGTTGGAGGGAAGACCGCGAAGCTTTCCTGCCTTGATATGAGTGCCGTCGGGGAGATAAGAATCGTGCTTTGCAACAGGCACAAGATCGCCGACGGAAATGTTCTGTGCACCTGTGATGATCTGCACGGGGGCTTCTTCGCCAAGATCTATCTGGCAGATCTGGAGATGGTCGGAATCGGGGTGTTTTTCGATCTGAAGGATCTTGCCGACCACAACGTTCTTTATTTTTTCACCCAGGTCTTCAAAGCCTTCAACCTTTGAGCCTGTGGCGGTCATTCTGTCCGAAAAGTCCTTGGGGGAAGCGTCGACCTTGACATAATCGGAAAGCCATTTCATTGATAATACCATTGTCTACACCTCCTTAAAACTGTGACAGGAAACGAACGTCGTTTTCATAAAGCAAACGAAGGTCGTCGATGTTGTATTTTTTCATAACTACGCGCTCAATACCAAGACCAAACGCAAAGCCCGAATATTCATCGGGGTCAATGTCACAACGTCTGAGAACGTCGGGATGTACCATACCTGCACCGAGGATCTCGATCCAGCCTTCGCCCTTGCAAAGACGACAGCCCTTGCCTCCGCAGGCAAAGCACGAAACGTCAACTTCGGCAGAAGGTTCTGTAAAGGGGAAGTGGTGGGGACGGAAACGGATCTTTGTGTCTTCTCCGAAAAGGTTCTGCGAGAAGAGCTCGAGTGTACCCTTAAGGTCGCCCATGGTGATGCCCTTGTCAACCACAAGACCTTCGATTTGATGGAACATGGGCGAGTGGGTGGCATCAATGGCGTCCGAACGGTAAACGCGTCCGGGAGAGATCATGCGGATGGGGGGACGCTTCTTTTCCATGGCGTGGATCTGAACGGAAGAGGTCTGGGTTCGCAGAAGCACGTTGGAGTTGATATAGAAGGTGTCCTGGGTGTCACGTGCGGGGTGATCGGGGGGAATGTTGAGAGCGGTGAAGTTGTAATAGTCGTATTCAACTTCGGGACCGTCAACGATCTCAAATCCGAGACCGATAAAGATGTTTTCGATCTCTGTCTGAACGGCGCTGATGGGATGAGGTCTGCCCATGGGGGAAGACTTGCCGGGAAGAGTAACGTCGATGGTTTCTTCAATAAGCTTTCTTTCAAGGTCGGCTTTCTGTGCCTTTTCTCTTGCTTCGGAAAAAGCGGCTTCGATGTCGCCGCGAACTTCGTTTGCAAGCTGACCCATGATGGGGCGTTCTTCGGGAGAAAGTGCACCCATGCCCTTCATAACGGCAACAAGCTCACTCTTCTTTCCGAGATATTTTACTTTGAATTCTTCGAGAGCCTTGGAAAGATCGTCGGAGGAAGTGATGGCCGACAGCTCGTCCAAAGCCTTGGCACGCAGTGCCTGAAGCTTTTCTTTCATGTTGATCTCCTTTTATAGATTAAATTTTTTTGTAAAATAAAAAGCCCCTGTGACAAAAGCCACAGGGACGAAAAATTTCCGCGGTACCACCCGATTTTGCTGTAATGCGAAAAAACAGCACACTCTTTTGCTGATAACGGGGCATGTCCGTCGAAGGCTACTGTTTTTCACCCCCGCCACTCCAAAGCGAAACGCCAATGCCACAGAACAAAAGCCTTACACCTGCCGGCTTCTCTCTTGATGTTCTCTTTGACACAGCACTCTTTTTCAACGTGTTTGTATAATAATACCTGAATAGTATACCACAAACAAAATGATTTTTCAAGGGGTTTGTCGGATTTTCGGCTATCATTTTGCAAAAAGTCCCAAAGTTTTAAAAAACGAAAAAATTTCGTTGCAAATTCGATTGACAAAAACAAATAGTGTGCTATCATAAAAACAACGGTTTCTGTTAAATACAGTTAAGGAGTCAGAATATGAAAAAAGAAGTGCTCATGATCTTTAAGACCCATCTTGACATAGGTTTTACCGATTATTCCGCAAACATTGTGAAAAAGTACCTTGAAATATACATCCCCAACGCCATACGCGTGGGCTACGAGCTTAAGGACAGCGACACACCATTTATATGGACGGTGGGCTCGTGGCTTATAAACAAAGCTTTGAAGGAGGACAAAAGCGGCATTGTCGAAAAAGCGGTTGCCGACGGAATCTTAAATTGGCACGCCCTTCCTTTCACTACCCACACCGAGCTTATGTCGCGCGAGCTTTTTGATTACGGACTTGATATTTCCGCAAAGCTTGACGAACGCTTTGGTAAAAAGACGATAGCCGCAAAAATGACAGACGTCCCGGGACATACCGCGGCAATGATCCCATCCATGTGTGCAAGAGGAGTTGAATTTTTGCACATCGGTGTAAACCCCGCAACCCCGGTGCCTGACCTTCCGCCCATGTTCAGATGGAAAAACGGAGAAAACGAGATAGTCGTAATGTATCAGGGCGACTACGGACAGGCGGTCGATCTTGGAAATTTTGTTTTGTATTTTGCCCACACGGGCGACAATCTCGGTCCGCAATCGGCAGACGAGATAAGAAGCATCTACGCCCAAGTTCAAAAGGAATATCACGATTGCACCGTGCGGGCCGCAACTCTTAACGAAGTGGCACAAAGACTTGAAAACGCGCAAGCTCTGCCTGTTGTCGAAAAAGAGATCGGCGACACCTGGATACACGGCGCAGGCACCGATCCCATGAAGATAAGCCGTTTCAAAAACGTTTTAAGACATATTAAAGAAAACGGTATTTCTGCCGATATTTCGGATAATCTTTTGCTTGTTCCCGAGCATACCTGGGGAATGGACGTAAAGACCTTTTTCCACGATGACAAAAATTATTCCCACGAAGATATGGAAAAATTTGCCGATAAGGACAAGAGGGAAAAGATCGAAAAGTCGTGGCTTGAACAGAGAAACTATGTATCCTCCGCCGAAAAGCTTTTGGGGATTGCGCCTTGTTACAATACCGAAGCGTATGATCTTTCGGACTGGGAAGAAACCGATGATCCCAAAGATATCGGCTTTGAGCTTTGCTGGCAGATATTTGACAATTCCGATTATGACAGATACAAGAAAACGTATATGCGCTGTCACCTTGATTGGGCAATATGGGATTTCACCAAGGCGGGCTTGCCCGATTATGTCGGCGGAATATACAAGGCTCAGGTTACAAAAGCGTATAAAAAGGCAGACACCGTACTGTACAGACTTGAATTTGAAAAGAAAATTGCCGAAAAATACGGACTTCCGTATTTTTATGCAAAGCTTTCGGACAAAAACTTGGAGATCAAGTGGTTTGGCAAAAAGGCTTCAAGATTTCCGCAGGCGTGCTGGCTGAAAATAAAAAATTGCGATGAAAACTGGCAGATATGTAAGATGGATGAATGGTTCGACGTAAAAGATGTCATCGGTTCTCCGCTCATTTGTGCCGCCGAGAAGGTCAAAAACAAAGACGTCGTCATCGAGCCGCTTGACAGCGCTCTTGTGGCACCCTTCGGAAAAAGACTTTTGCAGTACAATGTTTCAAACCCCGAGCAGGACATGAACTTTAACCTTTACAACAACATCTGGAACACCAATTTCCCCATGTGGTATTCGGATGATGCTCTTTATAGATTTGAGATCAGACCTTTAAAAAAATGAAAGCGAAAAGCCCCGATTTTTCGGGGCTTTTAATTTTTTTAAAAAAATCAAAAAAACATCTTGACAAATGTAGCTACACGTGTTAAACTACAATTGTAGCTACAGCAAATTGCGCAATTTTCGCGTTTTTCAAAAAGGAGGACGTTTTTATGTCAGCATCAAACAAAAACATCACAGATTCCGAATACAGCATCATGAAGATCCTTTGGGATTCGGGCGAGAAAATGACGGTTTCAGACGTGGTATCCGCCCTTTCGGGTAACGAATGGACCCCGTCCACCGTTTCCACCTTCCTGCAAAGACTCCTGAAAAAGGGCGCCGTTTTGTGCGACAAGAGGGGAAAGACCAATCTTTACTATCCCGCCATCGCAGAAAACGACTATAACCTTTGCGAGACCGAAAATTTTCTTTCAAAGATGTATAAGGGCTCTGTAAAAAACCTTGTGGCGGCTCTTTACGAAAACAAAAAGCTGTCAAATGATGACATTGACGATCTGAAAAAGATGTTTGATCTGGAGTAAACAATGACAGAGCTTTTCAAAACAGTTCTTATACTGTCATCCTTGGGTTTTGCCCTGACGGCAACTCTTTTGTGCATAAAGCCTGTCACGGCAAAAAAATTTCCTGCGCGCTGGCAGTATTATATCTGGATCACAGTTTTGCTTTGCATGGTGGTTCCCGTGTATAAACTGATTCCCGAAGAGACGGTTGAAAATATCATTCCGCCCGAAAACGAACATGTGCACTACGTGCAGGATTTGCCTTTTGAAAATATCACAAACCTTCCGCCGCAGACAGAAGAATACGTGCAAGAGACACAAAAGAGCGCGTTTGATTTTGCCGCAGTTTTAAGCTTTGCCATGCGCTATTTGCCGTATGTCTGGGCTTTGGGAGCGATAATATACCTTGCCTTTGCCTTTTCAAGCTATTTTTTATTTCTTTCGCGTAAAAGAAAAAATTCATCAGCGTGCGAAAACGAAGTTTTTGAAAAGATAAAGCAGGAGTTGTCGATAAAAAGGCGCATACCGTTGCGTAAGGCGTCCGATATATCTTCTCCCGTTCTTGTGGGCGTTTTCTTTCCAAAGGTATACGTGCCCTGTGGCGAGCTTGACGAAAAGCAGGCACGAATGGTCTTTATGCACGAGCTTACCCATTATAAAAGGCACGATCTTGCGATCAAATGGTTTTCTCTTTTTGTAAACGCGATCCACTGGTTCAATCCTCTTTCGTATCTTCTTTGCCGAAATATCAGCGATGCCTGCGAGGTTTCGTGCGATATTGCCGTTACAAAGAATATGACCGAAGAAGAACAAAAATTATATATGAAAACGATACTTGATTTTGCTCGATAAAGGAGGCGATGTAATGTTTGAAACTTTCTTTACCACAAAAATGAGTCTTGACAAAAAACAGCTTGAAGGCAGATTTTCCAAGATATCATCCCGAACGGGAAAAGCTTCGCGGCTTGTTTGCACGGGCATTTTTGCAGTAGTCGTGGTGGCGGTTTTGGCGGTGTCTGTTTTCATTGCGGCAGGCTCGAAAAAAGAAGCTTTTATGAGCAAAAAAGATTTTTCGGAATACCTTGGCAACCGCGTTGGCTCGGTTATGGCAGAGCTTGATTATGCCGACGACGAAAAGCTTGTTTTCCATTATCTCAACGGTTTTTTCGTTTATGATATGAAAGAGCAGAGGGTAAAGCATGCCATTGATCTTTCAAAGCTTAACGTGGGGTACAATATGCAGGGTGACGAGGTGCTTGACGTGATGGTTGACAAAGATGGCAAAAAGGCGTATCTTTCAACTCTCGGCGGCATTTCCGACAAAAAATTCGATGATTACTGCATAAACATCGAAAGCGGAAAAATTGAGAAAAAGTCAAGACCGAAAGATCTTCAAGGTTTTTCGACCGTCGAAATGCTCGGAGGCAGCAATGCCATCGAGGGATGGCGCAGCGACAGAGTGGTTGTTGACGGCGACAAAGCCTATGCACTCACCGTAAGAGACGACGTTATCGGTGCGCTTGAACTTGCCGTGTCGGATATTGAAAAGGTGGAATACACCTATGTTTTTGGCGCAGGCTTTATGAATACCGATGACCGAAAGCTTGAAAACGCAAAACTGTATTTAAAACACGGTTCGCGGATAGAGTGGGAACAGAGGATCCCTTACGAAATAAACGGCGAAAAACTTGTAGCTTTAAAAGATGTTCTTGACGAAAATATATCTAGCAAACTGCAGGGAATAACCGAAGGATGCTTTGACGTGATTTTCGTACCTGTTGCATACGAGGCCCAAAACTTGTGGTATTTGTTTGTTTACGACAATTATACTCTCGAAGTGCTTTCGTGCGGAAAACTTGATGAAACAGGTTTTGCAAAAGCGCAAGCGGTTCTTGAAAACCGTGTTCATCAACTCGAAGTTTCGCCGACGCAGCTTTACATGCTCACACAAAGCTATCTCGAAAACGAGTTTAAAAAGACTTACAGTCAATTTTACAACATAACTGCCCTTGAAATATCCGCATGGAACGAATCTTCCGACGGAAACGAGGCAACTTTCGGTTATCAAATGCGCTTTCTCAACTACAACAGAGACCCCGATTTGGTGGATTATATCAAAAAAGCCAAAGAAAATGCCACCCCCGAAAGGTATAAGATTCTGTATGATGATTACCTTGCCGAAAAGACGGTGAACTATGATTTCAAAATAGTCAGAAACGGCGGCAATCTTGAGCTTTACTCCAACGTGTCCCCGAAAGGAATACAGTGGGAAAAAACGCAGGTAAGTGATTTTGTATTACAATGAAAAGGAGGTAAAAAATGTTTGAAGAATTTTATACAACAAAAATGAGCCCCGAAAAGAAAAGCCTTGAAAACCGCTTTTCAAAAATTCTCGGAAAAGGCGGCAAGATATCAAAAACAATCATCATTGCCACCACTTGTTTGCTTGTTGTCGGCGTGTTATCTGTAAGCGTAGTACTGGCGGCATACGACGGCAAGGGCAAGGATAAAAACGAAGAATCGGACGTGTTCGAAAATACAACGCCGATAGTTGTGTATCGCGACACAAAAGACAATCCACAAGAACCTTCGGATTCCGTGCTTTATGAAGCGATTACCGATGATGCAGAATATGCCAAGGACGATCATGCCGATGCAGAAGAAGACACGAAAACCATTGTTTTTGTAAACCCCATCGAGGGCGATGTCGAAATAATCGCTCCCTTTGGCGAGCGCAAAAACCCCATTACGGGCGAGGTCACCTACCACAATGGTGTTGACATTGCCGTAAAAGAAGGGGACGCCGTTCTTTCGGCAATTGACGGAACTGTTAAAGAAGCGGAATACACATCTTCACTCGGCAACTATGTTCTTGTGGAAAACGGCGATTACACCGCGCTTTCCGCACACCTTTCGTCAATCGACGTTGCACAGGGCGACAAGGTTATTGCAGGTCAGCAGATCGGAAAAGCAGGTAAAACCGGCATGACCACAGGCGCCAATCTTCATTTTGAGCTTAAAGTCGGCGAAGAATACGCCGATCCGAAAGAGGTGCTTGTACAAAGTCCTGCCGTCGGTAAAAAACAGCTTACCCCCGAACAGGTGCTGACCGAGTATTTTGTAAATTTTGCAGAAGCAAACCACTCGGGAATGAAACGGTATTGCACCGAAAATTTCATTCAAAAGCGCTTTGATGATAATACAGTCGGCGGAAAAATGCGCGCAGAGCTCGTTTCGATTACACCTGTAAAGAAAGAGGATTCAAGAGGTATTCATTTCATTGTGTCCTCAAAAAATCTGACCGAGGGCAAGACGTATGGCGTCGTGTCCGACGGAATATACTACACCCTTTTGTTCGTCAACGGCGAATGGAAGATTGACAGCTGGTATCTCAAAGAAGATTTCGAAAAGATATACGGCTGATCCGATACAAACAATTCCACAAAAAGTAATACCGATACAGGGAAAGTGCCGTGGTGTCCTCCTCGGCACTTTTCTCTTTTTTGCAAGGATTCATTTTTTGTTGACATTTTATCCCATCTGTGTTACAATTCACTTGAAAATCGGAAAAAGGAGATTTTGAAAATGAAAAGCTTCAAAGAAAGAGTACTTTCCGGAGAGTTTCTTTGCGGAACCCATATAAGCCTTAATGATACTTGCATTGCAAAAATAGTCGGACTTCTGGGATTTGATTATATCTGGATAGACATGGAGCACAGCTATCTTACATACGAAAATCTTTTGAACGAAATGATGATACTGCAGGCGATGGATGTCCCTGTTGTTGTGCGCGTTCCTCAGCATGATCTTACCGCAACAAAGAAGATACTTGAAATGGGTCCCGACGGCATTGTTTTTCCGATGGTACGTTCAAAAGAAGAAATGGAAGAGCTTTTGTCGATGTCCTTGTATCCTCCTTACGGCAAGCGGGGTTTTGGCCCGGGCAACGCGATAAGCTATGGTATTTCGGATGTCAAAGAGTTTGTGAAAAACCACCACAAGACCATGTGCCGATTTGTTCAGATCGAGCACGTTGATCTTGTAAATCAGCTGGATCAGGTGGTAACAAATCCTTATGTGGACGGTTTTATTTTCGGCGCAAACGACCTTTCGGGCTCGATAGGAGAGCTTACAAACATTCACGGCGAAAATGTTCAATCGCTTATAACAAAGTCGATTGAAATACTGAAAAAAAACAACAAGTGCATCGGACTTTCCACAGACGAGATCCTTCCCGAGCAGCTTCGTTTTTGGAAAGACCTTGGAATAAATATGATCTCTGCAGGCGCCGAGCGATCGGGACTTGTAAAACATTTCAGAGCAATCAGAAAAGCGTTTGATTAAAAAATAACAAAAACGGAACTGCGTATTTCAGTTCCGTTTTTGTGTTTGACAACCACAGGTTGCGTAATTTGCCATGCAAAAGTGGTTGAATCAGATAATTTTTGGTGATATAATGAAATAAAAAGCAAAGGAGATAAACTTATGGCAATCTCTGAAATGATAAAAAAGCTCCGCCTGCGTGAAAAAATGTCGCAGGAGGATTTTGCATCAATTTTTTCTGTATCGCGCCAGTCGGTGCAAAAATGGGAAAACGGCACAAGCACCCCCGAGATATCAAAGCTTGTGGAGATATCCAAGCATTTCGATATTTCGCTCGATATGCTTGTTCTCGAGCGCGACAAGCGTGCTTCTGAGGCAATACTGTACAACAGTGAAATGAAGCCCCAATATTCGTCCATTCCCACCTGGGAATTTTATGCCGCCGATATCATGACCGAATATCAGCAGTCTTATGAGGAAGGTCTTGATATTGAAGGCTACAAAGACCTGTTTTTCTCGGTGTCAAAGCTTTCTGCAAGCGAGATAAAAAAGAAGCTTGGCGACGTTATTTTCGAGATAGTGTCAAACGCTCCTACCAGAAAAGATTACAAATATATCGAGCCGTCAGAGCTTGAAGCGATAAAAGCGACGCGATGCGAATATCCGATAAAGAGCATAAAGCTTTCGGAAAAAACGCTGGAGGATAAGATAGGAGGCGCTTGGTACGGGCGCATCTGCGGCTGTATGCTCGGCAAGACTGTCGAGGGCATCCGCACAAACGAGCTTGTGCCTTTTCTGAAAGAAACAGGCAACTACCCGATGCACAGATACATTTACAGAAAAGATCTTACCGACGAGATATGCGCAAAGTATAACTATCCGCTGAAAAACAGATGCTTTGCCGACGACATTGATGGAATGCCTGTGGACGACGACACAAACTACGTTGTGCTTGCCCAGCTTCTCATCGAAAAATACGGCAGGGATTTCACTCCCTTTGATATGTCGCGACATTGGCTCTCGTGCCAGCCCAAGGATGCCTATTGCACCGCCGAAAGAGTTGCCTTTTGCAATTTTGTCAAAGGTTATGTGCCGCCCTATTCTGCCATTATGCAAAACCCCTATCGCGAGTGGATCGGTGCGCAGATAAGAGGCGACTATTTCGGATATATAAATCCCGGAAACCCCGAGCTTGCCGCTGAAATGGCGTGGAGAGATGCATCGATATCTCATATTAAAAACGGCATCTACGGTGAAATGTTTGCATCCGCAATGATAGCTTGCGCCGCAATGACCGATAATATGGAAGATATAATACGCGCAGGCCTTGCACAGATACCCGAAAGCTCAAGGCTATACGAGGACGTGATGTGTGTTGTGGGTGCATACAAAAAGGGCGAAACTTCCGAAAAATGCTTTGATATGATTCACGAAAAATACGATGAATACACCGGACACGGCTGGTGCCACACCAATTCCAACGCCATGATCGTTGCCGCTTCGCTTCTTTACGGAGAAGGGGACTACGGCAAATCGATCTGTATGGCTGTGCAGACAGGATTTGACACCGACTGCAATGGTGCCACCGTCGGTTCTGTTATCGGAATGGCAAAAGGAATAAAGGGCGTTCCCGAATATTGGACAGAGCCTATCAAAAACACTCTGCACACATCTATTTTCGGTGTCGGAACGGTCAAAATTTCGGATTGTGTGAAAAAAACACTTTCTCATGTGAAATGTTGAATCAAAAAGCTCCCCGAATTTTCGGGGAGCTTTTGCCGTTATTTGATCTTTTTTCCGTCAAGCACCGCACTTACAAGCTTGTCGCCGCGATATTCGAGCTTCAGCGAGAAAAAGGGACAGGGCTTTTCGATAAGTTTTAAGAAAATTCTGTCTCCCTCCCAAAGGGTAAGATCGTAAAGCTTCTCTTTTTCGATCCATTCAAGGCATCCTTCGTCACAATCGGAAATATTTCCCGTGAAACCGTCTGCCGTAAAAAGGTGCATATACTCGGTTTCATAAATATCGCTGACAAAGGTCACGATGGCACGAAAAGAATAGCGATTGACGTCGAGCCCCGTTTCTTCCTTTGCTTCGCGCAGCATACATTCCTCGGGGCTTTCTCCGTCCTCAAACTTTCCGCCGATGCCTATCCATTTGTCGCGGTTGACGTCGTTTTCTTTCTTGATGCGGTGGAGCATCAGATATTTTCCGTCTTTTTCGATATAACAAAGAGTAGAATTTTTCATAGCTTTCACCGATCAAAAGATGCCGTTTATCCACGTAAAGAATTTGTCAAGCAATCCAAGGTGCTCAAACAAGATCTTAAGTCCGATGAGAATAAGGATAACACCGCCTGCGTACGAGGCATTTTTTTCGAATTTAGCTCCGAACTTGTTGCCGATGATAACGCCTGCAAAGCAGATGACAAGGGTGATAACGCCGATTATTGCGATGGCGGCGCCAACGTTCATTCCGCCCGAAAGGCAAGCCATGGCAATGCCGACGGCAAGGGCGTCGATGCTGGTGGCAATTGCCATCACCACAAGCTCTTTGTAGTCCAGTTTATCGTTCAAGTCGCATGAGCCGCCGCAAGCATCATCGTCGTCGCGGATAGTATCAAAAATCATCTTTCCGCCGATAAAGGCAAGCAGAACGAATGCGATCCAATGGTCAAAGTTTTTGATATAGCTTTCAAAGCTTGTGCCAAGCAAATAGCCGACAAAAGGCATTGCCGCCTGAAAGCCGCCGAAAAACAGCGCAATGATAAGCGCGTTTTTGAGTTTCAGTTTTTTCATCGAAAGGCCTTTGCAAACAGACACCGCAAGGGCATCCATCGAAAGACCGATTGCCGTAAGGATAACTTCTAAAAGTCCCATAATCAATTCCTCGGTTGATATTTTGTAAACAAAGACTATGACCTGCCGCGAATATCACGGCAGGTCTTTCACAATCTTTTAATCAATATTTTGCGATGTGAGAAAGAATTTCCTCAACACCCTCGCTCGTCATCTTGCGGGGGTTTGTCGCAGTGCAGGCGTCATTGAGAGCGCTCTTTATGATGGCACTCTTCTGGGAAAGATAATCTTCCTTTGACACCTTTGCATCGGCAAGAGTTGCGGGGATGCCGCAGGTGCGCTCAAGGGCGAGAATGTGATCGCACAGAGCGTTTACCGAATGCTTGATGTTTGTTGTTTTGATTCCTATGCGGCCTGCAATCTTGGCAAGCTTCTTTGCCGCGGTCGTATATGCGTTCTGATCTGCCGAAAAACCTGCGGGCAGGTCGGCGTTGTGGCGCATTACGTGCGGAAGAAGCATGGCGTTTGCACGTCCGTGGGGAATGTGGAATTTTGCACCGAGCGCATGGGCAATACCGTGGTTTACACCAAGGCTTACGATGTTGAAGGACATACCTGCAAGGCAGGAAGCCTTGTGCATCTTGTCGCGGGCTTCGATGTTGTTTCCGTCCTTGCACGCAAGGGGAAGATACTCAAAGGCAAGCTCAAGGGATTTTTCGGCTAAAGCATCCGAAAAATCGTTTGCCGCTGTCGAAATATATGCCTCAAGTGCGTGAGTTATAACGTCAAAGCCTGTGTCGGCGGTAATATTCGCAGGCGCTGTGCGGACAAGCTCGGGATCAAGAATTGCCACGTCGGGCTGAAGATCCTCGTGAACAAGGGGATATTTAACTCCCGCCTCGCGGTCGGTGATAACCGAGAACATGGTTACCTCGGAGCCTGTGCCGCTGGTGGTGGGGATGGCAACAAGCTTGATATCCTGCTTTTTGCCCGAACGCTTCGCCATAAGAAGAACAGCCTTTGCGGCGTCAATAGACGATCCGCCGCCGAGAGCCACAACAACGTCTGCGTTTGCTTTGAGAAGAAAATCGAGTCCCTGAACAACAAGTTCGATAGGAGGGTCGGGTTTTACTTCGCCAAAGATGCTTACACTGTTGCAACCGTCAAGCTTTTCTGCTATTCTCTGGGCAACGCCGCTTTTCACCATAAAAGGGTCGGTGAAAATTACGGCGTTTACGTTCTTGTATTCACAAAGCTTGTCAAGAGCATTCTGATCAAAACAGACGGTTGTCGGAAGTCTGAAAGTGTTCATATACTGCTCCTTGCGAATTTATCAGAGAATTGTTTCCCAAAGACGCTTGTCGGGATTGGGGATGACAGAGCTGTCAAGCAGCATACCGTCGTGCGAAACCTCCTGCTGAGCGCGCTCGATAGCAGCAGAAACCGCCGCCACGTCGCCGGTGATGAGCATATACGACTTGCCGCACATACCGCGGGCAACGCGAAGCTCGATAAGGTCAACAAGAGATGTCTTTGCTGCGGCGTCTGCCGCCATGATAATATCGGCGGCGTTGAATGTTTCGAGAACGCCGAGAGCCTTCACGTCTTCAACCTTGGATGCACCGTAAAGGGCAGGGAAGATCGAATCGTGAGGATTGCCCAGGACAAAGCTACCCATTATCTTGGAGTCAAATCTTGCCTTTACCGAATCAACAGCGGCCTTAACGGCGCTGAGATCTCCGGTAATGATAACAATGTATTTGCCCGGACATACAGGCTGACTTTCAATAACTTCCACTTCCGCAGTCTTAAGCATCATATCAGCGCTCTGGATACCTGCGGAAACAGTCTGAAGTTCAACCATTCCGATTGCTTTACTCATTGATAGTAACCGTGAGTTTTCGTCGGTGAAAAGATCACAGACAAAAAGCTTCCTTTCTCCCCACACAAATAAATACTTTGAAAATCAAAGTGTACTTGTAAAAGTACCGTATTCTCCGGGTTTTTGTGGGGCAAAATCCCGGAAGGGTAGAAGAATATCAGATCACGCTTATGCTTCGATGACAACGAACTTTTCGTTGGCGTCGACAACCTTGCCGGAAATAGATGCGTGTACGGGCATCGAGAGCTTGCCTTCGGCAGCCTCACCGATAACCTGACCTGCCTTTACCTTGTCGCCCTTCTTGACGATGGCGGCGGCAGGAACACCGATGCTCTGGCTGAGCATGATCTTAACCTTCTTTGCGCCCACAGTTTCGTCAACAAGCGGTGCGGGAAGGTTGTATTTTGTAAGTCCGAGACGGGCTGTAAGTCTGGGCATGGGTACAAGTCTGTCTGTACGATGCTCGGAAACGTCAGAGAACTTTGCATCTGCGTGGTTGATCTGTACGCCGTTCTTGCGAAGGCCCATCTTGTATTCGCCGATAAGAGTTCTGGGCGAAAGGTTCTGTCCGCAGGCATAAAGTTCGCAAATACCGCACTGCGAGCAGTACATTGTGTTGATAAAAGGTCCAACGTCCTTTGTTGCTCCGCTTGTTGCCGAACGCATGAAAGCGTGGGGCTCAATGGGATGTCCGAGAAGATGTCTCGAGCAGAGATCTGTACACATTCTGCACTGACAGCAAGCCGCCATGGCGCGCTTCATGTCGATCTGGATCTTTGCTGTCTTCTTGGAGATCAGCGGATGAGTTGTGGGGAGAACGAGGATCGCGTTGGATGTTTTTGTAACAACGTCTGCGGGTGAAACCACACGGCCTGTCATGGGGCCGCCGCCGATAAGAGAATAGTCGGCAACTGTTGCACCGCCTGCAAGCTCGATAAGCTCGGCGTATGTCATGCCAAGGGGGGCTTTATGGGTGATGGGGTTCTTTACCTCACCTGCGATGGTTATGTACTTTGTTGTAACGGGCTCCGACTTGTTTATTGCGTTGTACACGTTGAGAATGGTTTCAACGTTGAACACAGTAACGCCCACGGTAATGGGGAGTGCGCCGGGGGCCACAACTCTCTTTGTAGTTTCGTAGATAGTGATGACTTCATCACCCGCGGGATAAACTTCGGGCAAAAGACCGATGCGTGCCTTGGGGAATCTGTCAAGGTTTGCCTTTACGGCATCAACTGCGCCTTTGTAGGCTTCCTTTACGGCGATGATGATATGGTCTGCCTCCACAGCCTCGGCGATGGTGTCGAGGGTGGTGAGGATCTCGAGAGCATATTTTTCAAGCACCTGACGGTGAAGCTTGAGCAAGGGTTCGCATTCAGCACAGTTGAGGATTATGGTGTCCGCGCGCTTATCAAGCTTCGCGTAAGAAGGAAATCCGGCTCCGCCTGCTCCGGCGACACCGTTTTTCTTCATGATTTCAACAAGTTCTGTCAATACCATAATGTTTTATTACTCCAGTCCGGTGCCGTCATCAACAATGCCCACAACAGCCGCATCAACGGGAGTATTTCCGTCGTTGCAAGCCAGTCGTGCCGCACTGCCCTGTGCTACCAAAACAATGTCGCCGATTCCGGCGCCCACATTGTCAACGGCCACCATTTTTGTGTTATCATTCGTCATAGAGGAAAGAATTTCTACCACAAGGAACTTGCAGCCAACCAGAGCCTCGTTCTTGCGGGTGGAAATCACTTTTCCGACGACTTTGCCAATTATCATATAATCACCTTTTGTCCGACGGGGGAAAAAGATCCTTTGTCGGGAGTAATTGGATTTTTATGCGGCACTCCCCGGGGCGGAAAGATGTGTTGCCGCCCCGTAGAAACGTCGCATCGAGCTTTGAAAAGTTCCCGTTATCTTACTTAAGAGCGGGGAGGATCTTTTCAACGTCTGCGTGAGGTCTGGGAATAACGTGAGTTGCAATAACTTCACCAAGACGCTCAGCAGAAGAAGAACCTGCTTCAACTGCAGCCTTAACTGCGCCAACGTCGCCGCGAACCATAACGCTTACAAGTCCGGAACCGATCTTTTCGGTGCCAACGAGTTCAACGTTTGCTGCCTTGAGCATTGCGTCTGCAGCTTCAACTGCTGCAACAAGTCCTCTTGTTTCGATCATACCTAATGCCTGCTGTGTCATAACTTTTACCTCCGTTATGTTATCAGAAATTTTAGTATTTGTGGATTTGGTGTCTGCAACATTTTGAGCGGGTGTGCTCTGAGGCTGTGCAGAAACAGCCGCGCTTTTTTTTGCCGCGGTTCTGCCTCTCGGCTTCTTTTCCGCAGTGTTTTCATTTTTTGCAGCCATTTTAAATTACCTCTTATTTCTTAGTCTTTGTAAGTCTCGACGCCGACAACTCAACCATACGCTGAGTTTCTTCGTGCGGATTTGCGATAACGAAAGAAGCGCAGGGAGGTGTAACGCACGATCTTTTTGCGCATTCAACCGCCTCTGTTACGTCAGAAACGTCGCCTGTCACGATGATGGTGACAAGTCTGCCTCCGAGCTTTCGTTCCCATGTGACAAAAGAAACGTTTGCGCTTTTGCACATGATGTCAAGAGCATCAACCGCCGCAACGACGCCTGAAACTTCGACGAGTCCCAAAGATTTCATATTTTTCTTCCTTTACGAATTTTATCGGAAAATCAGAACTTGGGGAGAATCTTTTCCACGTCTGCGTGGGGTCTGGGGATAACGTGTGTAGCAACGAGCTCGCCGAGAGTGGAAGCTGCCTGTCCGCCTGCTTCAACTGCAGCCTTAACTGCGCCGACGTCGCCGCGAACCATAACGCTTACGAGTCCGGAACCGATCTTTTCGGTACCGATGAGTGTAACTTCTGCAGACTTAACCATTGCATCTGCTGCTTCGATTGCTGCTGTGAGACCACGGGTCTCGATCATTCCCAATGCTTCCTGTGCCATAATATAAATCCTCCTGAAATGTAGAAATTTTTAAAATTATTTTTTGTCAAGTCCCGAAAGAGCAAGCATTTTGCCTGTTCCGTCCTCGGGACGAGCGATTATGTGTTTTGTAACAACGCCCGAAACCTGGTTTGCCGCGATCTCCGCCGCATCGACAGCGGCTGTTACAGAGTCAACAGAGCCTCTGAACTTAACTGCTACGATAAGGGGAACCTTCAGCTCGTCGGGCTTCTTGGGTTTGTTTTTGTCAAAGGTCTCGGCGGTGACGTTGCCTGCCTTGCATCCTGCGTCAAGCGCGGCAAAGGCTGCAACAAGGCCGTATACCTCGATGATTCCGACTGCCTGTGTCATCTTTTTATAATCCTTTCGATTTGATTAAATCTTACGGTTATTTGTTGACAACGGCAACCTTCAGACCTTCCATCTTGACGTTTGTGATGAAAGCTTCGCTGGCCTGTTCGAGCGGGAACTTGTGTGTAATAAGCTCCTTGATCGGAAGACCGATGGCGATTGCACGCTTCAGGAAATCAAAGGTTGTCGCATAGTCTCTGAGGGTGTATACCCAAGAGCCGACGGTGGTGATCTCCTTCGAGCAGATGTCAAAGTGGGGGTTGATGGTGGCGTCTCCGCCGTTGATAAAGAATCCGAGCTCACAAAGTCCGCCGCCGTTGCGGATGAACTTGTAGATGTTTGCATGAGCGATGGGGCTTCCTGTGCACTGGAAAGCGAAATCGGCAAAATATCCGCCGAAGGCGTTCTTTACAGCGTCGGTAAGAGCCTCGATGCCCTTGTGCTCGGAGAAGTTTACGGTCCGGTCTGCGCCCATGCGCTTTGCAAAGGCAAGTCTCTTTTCGTTTCCGTCAACGGCAACGATGTTTTCAATACCCATAGTGCGAAGAACCGCAATACAGATAAGACCGATAGGTCCGCAACCCTGAACGACAACGCGGCTGTTGAATCTGAGGATGCCGGTGGTCTTTGCGCGTTCAACCGCATGGATAAGAACTGCGCAGGGCTCGATAAGGATTCTCGAATCGAGATCGAGATCGCTTACGTTAAAGATTGTCGAACCCTTTCTGATAAGAATGTAGTCTGCGAACCATCCGTTGAGATGAACGTCGTCATCGGGGAGAAGTCCGTAAACGTCGGCACCGCCAACGTTCTGCTTGTTAAGGTCGAACATTGTGATGTCGGGGTTGTCCTTGAAGATCATGCAGGAAACAACTTTGTCGCCGACCTTGAGGTCTTTGCCTGCGCTGTCCTTCTTGACGTTTTTACCCATCTTAACGATCTCGCCTGTGCCTTCGTGACCGAGAGCAACGGGGATGAGACCAAAGGGATCGCGCTTAAATTCGTGTGCGTCTGTTCCGCAAACGCCGCAGCCTTCGACCTTGACAAGAATGTCGTCGTCGCCGACTTCGGGCATGGGGACGGTCTTGAGTTCGATCTTCTCAATACCTGTGAGCATCGCAACACGGCAGGTGGAGGGGATTCCACCCGAAACAGGTGCCTTTGCGGCAGGAGCGGGAGCAGAGCTTGTTCCGCGCATACCTTCAAGAACCTGTTTTACGATTTCTTCGATATTGTTCTTGTTGTAATCCATTTTTGTAAAACTCCGTTACAGGCATTTTTTTGCTTCTTCTTCCACGCATGAGGCACCAAACGCCGCAAGAGCGGTGTCCTGCTCCTCACTGCCTCCGCTGACTCCCAGGCCGCCTATGATCTTACCCGAGAGAACAAGAGGTTCGCCGCCGCCGAAAATGACGATCTTGCCGTCATTTGTCTGCTGGATACCGTATAAAGGTCCGTGGGGCTGTGAAAGACTTTTGAGCTTGATGGTTGACATTTTCAGTGAAACCGAAGTGAAAGCTTTGTTAAAAGCCACGTCAAAGCTTGCAATGTACGAATCGTCCATACATTCGGTAAGAACGGGACGTGCACCCGCACTGCATATCGAAACTACGGCGCGAACGCCCATTTCGGAAGCTTTTTCTTCGATCCTTTGCGCCAGACGCTTTGCAAGGGCAAGGCTTATGGTGCTTTGATCGATGACGGCTTTTTTGGTTTTCATTTCGTTTGACACCGCGTCAACTATTTTTGAAATGTCGGTGTTATGCATAAGCATTACCCGAAATTATTTGCCGAGCTGTGCAAGAACTCTCTTTGTGATCTCTGCGATAACGTCAGAATCGTTGGAAGAAGAGTGAGATGTCGAGCAGCTGCCATCGCAGTTTGGACATCTGGGTCTGCCTGCTGCAACGTTGGGGCAGAGGTCAGCGGGGTGCTTACCTGTCATACCGAACTTGCGGCGGATTTCGTAAAGCTGCTGAACCTGTTCTTCGGTGAGTTCCTTGGGACCGCCGAGCATTGTGGAGATGAAGAGGAGCTGAGCGTAGAACTCAACAGATTCCATCTTGTGGTATGCCGAGAGAAGCGAATCCGAGAATGCGAGAGCACCGTGGTTTGCAAGAAGAACTGCATCATAGTGCTGGAGATACTTGGAAACCGCATCAGGAATTTCTTCTGTCGAAGGACAGCCGTATTCAGCGATCGGAACACATCCGAGAGCGATAACTGCCTCAGGCATGATCTGAGCTGTAAGCGGGATACCTGCGATAGCAAAACCTGTTGCATACATAGGATGAGCGTGAACGACAGACTTAACGTCGGGTCTTTCCTTGTAAACTCTCATATGCATCTTGATTTCGGAAGAGGGACGGAAGCCTTCGTTTGCTTCGATAACTTCGCCTCTGCCGTTTACCTTACAGATGTATTCGGGGGTCATGAAGCCCTTGGATACACCTGTGGGGGTGCAAAGATACTGATCTTCGCCGACCTTTACGGAGATGTTGCCGTCGTTGGAAGCAACCATTCCACGGTCATAGATTCTTTTGCCGATTTCGCACATTTGAACTTTAATTGCGTACTCTGAAGCCATTTTTCTTTCTCCTTTTATAGTATTTTAAATGGTTTGTATATTTAAGCGGGGTTCCCCCGAGCTTACAAAAATTTTAACTTTGGCGGAGATAATCGAGAATTTCGGAAACTCCGACCGAGTGGGTTGAATCGACGTGAAAAATTTTCTTGCATCCGCAGATCTCAAGCCATCTGTCGGCAAGCGGAATGTTTGCGTCGGGATGGTCGATCTTCGTCACGATTCCGATAACGTCGCGTGTTGCCATCGAAACGATATTCGGACCGAAAAGCGAGAAGGGCTCTGTGGCGGAAATAAGAAGTCCCACAACGTCCGCTTCGTAAGAATAGATCGCAAGGGCGCCACCCAGATGCTTTGTCTGGATATATTCGCCGGGCGTGTCGATCATAACGTCGTCGCGGTTTACATACTGGGTCTTTTCGTAGTGTATCTCTTCGCCGCGAAGCGCCTGCATAAGGGTTGTTTTTCCGCTTTCGC
Organism: Clostridia bacterium; assembly: GCA_017549365.1. Lineage (GTDB taxonomy): Bacteria > Bacillota > Clostridia > Oscillospirales > CAG-382 > UMGS1052. Next base: position 55,364 of record JAFYUZ010000030.1, read on the forward strand.
TACGTCCGACAAGAATCAGTTTTTTCATGTCTATGTTCTTGTGATGGGACAGACGTTAAAGCCGAGCTTTTCTTGCGCATATTCGGTGACGGCACGGAAAGCGGCCTCGACGTCGGAAATAGATCCCGTGATAACAAGCGTTCCGCTGAAGCGGTCGACAAAACCCAGCTCAATGCCCGATGCCTTCATGCTGATGTCCGCCGCGATGATGGCGGTTTCGGCAGGGCTTACGGTGAGCACACCGATGGCACTGTGAGAATAGTCGATTCTGGGATCAAGACCGAGCTTTTTGTGAAGCTCTGTGTCGGGATTTGCGATTATGTGTGCAAGGGTTATCTGTTTTCCGGGGACAAGCTCCTGGATAATGCGAAGCTTTCCGCCGTCGTGATCCTTTGCCGCGGCAATAATCTGTTCGATGTTGTTTGTGTTCATTTTTCCTCTTTGTTGCGAATGTTTTATCCGCCGATTATTACGTCAAGACCTTCTTTTGCGGCTGTTGCGCGAAGAAGCTCCATATGTTCTTTTGTCGGGGGCGCGATCTCGCCCATGCCGTAGTCCCTTTTAAGACCCACGTATTTGTCATATCCGAGTCTGTGGTAGGGAAGAAGATGCAATTCGTTGACCGTGCCGAGAGATTTTGTAAATCTTGCAATAGACGCGATCTCCTCGGGGGTGTCGTTGAAGGTGGGAATGACCGGCACGCGGATGACAAGCTTTTTTGCTCTCTGCGCTATTTTTTTTGCGTTTTCAAGAATAAGCTCGTTGGGCTGTGTGGTAAATTCCTTGTGCTTTGCGGAATCGATGTGCTTTATGTCCATCAAAAACAGGTCGCATACGGGAAGAAATCTTTCAATCACCGAAAACTGCGAAAAACCCGTGGTTTCAATGGCGGTGTTGATGCCGTATTCCTTGCACGCCGAAAGAAGAGCCACGGCAAAGTCGGGTTGTCCCAGAGCTTCGCCGCCCGAAAGGGTCAATCCTCCGCCCGAGCGTCTGTAATAGGGCATGTCCTTCAAAACCTGCTCCATCACTTCGCCGACGGTTACGTCGCGGCCGACGGTTTCTTCCTTGCCCGCACGCATCATTTTTTGAATTGCAAATTCCTGCGATTCGGGGTTGCAGCACCAGCGGCAACGCAGAAAGCATCCTTTAAGGAACACGATCGTGCGGATGCCCGGGCCGTCATGGACGGAAAATTTCTGAATATCAAAAATTCTGCCCGTCACCTTTTCAAACTGTTCTATCATTGGCACTCACCTGCGTCTTTGTCAGAAACCTGCCTGCTCGGTACGGTTGATGATATCGTCCTGCAGGGATTTTGAAAGGGTGGTAAAGAGTGCACTGTATCCTGCAACTCGAACGACCAGCGACTTGTACTTTTCGGGATGCGCCTGGGCATCGCGCAAGGTTTCGCGGCTGACAACGTTGAACTGCATGTGGCTGCCCTTCTGATCGAAGTATGCTCTGATGAGAGCGACAAAGCTTTCAAGTCCCGAACGTCCTTCAAGAGCAGAGGGGTGGAATTTCATATTGAAAAGTGTTCCGTTGGAAGCGATTCCGTGGTCGAGCTTCGAAACAGAGTTTGCGCTCGATGTGGGACCGTGGGTGTCCTTGCCCGCCGAGGGCGAAACGCCGTCGGCAACGGGAGTGTAGGCAAGTCTTCCGTCGGGGGTGGCACCTGTCTGTGCACCGAGGGGTACGTTTGCCGATACGGGATAAAGACCTGCCTGGTAGATACCGCCTCTGGGGTTTTTGAAAGTTTCAAGCGGCCTTGTGTAGGTGTACGCCACGTCACGGGCAAAAGCATCGATCTCGGCAATGTCGTTTCCGAATTTCGGGATCGCGTCGATCATCTCGCGCACCTTTCTGTATTTTGTGCGCTGGAAACTCTGCATACCGATGGTCTTTATCTTGTTGTAGGTTTCAACGATCATGGCTTCGGTGATGTTCTTTCCTTCTGCGGCAAGCTTTGCAATCGCTTTCTGTGTCTTTGCGCTTGCGATCTTGTCGGGAATATCTTCGCCGAAGTTGTGGTCAAGAGCATCCTTAAGCTCTGCCATGGTGATCTTTTTCTGATCGTAGACAAGCGTCTTCACTGCGTAAAGCGAGTCTGCCATGTTTGCAACGCCAAATCCCTGGGGACCCGTGAAGTTGTAGACAGCTCCGCCTTCCTGCAAGCTCTTGCCCTTGCCGATACAATCCTCGACCATACATGACTGGAAGGGAAGAGGACATCTTTCGCCGTGGGCAACGTCAATGGCGTTGTCCGCATTGACGAGAAGCTTGAGCATATAGTTGTTCTGTGCCTTGTAGGCATCGTAAAATTCTTCGAAGGTCTTCATCTTCGTTACGTCGCCGGTGTGCACGCCGATGAATTCTCCGTCGTCATAACCGTCAGAGAAAACAAGCTCGAGCGGACGGCACATATTGAAGAACGCCGCATCGTGCCAACCGTCGGTCTTGCCCGACTTCTGAGGTTCGACACAACCGATGATGTTGTAATCTCTTGCGTCCTCAATGGTAAGTCCGCGGCTGAGAAGCGAGGGAATGATGACTTCGTCGTTATAGTAGGCAGGAAGACCGACACCTGTGCGTGTAAGCTCTGCCGCTTTAATCATAAATTCGTGGGGAGTGCCGTTCCATACTCTTACCGAGAAGGAAGGCTGGGGAAGAAGAACGTGCATGGTCGCCTGAATGCACATAAACGAAAGGTCGTTTGTGGCATCAAGACCGTCTTTTGTCTGACCGCCTGCAATAAGGTTCTGGAAAAGGCTGTATCCTGCAAAACCTTCGGCAGAAGCCGCGTCTCTTACCTTGTTGAGGTCGTTGAGCTTTACCCAGATGCAGTCCATAAGTTCCTGCGCCGCTTCGTATGTGATCTTGCCGGCATCAAGGTCTGCCTTGAAGTATGGGTACATGTACTGGTCGAAACGTCCGGGGGATATGGAATGTCCGCTCGATTCTGTCTGCAGAAGCATCTGAATGAACCAGAACGACTGGCAGGCTTCGTAAAAGCTGCGTGCGCCCTCCATGGGAACACGAGAACAGTTTGCGGCTATGGCAATAAGCTCGTTCTTGCGCGAAATATTCTGTTCTTTCTTTGCAAGCTCAAGAGCGTGTGCCGCATATCTTGCCGCAAAAATACCCGCCGCCTTGCAGCTTGTGATCACCGCGTTGAGAAAATGCGTGCTCTTTATGTATGCGGGATCCTCAAACGAAAGCTTGGAAAGAGCATCCTTTGCTTCCTGCATAATGCCCGAAAGACCGATCTTCAATACCTTGCCGTAATCTACGGTGACGTGTCCGATACCGTTGTAGAAATAGTTGCCGGGGGTAAAGATGTTGTGCTCCATGGCTTTAAGGGTCTCTTTTGCCATATAGGAGGTGGCAAGCTCGCTTGTGGTCTTGCCGCGCCAGTATTTGTATACCTCGTGAAGAGTTGCCTTTGTGTCTTCTTCGATGCGGAAGGGATCGGCGGATCTTGTTTCTACCGTGTCAAATTCCGATTCGAGCCAATCAAAGGAGTATTCGGGGAACACCTGGCATCCTCTGGGGTTCTTTGTGGCAGAACCGACAATAAGCTCGCCGTCGCGGATGGTGACGGGAAGATTTTCGCAGATGTGATAAAAAGCCTTTGCACGGCGGGTGATAATGGGTTCGCCCTCGGTTGCCATGTAAGACTCGGTCAAAAGCACCGCACGGTCTGCTTCGATAACGGGCATCTTTTCATAAAGGTGCTCGATGAGCTTTTTGATTCTTTCGGTTTTTGGAATATCCTTGACAGTGTACTTTTTCATGATATGCCTCTTTTGTATTTCATTTGGTGTTTGTATTGTTTATCGTTTTTTCGTCGCAAAGACGGATTATGGTGCCGATACAGTCGCGGGTGTGGTTTTGGGTGAGGGCAAAAACTTTTTTGTCGGCGCAGTAGGTGGTGTAGGACGTGCCGCATTTTTCAATAAGCTCGCGGTCGTTCTCCCCGTCGCCGAAGAACAAAATGTCTTTGTCCGAAAGTCCGTAAAGACCTGCAAGGTGTTTTACGGCGGTGTATTTTGATGCGTTGCGGTTGACGTATTCGCAAACGCCGTGTGCTTTGTAGGAAACTCTTGCCCCCTGCGGAGCTTCAAAAGAGTCCGCACACTGACCGTAAAGCGAAACGAAGAAGATGTCGTCCGATATCTCGGAAAGGGAATATATCTGTTTCACGTTGCCGACTCTTGCGGTTTCTTTTGCTTTTGCAAGATAAGAGCTTCCGAGTATGTACGATACGTCGATCGAATGGAATACAACCGTGTTTTTGCCGTCGCCTGCAAAGCTTTCAAAAAAAGCTCTGATACAAGCTGTGGGCAGAGAAAGCGAATAAACCGGCGAGTCGTTTGAAACAACGTACGCTCCGTCGCAACAGCAACACCACAGATCGCGTATGCTTTTGCCAAAAAGCTTTTTCAGTTCTCTGTAATGCCTGCCGGTGGCAACGGCGAAGGGAACCGATCTTTCCGAAAGCTTGGAAAGCATAACGGGAAAGCGCGCTGTATTCAGATGTGAGCCTTTGTAAATCAGCGTGCCGTCGACATCGCTTACAACCATTCCGATCAAACCGTTTCTCCCTTTGTGCCGATCGTACTGCGATCGCACCCGTAAACATAAAAATATATCCTTTGACAATATAATGATACATCAACTTATGTTTGATGTCAACAACTAAATCGATTTTTTTTGAAAAATCGGCGAAAAAAACAGTTTTTTGCACGACTTTTTTAAAAAAATCATAAAGAGTGTGAATAAACACCACTTCAAATCATATCTAAATAGTATGATACGGAATTATCGATTTTTTTGACCCATAAAATCAACCTGTTTTTTCGGAGCAAAAAGCCGATTCGGATATTCGATACAAAATGTTTCGGAGTAACAAAAAAACAAATCATATAAAAAAGGTATGAAAAGAAAATTTCATAAAAATATGCTTGTACTTGAAAATTATTTTTCTATGTGGTAATATATATAATAAATGAGGTGATTTTCTTATGTATATGAATACCGCCCGCGTGGCGCTTACCTTTGCGGGATGTTTTCTCGGAGCAGGCTACGTGTCGGGACAGGAGCTGTGGCAGTTTTTCTGCTCGTTCGGAACTTTCGGATTTTTTGGAATGATCATTGCCATGCTTCTCGTATTTCTCTTCGGCGTTCTTCTTTTGCGGCTTGCTTCAATATCAAAGATCGCGCAGTGCGACAAACTGATAATACGGGCTGACAACAAATTTCTGCGCGCCTTTATCGGCGTTGCCGAAACATTCTTTCTTGTCGGCATATCTGTCATAATGACGGCAGGCGTGGGCGCTCTTTTCAGACAAACTCTCGGTCTTTCCGAATATCTGACGGGCGGACTTTTTGCTTTGCTTCTTTTCTTTCTTTCGCTCGGCGGACACCAAAGAATGGTTTCGGTCTTTTCAATGACAGTGCCTTTTCTTATCGTTTTCACCCTTGTTGTTGCGGTGGTGTCTGTTTCAAAATTCGGATTTCCCGATATTTCCGCCATGAATGCTTCTTCTGCATCCGGCGAAAATCCTTTGCTTTCAAGCTGGTGGATATCCGCCGTAACGTTTGTGTGCTACAATCTTTTTTCGTCTGTGCAGATACTTGCTCCCGTTGGGGTTATGGTGGATTCCAAAAAAAGAGTATGGCTCGGTGTATTTTTCGGAACTTTCGTTTTGTTTGTCATTGCGTGCAGTATATTCCTTTCAATGGCATCTCTTCCCGCCTCGTCGAAAGCTCCGCTTCCCATGCTCTTTGTTGCAAGCGAATTGTCGCAGGTGCTTGGCGTAATATATTCCGTTCTGCTCTTTTTCGGTATGCTCGGCACAGGTCTTTCGTGCCTTGTGGCGGTTACACATTTCATTGCCGAAAAAACGAAGATCGAAAAAGCCAAGTTGCCCATCACCCTTGTACTTTCCGGTTTCATATATTTCGGCAGTCTTTTCGGCTTTGGCGATCTTATCGGTGTGGTTTATCCTTTGTGCGGCTATCTTGGCGTTCTTGCCATTGCCGCCCTTTGCGAGCATTATTTTCATATCAGAAAAACCGCATACAAAAATAAACAAGACGACAAATAATACATGAGACAAGGGTAAGTCAAGATATATAAGATCCGCAATGATTACAGTAGGAAAAAGATAAAAGACAAATAGCTTTTACACAATATTCACACAATGTCAAAAGACTCGACCTTCAAATGTGATAAAATAGTCGGAGTTTGTTGAATTGGAGTGATAACAATAAGTAGCGAAATCGAACAGGTAAAAGAAAACAAAATGGGCGTTGTGCCCGTAAACAAGCTTCTTTTGACCATGTCAATACCTATGATGATATCAATGCTTGTACAGGCATTGTATAATATTGTAGACAGCATCTTCGTCTCGCAAGTTTCGGACAAAGCTTTCAACGCCGTGTCGCTGGTTTTTCCGATACAAAATCTGATGATTGCCGTCGGTGTCGGCATTGGCGTCGGTATGAATGCGCTGATATCCAAATCTCTTGGACAAAAGGATCAGAAAAAAGCTGACAAGTACGCAATGCAAGGGCTTCTTCTTAACATAATAAGCTTTTTGCTTTTCTTTGTTTCAGGTCTTTTCTTCGCCGGCGCGTTTATGAAAACACAAACCGACAATGCGCTGATTTACGAATACGGAGTTCAGTATTTCAGGATCTGTCTTGTCTTCTCGGGCGGACTTTTCCTCGAGCTTATCTTTGAAAAAATGCTTCAGGCCACAGGCCGCACCATGTTAAGTATGATAGTGCAGGGTACGGGCGCCATACTCAATATCGTTTTTGACCCCATCTTTATCTTTGAAAAAGGCGAAGTGTTGTTCAACGGGGCGTTCGTCATGCCCTTCGGATTCGGTCTTGACGTGGCAGGCGCCGCGTGTGCAACGGTTTTGGGTCAGACGGTTGCCGGTATACTCGGCTTTATCCTTTGCGTAAAGTACAACAAAGAGCTTAATCTTAAATTCAAAAATTTTGCACCCAGAGCAAAGTATATAAAAGACATTCTTTTCATCGGTGTTCCGTCGATCATTATGGCGTCGATAGGTTCGGTCATGACCCTTTGCATGAACAAGATCCTCAGCGGATTTTCTTACGTTCACGTAAATGTTTTCGGCGCATACTTCAAGCTTCAAAGCTTTGTTTTCATGCCCGTGTTCGGTCTTAACAACGGCATGGTGCCCATCGTGGCGTACAACTACGGCGCAAAGAAAAAGCAAAGAATGTACGATGCGATAAAATATTCCACCATCTACGCCGTTATCATAATGTTTGTGGGCATTGCCTGCTGCCAGCTTATTCCGGGTGCTCTTCTTTCGGCGTTCAACGCCGACGAGGAGATGTTAAGAATCGGCATCCCCGCACTCAGAACAATCAGCCTCAGCTTCATTTTTGCAGGCTTCTGCATTGTGGCATCTTCTGTTTTCCAGGCTCTCGGAAAGAGCATTTACAGCCTCTTTCTGTCGTTTGGCAGACAGCTTGTGGTGCTTGTGCCGGTGGCATATTTCATATCTATTACCGGCAATGATACACTCGTGTGGCTTTCTTTCCCGATTGCCGAGATCATGTCGGTGACCCTTGCCACCATCTTCCTGCGCAGACTTTTAAAAAATCTCGAATGGGATAAATAAAGTTCAAAACCGCCTTTTCTTTGCGAAAAGGCGGTTTTTGTTATCAAAAAACACCGCCGTTGCATACAATACAGTATAAGTGTCGTCGGGAGGCGGAAAAGGTGAAAAAACAGTCAAAAATGCTTGGGCTTGCGATAATGGCGGCAGGCGCAACGGTGCTTGTTTCGTGCTTTATGCCAAAGGGACTTTTGGTGCTGATATTGGCGGCACTGCTGATACTTGTGGGATTTTTGTATTTAACCGCGTAGGAGGGATGGCTTTTGAAAATTGTTGTTTTGCAGCCTGCAGGTCTTTTCAGAAAAATACTTTCTTTTTTTATGAAAAACAGTAAGGGAAAAAAGTAATAATAAAAAAATCTCCGAATATACTTTTCTTGAGAAAAAGTAAAAAAGGAGATCTTATCATGGATTACGAGCTCAAGCCCAATTCATTCAATACGATATTTTCAGAAAAAAAGGACGTGGAAAACGAAGCGGAATATACCCTGTCCGATTATATGCCCAGCGTTTCGCGCATCGTAAAGACCGAAGCCGTGCTTAAAATAACCGACAAACTTGTAAATTCGGGCAAGCTTGATCTTTCGGGCGAGATCGTGTATACCGTTCTGTACACCGCCGAAAACAGCGGTCTTTTAAAATGTGCTCTTTTCAAAGAGGATTTTGAAGAAGAGTACGATATGCACACCGACACCGAAAAGGTCGCAAATCTGTGCGTTTTTGTAAAGTCTGTGCCGATACACGCCACGGCAAAGCTTGTGGGCCAAAGAACCTTTGCCGCGCGTTCAAAATTTTCGCTTTCGGCAGAGGTTGTCGATTTGTCGTCAGACGATTTTTACGTTGACGAGCGCCACGCCCCCGAATGTGATATTGAATATCTGCGAAAGGACATCACGGCATCCGCAATGCGTGTTTCGGAAAACGGCAGGGTGAATATATCGGAAAGCTTTGAAATAGATGCCGATATGCCCGAAATATCAGATGTGGTAGATGCCGCGGCACAGGTTTTTGTAAAAAGTGTTTCGGTGTCGGATGATATGGTTTCTGTATCTGCCGAAATGGATTTTTCCTGCATCTACGAGGCAAAAGGCGAAGACGGAGGAGAATACGTAAGCCTTTCGCGAACGATTGCCTTTGGCACGCAGATAGAAATGCCCGATGTCGATGCAGGCTGGAAAATCGTGTGCGATATAAAACTGTTGTCGCTCACCTGCGATTGTACGGGTGACAATTTCGGCGAGCAAAGGGTGATTGAACTGAATGCCGCGGCAGATATCACGCCTGTGGCGATCAAAAACACCGAAAGCTCTGTGATAGAGGATATGTATTCAACAGAATGTAATATCGTGCCCAAAAGGCAAAACGTACATATCACAAGCCTTGCGGAAACTTACACCGAAAAAGTGGCGTATTCCGACAGAGTGCGTTTCGAGCTTCGCGGAATAAGCGATATAATTTCAAGCTCGCTCAATATAAATTTCGGCAACCCCGAAATTTCGCAAGGTGAGGTGTTTATCCCCGCAAAGGGCATTTTAAGCATACTCGGAATGAAAGAAAACGGTGACATGGATGCCCGCTCGTCCCAGATATCAATCAGAATAAAAGACCCGAATATTTCTCCGTTGCTTTTCGAAAATAAACTGCGGTGGATAAATTTTTGCACCGTGTGCCATCACGAATGCAGTATATCAAACGGAGAACTCGTGCTCGATCTTGTGATCGCAGAAAACCTTGCGGCGCTTTGCGAGCAGACGGCGCAGGTAATCACCGATCACGAAAAAGACGGGGATGCGATTAAAAATACCAAAAAATGCTCGTTTGTACTCTACTATCCCGAAAAGGGCGAAAGCGTATGGAAGGTGGCAAAGGACCACGGAGTTTCGTGCGAAAGAGTGTGTGCCGAAAATGGCATTGACGGAAAAACCTTTGATGGTAAAAAGACCGTGGTTTTAAGATAATTATTTGTGCCGCAAAAGCTATATTAAAAGTTTTTTGCGAAGCTTTTTTACAAAAAAGCTTCCGGATTTTCAAGACGGAGCCTTGAAGCGCTCTCGCAGGAGAGCGGAACATCCCCGGCGTTCCCAAAGCGCAGGATGGGTGAATTTTCAATTGTGAAACAATTGAAAAGAGGGAAACCCTCGCCGGGGGTTTCCCTGATTTGTAAAAAAAACAATTTATCGGCAGTCTGAAGCATGGGAAGTTCTTGTTTTCCCATGCTTTTGCCTTTTATTCGGAAACGTTTTTGTCCATGTGCGAAACGTCATAAAAACCGCACCTGTATGCTATTTCCGTTTTGGAAAGATTGCCTGCGGCAAGAAGCGCCTTTGCGGCGTTGATGCGGCAATCAAGAATATAGCGCACGGGCGTTTTTCCGACGATCCTTTTGAAATGTCGGTTAAAGGTGGGGCGCGAGGTTTTGCATATCTGCACAAGGGTATCAATCGTGATCTTTTCGGAATAGTGCGAATGGATGTACTCCAACGCTTCGATTATTCGGCTGTCGTCTGCGCCGCTGTCGTGTTTTTTTGACATCTGATCGTGCATTTTGATGCACAGTTCTTCTATGATTCCGAGCATCGACACCGCGGTGTAAAGAAAATGCCCCGCGCCGTCTTTGCCGTTGGACTTTTCCAAAAGCTTTTTTATATCTCCGAGAGCGTGCGCTCCAAGGTGCAGATACACGTTTTTGTCGTATATCTTGCGAAGCTCGGGTTCTATTGAAAACAGTGTGTTAAAGCCTTCGATCTGATGAAGCTCGTCGCGGTATTTTGCCATAAATTCGTTTTTCAGCTTTATGTGACATATTTCTATGTTTTCTTCCCCAAAATATCCGTGCTTGATATACGGCGGCACCACAAAAACGTCGCCGACCGCAATCTGAACACTGTTGCCTTCGATATAATGCTCGCCCGTACCGCCCGTTACGATATCTATAACGTAAAAATCGTGATAATAGACCCACGCATTTTCTTTTGTGTGCAAAAAATTCTCAACATAGCATATATCGCCGTATTTGAAGCAGTGCTCTTCGTTAAAAAAACGCTCCTCACGCTCGTTTGATGTCCTTGCAGGCATGTTTTTCTCCTTTTGATAAAAAAATACAAATAAATGATACATATTTACTATTATTATATCACACATTCCTGTATAATGCAAGTATAAACAAAAATCAGCAGGAGGATTTCGCAATGTCAAGAATAGTTCTCGTAACAGGTGCCACCGGTGGCTACGGTCTTGAGACCGCAAAACTTTTTAAGGAAAACGGAGACACCGTCATCATCGCATCAAGAAACCCCGAAAAGGTCGAAAAAACAGTTAAGGAATACGGCTTTGATGCAGGTTTTGTGCTTGATGTGACAAAATACGAACAGTGGGTGGACGTAAAGAATAAGATCTGTGAAAAATTCGGCTCGGTCGACGTACTCATAAATAACGCGGGCGGCGGTGTGAAGCTTGTTTCAACCGTCGAGCAGACAAAAGAGTCGATCGACGAGGCGATATCCCTAAATCTCACAAGCTCGATCTACGGCTCCAACGTTTTTGCCCCCGGCATGATCGAAAAAAAGGACGGCGTTATCATCAACGTTTCTTCCATCTGTGCGCGCCATCAGTGGCCTACCTGGACGGTTTACGGCTGTGCAAAGGCGGGACTTCTTAGCTTTTCAAAGGGACTTTACACCGAGCTTCAGCCCCACGGCATCCGAGTGACCTGCGTGCTCCCCGGAAGAGCGGGCACGGGATTTCAGCGAAATTCTGGCATTGAGGATTGCGAAGAATCCATGAAGGCAAAGGATATTGCAAATGCAGTGTTCTATTGCGTAAACCAGCCAAAGGGTGTAGTTATCGAAGAAATAACCGTGTGGGGAACCTCCCAGGTCGTTCAACCCCTTTGATGAAAGGATCTTTAAATGAGAAAATATACAAACAGAATAGAGCCCTTTGCAGCAGGCTTCCTTGAAAGCGACGCCGAATACATAGGCAAAAAAATCGCCTGCGGAATGCTTGAGGCATCAAAACACAGAAAAATAAAGATCGATCCTGCCACCTTCTTTGTTGGCGGCGAATCGAGAAATATCGATGATATCATCGACTATACCTTCGGCGATGGTATCAGGGTTTCTGCCGACGCGGTCAAGGCAAAAATAGCCGCCAACCCCGAATATGCCGACGAGCTTTCGGATATCCTTGAAAAAATGTTGCCCCTTGATACGGGTAGTCTCTATAACTCCCGTCTTAACGACATCGACAAGAATTACAACGAATCCGCAATCGGTTGGGGCGGCGGTTGGGCAGGCCATGCAAACCCCGATTTTGGACTGTTGTTAAAGATAGGCACTGTCGGATTGAAAAAGAAAATTTCCGAAATGCGTGCCCAAAATCCCGGAAACGACGAATTCTATGACGCGGCGACAATATCGGTCGAAGCTTTCGAGGTGCTTTGCGAAAGATACCGAAAGCTTGCATCGGAAATGGCAAAAACTGCGCTCGGCGAAGAAAAAGCACACCTTCTTCGCATAGCCGATGCCTTTTCCTGCATTCCGCAAAATCCCCCTCGCGACTTTTTTGAAGCCTGCCAGTATTTCTGGATCCAATTTACCTTCGACGGCAGAGATTCTCCCGGCAGATTCGACAGGTATATGATCGAATTTTACCGCAAATCCGAAGAGCAGGATAGATGTGAATGTCTCGAAAAGCTCTGGCAGCTTTTTTACGATTACAGAGTGTGGAATCTCTGCGTAAGCGGCAGTGACGAAAACTGGAATGACGAAACCAATGAGCTTTCGGTGGCAATTCTTGAAACTGCAAGAAAGTATAAATATAACACTCCCAATCTTACTGTCAGAGTACACAGAAATACCCCCGAATACCTGTGGCAAGAGATAGCCCAAACGATAGCCACAGGCATCGGTATGCCTGCAATATACAATGACGAGACGGTTTGTCCCGCCCTTGAAGCTCTTGGGATTCCGCCCTGCGATTCCCATGAATATTGTATGAACGGATGCAATCAGATCGATATCTTCGGTAAGAGCCACATGGGACTTGAAGACGGTGAGGTAAACCTTGCCAAGTGCGTTGCTCTTACTCTTTCGGACGGCGTATGCGCCATTTCGGGAAAACAGATAGGTATAAAAACGGGAGACCCACGACGCTTTGATAGCTTTGAAGATTTTCTTCTTGCCTACAAGAAGATGGTCGAACATTTTGCCGACTGGGTCACCGATATTTCCAACCGTTCGCAAAAACTATATGCCGAATACGCGCCCAATCCTTTCCGTTCCAACCTTATCATCGGTTGTCTTGAAAGCGCAAGGGATATGAAAAACCACGGTCCTTTGTACAACCACGGTCAGGTGCTTATGGAAGGCGTTGCCGATGCGGTTGATTCGCTGGCGGCAATAAAGCATTTTGTTTACGACGAAAAGAAATATACCATGGACGAGCTTGTATCCGCCCTTGAAAAGGATTTTGAGGGTTATGAAGATCTTCACCGCGACCTTTCGGGTTACGGCAAATTCGGCAACGAAGACGAAGAATGTGATACCATATTCAAAGATATAACAGAGCATTTCTCAAACTATCTTCTCACCTTAAAAACCTGGCGCGGCGGTGTATACGGCGCAGGCTGTTCGCCCTTTAACCGCGCGGCAAACTACGGAAAAGGCACGGGCCCTCTTCCCAACGGAAAGAAGCTTTCTTCCTCGCTTTTTGCCGATAGCTTCGGCGCAGTTCCCGGATGCGACAAAAAGGGAGCCACCGCACTTTTGAATTCGGTTCTGAAATACGATCACAAGCTTGCAAAGAGCGGTCTTGTTTTGCAGCTTAAATTTGACAAAAACGTTTTTGAAACACAAAACGGAATGGCGTCTTTTATCGCCCTTGCAAAGACGTATATGGCACGCGGCGGTCAACAGCTTTCGGTAAACGTAGTTTCGGCTCAGGATCTTCTCGAGGCAAGAAAGTACCCCGAAAAATACAAAACTCTTGTGGTTCGCGTTGGCGGATACAGTGCGCATTTCAACGATCTTTCGCCCGAGCTTCAGGAAAACATTATTGCAAGGACCCTTTTGTAAAAAAAAGAATGCTGACCTTTTCGGGTCAGCATTTTTTGGTTTTCGTCTTATTCGCTTGCCAAAAGAAGCTCGCACTTTTCTGCCTTTATCTCAAAGCTTCCCGTTCCCTTGGGGAAAAGATAGCTTTCGCCTTTTTCAAAGGGGTAAGAAATGCCTTGGTGCACAATTTTGCCGCATCCGTCGGTGCAGAGAACAAAGAACATTTCGTCGGGATCGATCTTGTAGCTTCCGTTTTCAATATCCAGCGAGTGTGCCTTGAAAAATTCGCATTCACAAAGACTTGTGCGTACGGCACAGTCTGTTTTTTCAATTATTTTCTTTTCGTTGTCGCCGTGGGGAAGCGATTTGTCAATAACCTCGATCGCTTTGTCCACGTGAAGCTCTCGGCGGTTGCCGTTTTTATCGCGGCGGTCATAGTCATACATTCTGTATGTCGTGTTCGAGTTTTGCTGAACCTCGGCAATAAGGATACCTTCGCCGATGGCGTGCACAAGACCTGCGGGAATAAAGAAAACGTCGCCTTTTTTTACTTCGCAGTAATTAAGATATTTTTCAAGTGTGCCGTCGTCAGCCGCTTTTTTGATCTCGCTGTCAGAAAGGGGAATATCCTTTCTCATGCCGTAAACCAGCTTTGCACCGGGTTTTGCATCAAGAATATACCACATTTCGGTCTTTCCCGCGGGAAGACCTTCTTTTTTTGCATAGTTGTCGTCGGGATGCACCTGAACCGAAAGCTTGTCGCAGGCATCAATAAGCTTGATAAGAAGCGGAAAATTGTCCTTGTCGGGATAAATTTCCGAAAGAGCTTTTCCCGAAAGCTTGCCGTTTTCAATAATGTTTTCGCCGTCACATCTGCACGAAAGCACCCACGCCTCGGCGATCTTTTGCCCCTTTTCACCCTTGCCGTACTGCTCGGAAAGAAGCGTGCCGCCCCAGATTATATCTTTGAGAACAGAGCCTAATTTTAATGGATACATCTTGTTTTTCCTCCGTAAAATGTTTAAGAAAAGTTTGTAACGCCGTCGTTCAGCGAATTTATGCCGTAAAGTACCAGAACGTCGGTTATATTTTCGTTTTCGTTAATGTATGCGCTTGCGGTCTTGCCTTTAAAATATCTTGGGTCGATGATATGAACCTTTTTGTAGCTTTCGGCAAGAAAAGGAACAAACGCGTTGGCAAAGCTATCCTTTATCACAACTATTTCGCCGTCAGTCTTTGCGTTTTCACTTTCAAATACCACAAGCGGAAAATTTCCGCCGCCAAAATAAGAATAGGTGTCCTTCATTTCAAGAAATTCTTCTGCAAAAAACTCGTAAGGTTCGCAAGCTTTTGTGGCGTTTTTGGTCATAAACGATTTGAAATCCGACTTCGGGTTTATAAGCCTTACCACCGTGTCATATCTTGAATCGTCAAGAACGGTGGAATAAAGAGTTCCTTTGAAAGATCTGCTCAGTGTCATCACTTCGCGCTCTTTCAGCGGAAGAACGTTTTCGATACCCGCATATTTTGCAAAAAGCTCATAGGTGTAAAAAGCGGCGTAGGTGGTCCAGTGGTGGTCTGTGGTGTAAAACAGATTGTTTTCCGCCTTTTTTTCAAGCAGCATATCGGTGGGATCGATGGCGTTGTCGCAGTCTATCTGCGAAAGAATGTCGTTTATAACAGCTTTTTCGTCGATATGCTCGGTGTAGGACGGAAGCTCGTTTTCATAAATCTCGGATGCAGAGGGCAAAAGGATCACGCTTGTTGTGATATCCTTGTTTTCTATTGCCGAGAAAAGCTTGTTTGAGCTTGCGACAAACGACGATACATCGGGTTTGTCAACCTGCTGAAAAAGTCGGTCTTTTCCGATGTGCACGTCGCCGATGCGCTTGTATCCTGCCGCAAGCTGAGCTTTTGTTTTCAGCTTCATCAAAGGATCGCGCAGGGGAAAATGATCTTTCATATATTCTTCAAGATCTGCCGTAAAATCTCCGCTTTCGAGGGATTTTAAGGTAAATTCGGGAAATTTTGCAAGGTTTTTGTTTTCGTTTTCCGAAAAAGTTTTCTTTTCACTGAATACAAAAACAAACATTCCGAGAACTACCGATACGGCGAAAATAATTGCAATTATGCTTTTTGTGATCTTCAACACGAATCTCCTTTCTCAGAAATTAAAATACAAAAACGGATTGTAGGCGTTGCCCACAAGAAGAGCGACAGATAACACGAAGAGCGCCGAATATACCACGACGGCGCAGGTGGATATTGCGCACTTTGCCGCGGAGTTTTTGACGTTTTGCGCCTTTTCTTTTATCTTGGGGAACACGGGAATCGCAAACAGAATACCGATGAGTATAACGGGAAGATAGGGAAGAAGGAAATAGAAAAATCCTTTGTCTATCAAGTTTGAGTTTACAAACATTTTTCCGATATACGAGCTCATGTGCGAAAAATCCTCGATCGAGAAGAAAGCCCAGCCGATGGTTACGAGAAGAATTGTGTAAAGTCTTCCCACAATCTTCGGAAGTTTTGAAAGAAGCTTGCCGTAAAGCATTTTTTCAAGTATCAGTATCACGCCGAAATAAATACCCCACAGGGCAAAATTCCAGCTGTCACCGTGCCAGAAGCCTGTCAGACACCAAACGATAAGAAGGTTTCTTATCTGCAATCCCTTCGAACAGCGCGAGCCGCCCAGGGGAAAATAGACGTAATCTCTGAACCAGGTGCCGAGAGACATATGCCATCTTCTCCAGAAATCGGTTACCGAAACAGAAATGAAAGGATAGTTGAAGTTTTGCAGAAAATTGAAGCCCAGCATTTTTCCCATGCCGATGGCCATGTCGGAATATCCGCTGAAATCAAAATAGATGTGAAGATAAAAGGCAAAAATTCCAAGCCACAGGGTAGCCGCCGATTGAGAAGCGGGGGACACCGCCGTCACGGCGTCAAAAAGCTCGCCTATGGTGTTGGCAATAAGTACTTTTTTGAAAAGTCCGTGCATGAAAATGATGGTGCCTTCCGAAAACTTTTCAAAGGATATTGTTCTTTGGCGCATTTCGTTGCGCACGGTTTCATATCTGACAATGGGTCCTGCAATAAGCTGCGGAAACATAGAGATATATGTCATCAGAGTGAAAAAGTTTTTCTCTGCAGGCACGTCCCCGCGAAAAACGTCGATGTTGTAGCTGAGCGTCTGGAAAGTGTAAAAGCTGATGCCGATGGGAATGGTAAGCTCAAGGGGGGCAAGACCAAGACCGAAAAGATCGGAAAATGTTGCCACAAGCAGAGGGGCGTATTTGAAAAACACAAGTATTGACAGGTTAAACACGACCGAAAGTACCATAAACAGCTTTTTGTGCCGCGGTGTTTTCAGAATTAGCACACCCATAAGCCAGCTGACAAAGGTCGAAAGGATCATAAGGATTATGTACAAGGGTTCGCCCCACGCATAAAAAATGAGACTTGCGGCAAGAAGCAAGTAGTTTTTGGCGCAGAATGGGACGATATAGTATAGGATCAGTGTGATCGGCAGAAAGAAGAAAAGAAAAGGAATACCGCTGAATACCATGGTGCCTCCGTAAAAATATGTAGTCAAGAATAGTATACCATTTGATAAAAATTATGTCAATACGTCGGGAAAAATTAACTTTTGATACACTTTTTGAAAAATGATGTGTGCGCTTTGCAAAAGAAGCAAAGTTTTTGTGAGATTTGGCAAATTTTTAGGCGTTTACTTCTTGAAATAGCTGATATTTTGTGGTATAATTGACGTGCTGCAAAGAAAAATGACTTTGCTTAAAAAACAAAAAACAGGAGGCTATTTAATTATGGCAGGCAGAAAAAATTCGGATAAAGGTTTTTACGTAATAATCGCACTCATCGTTCTCGTTGTTGCGGCAATCGCTTACGTTATCATCAGCGGCAGCTACATCCCCGGTGCAAACGACGGCGCGGCAGACGACAAGGTTGCGGTTGAAGGCGAAGCAAACGTTGACAACGAAGTTGACGCAGAAGCAGACGCAGAAGCAGATGCAGAAGCAGATGCAGAAGTTGAAGCAGATGCAGAAGTTGAAGCAGATGCAGAAGTTGAAGCAGATGCAGAAGTTGAAGCAGATGCAGAAGCTGAAGCTGAAGCCGAAGAAAAGGCCGAATAATCCCGGACGGAAAATTTGACTATGAAAAAAAGAATAAAGCTTTGCGCAATTCTTCTTGTGCTTTGTGTTGCGGTCTGTCTTTCGCTGACAGGTTGCCCCAAAGCCTGCGTCCCCAGCATTCTTGATTTTGCCGACGAGGATTTTGCCACGCTTTGCGGCGAAATTTTTGACAAGGATTACAAGCGCGTCACCGCAGAGGATATGGCGAGCATCGAATCTTTCGGCATTCTCACCTACGGCGAGGACAATACCGTTTCGGTAGGTTTTACCGGCTCTATCGAAAACCCCACAGACACCAACACCAAGGTGGTTGATATCACGGGTCTTATATTCGATAGCTTCGACGATTTCGCATACCTCACAAACCTTCGCGTTTTCTCGTCGACCTATACGACAAACAACGATTACAGTTTCCTTGCAAATTGTAAAGAGCTCGAGGCCATCACGATCTACGGCAACTCCGAGTGCCGCGGATTTGATTTTCTCTCTGAGCTTCCAAAGCTTCACACCTTCATCCTCGAGTCGGGCGTCATCGAAGATCTTTCGGTGTTCGAGACCATGACGGGGCTTCGCAAGCTTTCACTCAATTCCGTGTCCACAAAGATCGATCCCGATTATCTTTTCCGCGAAGAGGGTATCACCATAGAGGAGCTTGGTTATGACGAGGCGGCGATAATGGAGCTTTCGTTTTTGAAAAACCTTGTAAACCTCGAAGAGCTTTCGATAACAAGCGGTCTTGTCGACGATCTTTCGCCCCTTACAGGACTTACAAAGCTTAGGCATCTTGACCTTTCCTACAACGCGATCGAAGACGTAACTCCCATTGCCGAGCTTTCGGGCAGTCTCGAATTTCTCGATCTCACTCAGAGTATTCTTTCCGATCTTTCGCCGCTTGCCAAGCTTGACGAAAACAAGATCACAAAGATTATTCTCGACCTTTGCTACGGTATCGAGGATTGGTCGCCCCTTGATAAGTTCAGTGCTGTTCAGATTCAGGGCAGACCTACCGGAAACGAAAAATAATTTTGCACTTTTTGACATATCCTGTGCATGTTTGCGCAGGATATGTTTTTTTGTAAAAAAACACTCTTGAAAACGGATTTTTGACATGATATAATTTTATAAAAGAAAATCTTCGGAGGTATACTATGGAAAAAATATCTCACTTTTCATCCGAAACAAATCCTTGGGGAAAATCGCGTACCCCCAAGCTTTATATCAGCCCTCCTCTTTCGGAAAACATAATCACTCTGTGGCCGAATTCCATGGCGGTGATCGGCGAGATAATGGGTGGCGCCGAACCGCAGGTTTATTCCACAGGAAAGATTGCCGAAAGCAAACTGCCCTCGTCGGCAATCGCCTTTTTGCACAAAGAACAGCTTTTTGACCGCGAAAAATGCGAATACAGAACAAGACCCGACGGCATCCCCGTATATTCGGTGGCATACCGCACCCAAAACGCCCTTTTTGAAACAGAAAATTTTGCAAACACCTCGCGTGTATCCACAGTTTTCGTCCGCCTTACCGCCACAAACGTATCTGACGAAAAAATTACCGAAACCATCACTTTAATATCAAGAACAGGTCCCGAATTTGACCTTGTGGGTATGTGCGAGCCCGACGGATATACAAGAGCCGAGCCGTCATATCACCGCATAAAGCTGCTTCCGCGCTGGCAACATTCGGACGGACTTATGACCGACGGCACGTATTCGGTTTATTATCACGCTGACGAAAAGGTAAAAACCGAAGATTCCGACAATTTTTACAACAACTATACCGACAAGGACGGCATATATTTTACCTTTGACCTTGCGCCGGGCGAGAGCGCACACGTTGATGTTGCTTTTGGCAGGGGAGACGTTAAAAAAGACTTTTCGTATGATGAAGAAAAAGAAAAAGCAATCTCTTTCTGGGAAAACGAGCTTTCGCGCATAACGCTTTTCCCCAACAAGGAAGATCCTTTCACCTACAACGCTTTCCGCGCCCTTGTTGTTCAGGGACTTCAAATGTTCAACTATCCGCAAGGATGTGACTATGTTATTATGCGTCAGGGCAGTCTCCAACGCAGAATGTGGCCGACAGAAAACCGCTCTATGATAGAGGCTTTGTCACAGATAGGAGATTTTGAAAAGTATCACGATTCGATACTCGATACCTATTTCAGAGTGCTTCAGGCCGAAAGCGGAGAAATAAACAATTTCGGTATCCATTGGGCATCTATTACAGGCGCTGTACTTTTTGGCTTTTCCGTGGCATCCAAAAAGCACAAAAAGCTTTTTGAAAAATACAAGGACGGCGCACACAAGGCTTTCCTTTGGATGCAGGCGCAAAGAAAAAAGGCCGACGAAGACCCCGCGCAGACCTCGGGACTTTTCCCCGCCGACCAGGATTCCGACTATCCCGCAGTTGCCCAAAGCTGGGCGCAGACCGACGTATGGAATTTGCAGGCGTATGAAAAATATGCGCAGGTGCTGGAGTTTTATTCCGACGAGCACTTCTCAGAAGTGTCTGCCGCGGCAAAAGATTACAGAAAACTGCTTTGCGACCTTTTTGCCCGCTTTGCAGACGAGCAGAAGGAAAGCGACTATCTTATCCTGCCGAAGGATCCCAAAAACGATCCCGAGCTTGAGGCATATCTCAAGCCGCTTCATCCCAACGACGGTCAGTTTGGTCCGTATATTCTTCTTTTCAGCGGCATTGCGGGCTATGGCACAAAGGATGCCGAAAAGGTGATCCGCTATTACGACAAGGTTCTCGGCGATCACAAAAACGGACTTGTTTTGCCACACAACGAGGTAAATATCACGTCAAAGGGTATCCAGTGGTATCTGAACTGGCTCGAATATAAATTGTATTTCTATTACAGAAGATCGGGAAGAGCCGATCTTGCCCGTCCGCTTTTGCAGGCACAGTTGAAATACGGCATGACAAACGAATTTTATATGTCGGAAAGATACGACGACCACGATGCATACTTTACTCCGTGGTGTCCCAATTGCTCTGCCGCCGCAAGAACGATAATGATGCTTTGCGACTGGTACGGCAATAATCTCGGCGATTTATAAGAAAAACAAAAGGCTATGATGCACTATTTTGCATCATAGCCTTTTCTCATTGCGCCGGGGGTCATGCCAAATTCTCGCAGAAACAGACGGTTGAAATATGAAACGTCGCAAAAACCTGTGTCAAGAGCAATGTCAGTTATGCTTTTTTGCGTGTTGCGCAAAAGATAGACCGCTGACGAAAGCCGCGTTTTGTTGATGTACTGCGGAAGAGTTATGCCAAAATGCTTTTTGAAAAGGCATCTGAAATGCGAGGTTGAAAGTCCGCATATTTTTGCAATATCTGTGCCGTTCATTTTGGCGGGGTCGGTGTAGTTTTCACGGATATACATTATGGCAGGTTCAAGTTTTCCCAGTCTGTCGCGACTGCGGCTGATGTTGTTGATATCGCCGATGCGACCCATTTCAAGGATGATGCGTGCCGCAATCAGGCTTTTTTCAAATGCGCCTTGTTCGTCATTATTTGCGTGCCCGATGAGCTCGTAAAGAAGCTTTGCAAGAAGCGGATGCTCACCTTCTTCAAAGATCCCACAGTACCCTTTGGATGTAGCTTTTTGCAGAATGTCTGCAAGCTTTGCACTGTCGCAAACAGAAAGGTCAAACGGGTTTATAAAAACCCAGATCCACACACTCTTCACATTTTCGTCGGATCGTGAAAGGTGGGGGACATTGGTGCTGACGCACGAAATATCGCCTTTTTTGAAGTGGTATACGTGGTCTTCAATGTAGCTTTCGCCGCTACCCTCAATGCATACGCCAAGCTCAACACATTGATGATAATGAAGCGCGCATATAGGCTCGTCGCAAAGAACAGCGTTCGATCCCACAGAAATGCCGTTTTTTATTTCGATATATCCTTTCTGATAGCAGATCGGAAAATTTTGTTTTCGCAGTTCGTATTTCATAGTCCACCTTTTTTTGATGTTTTAAACATATTATATTTTATATATCAAACAAAATTGA
Source organism: Clostridia bacterium (assembly GCA_017549365.1). Classification (GTDB taxonomy): domain Bacteria; phylum Bacillota; class Clostridia; order Oscillospirales; family CAG-382; genus UMGS1052. The sequence goes on from JAFYUZ010000030.1 coordinate 77,268, forward strand.
GAATATATTGATAACAAACGGTAAATACAAAAAATATAAGAAAAAATAAAAAAATACTGCAAAAAATCAGCGAAAAATCCAAAAAACACTCCTTTTGTCATTGTGGCGCTATCAAAAAACGGCTAATATAGGAATATATACCGACGACAAAAAGGAGATAGTTATGAACAAATATGACATTGCGGCAATCATCTGGCCTGCATACACCGGTGACGAACCCAGAACACGCATTTTCTGGCCCGAGGGCTATGGCGAATGGCAGACCGTCAAGGCGGCACAACCGAGATATCCCGGCCATCAGTGGCCAAGAAAACCCGTTTGGGGTTATGTAAACGAGGCAGATCCATACGTTATGGAAATGGAGATCAACGCCGCCGCAGATCATGGAGTAAACGTTTTCATTTACGATTGGTACTGGTTTGACAACAGACCTTTTCTCGAACAGTGTCTTGACAACGGCTTTTTGAAAGCCCGCAACTGTGACAGAATGAAGTTTTATCTGATGTGGGCAAACCACACGGCCGATTCCATGTGGGACACACGCACCTCACATTATTGGGACCCCATCTGGGACGGCGCCGTAAACCGCGAAACTTTTAACACAATAGTAAACAGAACGATAGAAAAATACTTCTCCCGACCCAATTATTATAAGATAGACGGCAAACCCGTATATATGCTCTTTGACATCATGAATCTTGTCCGCGGACTTGGCGGAGTGGAAGAAACGTGGGATGCACTGAACTATTTCCGCGAACAAACGGTAAAGGCAGGTTTTCCCGGGCTCGAACTTCATCTCACTGTGCGCCGCGACAGCCACATGGCACAGAATATCGATGAAAAAAGCGGCATGACCGTTCTTGAATTTATCAACAAAACCGGCTTTGATGGGGTGACCCACTACGGATTTTTGGATTTTGTCAACGTAAAGCAAAACTATGCCGATGTTCTTGTTGACGTTGAAAAGGGATATAAAAAGACGGCAGAACAGGTTAATTCCATCTATTACCCCAACGTTTCCATGGGCTGGGATACCACCCCAAGATACCCCCATCGCGAGGATGACAATATCTGCACCGAAACCACCCCCGAAAACATCAAAAAAGGTTTTGAACTTGCAAAGAAATACGTTGATGAAACAAAAGGTCTCAAAGCTCCTCTCATCATCGTAAACAGCTGGAACGAATGGACCGAGGGCACATATATACAACCCGACAACATCAACGGCTACGGCTACCTGAAAGCTCTTAAAGAAGTTTTTCTTGATAAGTAACAAAAAATCTCCCCTTTGGTAATCAGCCAAAGGGGAGAAAATTTTTGCCGTATTACGGCTGTTTTACTCTGAAACCATCTCACGAAGCTTTACGTTTTCCATGTGAAGCCCCGAAACGTTCATGGCATCGATCGGAACTTCTGCCACAACGTCGATGTCGGAAAGGTAAATGTTTTCAAGATCATATCCGCGCTCACCGCAAAGCTTTATTCCGCACTTCGCTTTTTCGCATCTGACGCCGGAAATGGAAATGTTGCGCATTTTCGGCATGTTTTCAATAGGCTTTGACTGGTCGTCAAGCTTTTCGCCGGTGTAGCGCATGGTTATATAAACGGCGGCAGAGGTGGTTTTTGTGGCGGTTATGTTTTCGCAGTCAATGTTCTCCACAACACCGCCTCTTCCTTTCATGGTCTTGAATCTGACGGCACTGTAAAGGTTGCCTTCAAAATGGCAATCGTGGATATATGCGTTTCTGATGCAGGCGCTGGTTTCACTGCCCACGGTAAATCCGCCGTGACCGCCCGATGATACACAGTTTCGTATCTCAATATCCTCGCAAGGGATTCCTGCGTCCCAGGAATCCTCGTCGCGACCTGCTTTAAGGCAACATACGTCGTCGCCCGTTTCAACGTCAAGCCGCTCCACAAGACCGCGCTTGCACGATTCGAGATTTACTCCGTCGGTGTTGGGGGAATCGACAGGGTTTCTTATCACAAGGCATCTTACAATGATATTTTTGCACCAGGCGGGATGCACCGTCCACGAGGGGCTGTTTTTCATGGTTATGCCCTCGATCAGCACGTTTTCACATTCCACAAACTGCAACATTCTTGGTCTTACGCCCTGCTCGGGCTTGTCATAAACTCTTTCGGAAAGGGGGGCGAGCGCCTTGCCCTTTTTCATCAGATCCTGCATGCCGATGTTATAATTTTTCATCGGCCACCAGACTTTTCCGTGACCGTCAAGTGTGCCTTTTCCCGTGACAGCGATGTTCTTGCATTTGTAAGCATAAAGAAAATGGCTGGGAGAATAGCATCTGTTTCCACCGAGTATTCCGTATACGACGGGGAGGTAATCATTAAAATCTTCGCTGAAATGTAAAAGAGAACCTTCTTCAAAATGAAGATCCACATTGTCTTTAAGATGAATTGCGCCCGAAAGCCACTCGCCTTTGGGGATAATAACGTGTCCGCCGCCGCTTTCCGAACAGTCTGCAATTGCTTTTGCTATTGCATCTGTGGATTTGAAATCGGTTCCTTCTTTGGCTCCGTAATCTCTGATGTCAAAGAAACGGTCGGGAAAAACGGGAGCGCAAGGAAGCTCAAAGGGGGTAAAAAATTTCATTGGTCGTACCTCAAATTTTTGTTTTGTATATTCATTATACCTCCGCATTATGTAAAAGTCAATTGCGGCATCGGGTTTCGATGTTGCAAAAAACGATCACTTAAAAATCGTGATTATACAGTGTGTTTACGCCAATTGGACAAATTGCTTGAATTGCTTCTTGATTTTTTGGTGTTTCTCACAGTTGACTTATTTTGCCGAGTGTGGTAGTATACCCTTGAAAGGCAGATCCTTTTTGAAACACAAACACCGAATCGAGGTGAACCGATATGAGCAAGCATCATATCAACTACAAAAAGATCGATACAGGAAGACTGGCGGTTATAACCACCATTTTCTTGCCTGTACTTATAGAAACGGCGCTTTCGTCGTTTTATGGCGTTATAGATATGATGATGGTTGGAAAGTATGACGCCAACGGCCTTGCCGCCATTGGTCTTACATCCAATCCGCTTTCGATCTTTCTTTCTATTTTTCAGGCAATAAACGTCGGCACCACAACCCTTGTGGCATGGAACGTTGGGGCAAAGAAGATGAAAGATGCCCAGGACGTTATGAGAATATCCCTTATTATGAACCTTGTTTCGGGTCTTGCCATGACGGTTATCGGAATGCTTCTTTCCCGTCCCATAGTCGATTTTATGGGAGGAAAAGGAGAGGTTGCGGTTCTTGCGATCGAGTATTATGACATTCTTGTTGTCGGCACCACCTTCCAGGCGCTGACATACAGTGTCACTGCCGCCATGCGCGGTGCGGGCCTTTCGAAGGTGCCGATGATGTACAACAGCTTTTCAAACCTTTTGAATGTTGTGGGCAACTGGTTGCTTATTGACGGCAAGCTTGGAATACCTGCACTCGGAGTTATCGGCGCGGGCTATTCAACGCTCATCAGCCGTATAATCTGCTGTCTGTGGGCCTTGTGGTACGCTTTCTGCTCAAAGGGCAACGGCATATCTTTCCGCAACAGGTACGGCACATTCAGATTTTCGTGGAAGCGCGTTTCTCAGATGTTGCGTATCGGAATTCCCAGCGCTCTTGAAAACTTGATTATGAACTGCGGTTCGATGTTTTACGTAAAAATAGTCAACAGCCTCGGAAATGCGGCTTTTTCGGCACATCAGATCTGCAACAACGTCAACAGCCTCACCTCTGCACCGAGCACGGCTCTTAACGTTACGGCGAACACCGTCATCGGTCAATATCTCGGAGCAAATGAATTTGACAACGCAAAAAAATACAAATCGTACCTGTGCAGGATATCTTTGGTCATATCGGTTGTTATGGGAGCGGTTGTGATCTTGTTTGCCCGTGAAATAGCGGGATTTTATGTAAAACCGGGAGAAACCGAGATACTTGCTTTGACATTGCCGGTTTTTTACATTTTGGTTGTGCAGTATATCACAGGACATATAAACGGCGTTGTAATGGGAGCTTTGCGAGCGGCGGGGGACACCAAATTTGCCCTGTATCTCAACTCTTTTGCTTTTCTCTTTTTCCGCATACCGCTGGCGTATGTTTTCGGTGTTGTTTGCGGTTGGGGACTTGTGGGTGTGTGGCTGTCGCTTATTGCCCACAGCTGGCTGAATTTTGCTATCATTTCCATAAGATACCGCTCGGGCAAATGGCTCGGCATATACAAGAAAGTAAACGAATAAACAAAAAGGAGATCGTTATATGAAAAAAATCGTTCTGTTGGGCGATTCGATAAGAGAGGGCTATGACAAATATGTAAAGCTTGCTTTTGACGGAGTTGCACAGGTTTATTATCCCAAAGAGAATTGCAGATTTACCACATATATCATAAGAAATCTGCTTGATTGGAAAAAGAATCTCGAATGGGGCGATGACGTTGCGCTTGTTCATTGGAATGTGGGCTTGTGGGACGATATTCGGATGGAGGACGGGGAATTTCTTGTCGATCTTGCGGATTACAAAAGAAATATTGACAGAATCTGCAAAATGCTGATATCGGCTTTCCCTCAAAGCAAATTCATCTTTGCCACCTCCACGCCGGTGCAGGAGGAATTGTTCGGCGCAAAGAAAAGATACAATAAGGATACCGAAACCTACAACGCCGCCGCCTGCGAGATCGTTAAAGGCTACGGCATGGAAATAAACGATCTTTACTCTCTTATGTCAAAGCTTCCCGTGTCGTATCATTCGGATCTTACGCATTATTATACAAAAGAGGGGACATGCGCCATAACAGATGCGGTTGTGGACAAAATAGAAAAATCGCTTGGTATCAAAGGGGCGGCTCTTGATTACGATGCGCTTTTTGGTGATCAGGGAACAGTTTTGGGTATATAAAAAAATCGGGGATGTGTTTTTGCACATCCCCGTGTTTTGTTATTTTACCGTGATAATAAGCGCGTGTCCCTTGTCGTACATATTTCCCGTAAGAACGTACTGAGGAATAAACGTGTCGACCTTGTTGCCGTGTTCGTCTTTGTAGGAAGCTATGATTTCTGTGTAATAGTCTGAATGCCAGTGTCCGCAGAAAACTCCCTTTACAATGTCTGCATTTTCGGTGATAAGCTTGTACATACGCTTTGTGGGTTCATCAGAACGCTCGCATCCCATAAAGTTGTCGCAGAAATTGCGGTTGCCCGAACCGTCGTTGATGCGGATGGGGTTTGCATTCTTTTCATTTTTGTTGTGGGTGCAAAGCTGCTCGTGCTGGAAAACAAGTATTATGTGATTGTCGCGGCGCGCATTCTCAAGCTCTTTTTCAAATTTTTCCACCTGGTGGTCAAAATATCTCGACTGTCCGTTGTTAAGAACCACAACGCGAACCTTGTCGCCAAGTATCTTTGAAACGTAATGAACGTCGTGGCGCCAATTTTCCTTTACAAGGTCATATCTCGATTCAAGGGTGGTGTCGTCGGCAACCTTGCCCTGCATTACACGGGTGATATCGTGTCCGCCCAAGGCGACGAGAGTTTCGGGGTAGGGCTTCCAGATCAGCTCGTCCATCAGATCAAAGGTGCCCCAGGTGATGTAGTCTATCGTGTCGCCCGTGATGACGGTCTGATCGAAAAATTTGGAAAGCGCCATGGTGCTTATGGTGTTTGGCACGGTGCGGCCGTCGCGGAAAGCCAAGCGGAACTCGCGGGTGGAAAGAATGCAGGGGCGCATTTCAATACAGTCGCGGGCGTTGAGGCAGTTGAGATGAAAGTCAGTGGAATGAAGTATCTCCACGGGGTCGCCGCCGCGTCCCGAATCGATCACTGCTTCGCGGAACATAATTCCGTCGTCGCTAAGCTTGTAGATGTATGTATTCATATCATCGGGAGTTCCGACGATGTCGATTTTTTGCCTTGAAAAATATTCCTGTTTTTCCTTTGTGTTTATCATGTAAAAAACCTCCGAAAAATTATTTCTTTCTTGAGTTTATAACAAATAATATCAAAAGTCAAGCAAATTGAAAAAATTGTTTCAAAAGTTCCGCAAGTTTTGAAAAACACCTTGAAAAGCAAGGCTTTTTTTGGTACAATATATAAAAATTCAATTCAGGAGATTTTAATTATGGATCAGTTACAAATTCTTGCAAAAGTAAACGGCCAGCCCATCACTTCTGCCGAGGTTGACGCGGCTCTTATTCAGATGGGTGCAAACGGTCAGCGTTACAACAATCCCGAAGGAAGACGTATGGTGCTCGATCAGATCATCAACAAAAAGCTTTTCCTTGCCGATGCCGCAAAGAACCTTTATGAATACGACCCCAAGTTCAAGGCAGAATTCCAGAAGCTTAAGGAAGAAATGCTTGCAAACTTTGCCATTGCCAAGGCTGTGGAAGGCGTAAAAGTTACAGACGACGAAGCAAAGGCGTTTTTCGAAGAAAACAAGGGCGAGCTTGTTTCGGGCGAGACCGTGAATGCAAGCCACATTCTTGTTGATTCCGAAGAAAAGGCGCTGGAAATCATGGATTCCATTACAAAAGGCGATGTAGTTTTTGAAGAAGCTGCTAAAGAATTCTCTTCCTGTCCTTCCAATGCACAGGGCGGTGA
>JAFYUZ010000031.1 GCA_017549365.1 Clostridia bacterium
CTGTTTTCTTAACGGCAAAAGCCCCCTCGGGCTTCGAGTCCCTTGACAGAATATGCACACAAAACAAAAAAGAGCACCTTTCGGTACTCTTCTTTGTTTGGCGCGCTGCAAGGGACAAGCGGTGTACACACCGCTCACTGCTCGAAAAAGCTACTCGCTTTTTCTTCGCACCACTCCGCTACTCAACAGCCATTTAGGCTGTTGAGCTTAACGCTCCGCTCCCTCTCAGGGTTCGAGTCCCCGCAGATTATCGCACAAAACAAAAAAGACACCCGATGGGTGTCTTTTTTGTTTGGCGCGCTGCAAGGGACTCGAACCCCTGACCTTTTGGTTCGTAGCCAAACACTCTATCCAGCTGAGCTAGCAGCGCATGACTTTCGTCAGCTTTTATATATTAGCACAAAAGGACGGGTTTGTCAAGAGCTTTTTGCAAAAAACTCTGCAAAAAATCCCGTCCTTAATTGTGCCGTTTTAGTTCAAATTAACCGAAAATGCGCGTATAGTTCTTTTCGATCTCGTCTCCAAGGGTTTTTGCCATATTCCAAAAACCGAAATCGGTGGGATGACAACCATCCACTGTGCCATTGTCTTTTGCCACGTCCATAAGGTTGGTTCCGTCTATATACCAAACCTTCTTGTCGCCCCTTGCAACGGCGTTGCAGTAAGTTTTAAGAATGATATCACGGCGATCCCACTCGCTGCCCATAAGGTAAAATATCGGACGCGACATCATGATGACTGGGGTGTCCGGCTGTTTTTCGCGGAAGCGGAGGAAAAACTTCTCGTGGGTTTTTTCAAGGTGATCGAGCGACGGCGAATTGTGATCGTAGTCATATACAAAAAGGCTCATGTCAAGCGAGCTTATGTAGTCACACATGGCGTCTTCTGCCCTTGCGCTTCCCGAAAAGCCGAGATTGACGTAATCAAATCCGAATCTTCTGGAAAGTATGGCTTCATAAGTCATGCCCGGGCGCGAACAGCAACCGCCGTGGGTGATCGACGAGCCGTAAAAAACAACGGGACGGGTTATCTTGTAATCGGAAGCCTTTTCGATTTTACTGCCGCTTTTAAGTCCAACGTAAATTTTATCAATTCCGGAATAAGTGGGAAGGTTTATGGTGATCTCTCTCATCCGGGAGTTGCCGAAATCTATAACGCCTTCATATTTATCCTTAAGGTCATACGAGGGTCTGAAGCTTCTGACATAAATGTTGTCGGCATAAAGGTCCATACCCGCAGAGCCTGTAAGGGCAAAGTGGTCCATTCGCAAGATTTTATTGTATTTTGCGCTGACGGCAACGTATGGGCTGTCGGTGCAAAATCTTATGCGTCCGCCGGTGAGGTGTCCGCACATTTCATGCACGCCGTCATTTACCTGTGCCGCAACTTTTTCGGGCAATCTCACAAATTTTTCGCCCTCGCGGTATACGCCGTAAAACGAAAAAGGTTGATCCTCGGGGTCAAAAAACACAAGTCCTTCGCGTTGGATGTTGGTTTCAATAGCAAAATTTTTGTCGATTTTTGTAAAATCTTTCATTTTTTACCTCTCAATAATGTGTATATTTCTTTCGCTGTCGCCGGTTTTTTCAAAAATCACGTCATATCTTTTTTCGGGAAGCCCGAAGGGGATGTTTTCGCTCCATTCAACGATCATCACGCCGTCTCTGTCGAAATAATCGTAAAAGCCTGTTGAAAAAAGATTGTCGTCATCAAGAATACGATACATATCAAAGTGAAAAACGGGGATTTTTCCGCCGAGATATTCGTTAACTATCGCAAAGGTGGGGCTGGTGACTCTGGCTTCGGGGCAAAGATATTGTGCCACGCCGCGGGTAAACGCCGTTTTTCCCGAGCCGAGATCCCCAAAGAAAGCGATAAAATCGCCTTGCTTCAGCTCTTTTGCGAATTCAAAGGCTATTTTTTCGGTGTCTTCGCAACTTGCGCTTAAAAAAACGCGCTCTTTTTTGTTTTCCATTTATTTTTTCTCCGTTTCGGACCGCACAAAAGCTTTCAGCATTCTGCAAAGTCCCGTATATCTTTTCATCTGTCGGTTGTTGGATACCATAAGCTTTACGGTTTGCTCTCTTCCGACTATAATAACTCTTTGCTGGGCACGTGTGACGGCGGTGTACAGCATGTTTCTCGTCAAAAGCCCAAAGGGCGCATCCACAAGTGGGATTATGACACAAGGATATTCGCTGCCCTGGCTTTTGTGTACCGTCACGGCGTATGCGTGCTCGATCTCGTCAAATTGCGAAAAGTCATAGTCGGATATCTTGTCGTCAAATTCCACGGTGAAACATTCGTTGCGCGCATCTATCTCCGTGATTATTCCGATGTCACCGTTATACACTCCCTCGCCCGAAAAACCGCGGTGGTCTTTCCATTGTTGCATATAATCGTTTTTTATCTGCATCACCTTGTCGCCTTCGCGAAAAACCACGTCGCGAACAGCCTTTTCGGGCTTTTTGGAAGACGGCGGATTGAGAAGCGACTGCAAAAGCTTGTTAAGATTTGCCGTGCCGCTTTCGCCCTTTCGGGTGGGGGTTATTATCTGAATATCGGTCATCGGGTCGTAGCCGTAGGCTTTTGGCAGGCGCATTTCGCAAAGCTGGGCACAGGTTTGCGCCGCATCAAAACCGCTGTTTCGCGGCATAAAGAAGAAATCCTTGTCTTTTGCCGAAAGCACGGGCATTTCGCCGCGGTTTATCAGGTGGGCGTTGTCGACGATAAGCGAGCTGTGCGCCTGGCGGAAAATAACGTCAAGGCGAACAAAGCCGAAAGCTTTCGAATCAAGTATGTCACGCAGACAATCGCCTGCACCCACGGGGGGCAACTGGTCACTGTCGCCGATAAGTATCAGCTTTGCGCCCGGGCGCACCGCCTTTAAAAGTGCCGACAAAAGAAGAACGTCTGACATGGAGGTTTCGTCAATGATGATGGCGGCGGCGTCAATGGGATTGCCCTCGTCACGCTGAAAATGCATGTGGCTGTCGTCACCGTAGTCTGCTTCGAGCAGGCGGTGTATGGTTTTTGCTTCGCGTCCCGTGGCGGCGCTCATTCTTTTTGCGGCGCGTCCCGTGGGGGCGGCAAGGGCGGTGGTTATTTCCAGCGAATCAAAAAGGGTAAGTATCGCTTTTATAACGGTGGTTTTTCCCGTACCCGGACCTCCCGTCAGGATAAGAAGTCCTTCGGTGACGGCGCGCACAATTGCCTCGCGCTGTTTTTCGGCAAAGGTTATGTGCTCTTCGTTTTCCACCTCCGAAATATACCTTTCGGTCTTTGAAATCGGAATATTCACGGCGGTTTTTGATATTTCATAAAGCTTGTCGGCGCAGTATCTTTCGGCGTTGTACATATAGTCGAGATATAACGCCGTTTCCTCACCGAATTTTATGGCAATAAGCTCGGTTCTGACAGTGAGACGTGCGATTGCCTCGGTTATTTTTTCGGGGTCTGCGCCAAGGAGTTCGCTCACTTTTTGCACAAGCTCGCCGTGGGGGAGATAACAGTTTCCGTTGCGCCCCATTTCGAGCGAAAGCACGTGCTTTATGCCCGATTCAAGCCTGAAGGGCGAAGATGAGTCAATGCCGAGTCCGCGGGCAATATTGTCGGCGCGTTCAAAACCGATGCCGTTTATCTCCTCGCACAGAATATACGGATTGTTCTTCACAACATCTACCGACGCGGCGCCCCAGCGCTTATATACCTTGACGGCGGTGGCGGGGCCGAAATAGCCGTTGAAGAACATCAGAACGTTTCTCATGCCGAATTGCTCGGTATAGCTTTCGTTCATTTTAAGAGCTTTTTTCAAAGTTATGCCGTTTATGTCGGCAAGCCAGTCGGGATGATTTTCGAGAACGTCAAGAGAGTCCTCGCCGTATTTGTCAACAATGCGGCGCGCAAGCACGGGACCAATGCCCGAAACCGCGCCGGATGCAAGATAGGAAAGAATGGTATCTGCCGAGGTGGGCAACTGTTTTTCATAGCTTTCGGCCTTGAACTGCTTGCCGAAGGAGGAATGATAAGTCCATGAGCCTGTGACTGTTACTGTTTCGCCCTCGTTAAGAAAGGGAAGAATTCCCACAACGGTTACGGGGATCCCTGCGTGGTTGATATCGCAGACGGTGTAGCCGTTTTGCTCGTTTTTGTATATTATTCCCTCAACGGTGCCTGTGATCGTTTCGGTGCTTTTTTCGTCCTTGTCGGGCATTTTGGGTTCATTCCTCCTTTCTGAAAAGTTCGTTTTGATAAAAAATACTTTCGGGTGCTTTTTTTGCAACCTTTTTTGAAACGACTACCTGCCGCGTAATTCCGTTCAGGGGCGAATGATTTATGATACTTTGAAGTATCAGAAGATCGTATTCGCAGGTGTCGGGGTCTTTCACGTCGTTCACGCGGATATCAAGAGAAAGCCCCGTTTTTTTGACGGTTAATATATCAAAAAAGCCGATGACCGAAAAGGTCAGCCCGACTGCCGCAAAAAAGCAGACGAGAATTTCGGCAATAAATGAAAGCATAAAAAAGCTTCTTTCTGTTTGGATCTTGATATATTATATGAAGCCGAAAAAACAATGTACAATAACAGTATATCACACATAATCCAAAGTGTAAAGAAAAAATTGAACAAAAACTCTTTTTGCACATTTTTTGATGTCGCACGTGTTGACATTGTGTTATCTTCGATATAAAATATAAGCATAACACGATCGGAGGTGCAAGAATGAAAAATCCCGAAAGAAAGATTGCCAAAAGATTTGATACCCCAAACCGCTGCGAAGGCTTTACAAAGCGTGTATACTCAGGTCCGCGCGATGATCCGCAGGCTCTTTGGGACGAACTGCGTGCGCAGGAAAGGGCTTTTTATCCCGAAAAGAGCCGGTACAACATTTACTTTGGTGAGCTTCACGGGCACACCTGCCTTTCGGACGGCACACCTACCGTTGATGAATACTTTACTCATCTGCGCGACGGGGCAAAGCTTGATTTCGGCGCCCTTACCGACCACGACCACGGCGGCGTGGGAAAGCCCGAGCTTTTCGGTGAGCTGTGGGAATATATCCGTTCAAAGGTAAAGCAATACAACGATCCCGGAAAATTCACCACCATCCTCGCCTACGAGCGTGATTCTTACCCCTGGTACAACAACATGATCGTCTATTACGGCAACCACGAAGGACAGATGCTTCGCGGCAAGACCGACGGCGAAATATCGAGAGACGAGCTTTTGTCCTATCTTTCGCAGGATGATCTTCTCATTGTACCTCACGATACCTACTATCTTGAGTCGGGCTGTGATTTCACAGTGATGCCCGACGAGCTTTTTACCCCTCTTATCGAAATTTACGCAAGAGGCGACGGAGCCGAGTATTTCGGAAATCCGTATAACATAGAATCGATGCAATGCGAGGGAGGATATTGGCAGGATGCACTGCGCCGCGGCGCAAAAATGGGATGCATTGCCGCCTCCGACGATCATAATCTCACAAACGGCATCAGCCTTGATCAATTCGATGATATTCGCCGTTATCCCGGAATTACGGGAGTGCTTGCAAAGGAAAACACCCTTTCAGAGATATTTGCGGCGTTGAAGGCGCGCAGATGCTACGGATTTACGGGCGGCAGAGTATATATGGATTTTCGCATTGACGGGCATTATATGGGCGAGGAATACACCGAAGAAAAAGAGCCCGACCGCGCCATCTATTGGAACATCGACGGCGGATGCGAGATAAAATACGTGACTCTTGTCAAAAATTGCCGCGATTATATGAAGATCAGACGAAACGAGCAGATGATCTTTGATTACAAAGCCGAAAACGACACAGACGTGTATTATCTGCGTGCAGAATTTTGCGATGGCAGATGTGCCTGGTCAAGCCCCGTCTGGGTGAATAAAGCTAAGGGGTGAAGTGATGAGCTATACACCAAAACCCATTGATCTTTGCGGCATCACGTTGTCAGAGGATCTTGCAAAAGATGTGGAAATAATTGCAAAAGACGTCCACGAGGTCTGGGCAAAAAAACGGATAGACAACGGCGAGGGCGAAGACCATCCGTGCATGGTGGAATATGAAAAATTGCCCGAAAGCAAGAAAGAATACGACAGGGCAACCGTTGTGCAGACCGTGAAAATGCTGATACATCTCGGATACGAAATAAAGAAGGGAGAAGAACGCGATGTTTAATATAACACTTGCGGGAGTTCTCGGAAATGATGCAAAGCTTCGAAAGACGGTTGACGAGATCGTCGGACAGGTAAAGGCGTATATTTTCAAAAAAGACGACGTCGGGACGATAAAATTTTTCGTCAGCGATGAATACAGCGACGTATCCTGGAAGGAAAAGACAGATCTTTCGGACAACCACCTGTGCGTGGTGTCAAAGAAAAACTCCTGCGTATGGCAGGGCGACAGCCGCATAAGCGTCGAGACATCGGTAAGATACGTCATCTGCGAAATGCTTTGCCACAGAAGCGACCTTGTTATTGCCGTGTGGGACGAAACCGTTACCGAAATGGACGGTGCCACCTGGGAAATGATCCAGCGTGCCCGCAGTACGGGTGTTCCCCTTGTCTGGATATCTTCGGTGAGCGGAAATATATATTGGTGCGAAAACGCCTTTTACGAACCCTATACTCCCGAAAAGCTCAAACGCATCTGCGAGCTTTACACCGAAAACGACATTGAAGAGCAGGACGGAAAAGAAAAGCGGATCCCTCTGCTTTTTATCGGAAAATTCCTGTACGAAAGCTTTATGAAAAGGCATTCGCCAAAAGAAAAATGCGACGAATGCACCGATTTTGTCATGCAGGATGATTTTTCGGGCACAGAGGACGAGCGGATAAACGAAAAACAGCGCAAAAAACTGATAGAAGCTTTTAAAATTTTCGATAACCGTGCGGTGCAGTTCAGCAGAAAATACAAGGCGGTCATCTATTGGCGCGCCATTCTTCCCATAATATGTACCTTCTTCATCGCTTTCGGATATTATGCCGAAAGTCTTTTGGGCTTTATTCCTGCCCCCGAAAATTTCTGGCCAATAGTCGGCGCCTGCGGTTTTCTTATTTACGGCGGACTTAACGTGTACGTTTATATACTGTCAAAGAGCGACACCCTGAACAGATGGCGCAAGGTTTCTGCCGACAGCAGATTTGTTGCCGAAGTTTTGCGCGTGATGATACATTTCGAACCTTACGGCATAAAGCTTAATCTCAAAAAACTTTGCGGCGGAAACAACAGAATATACAAAACCGTAAAGAAGGTTGCCGACAGTGACGAAAGCTATGAGATCGACAGAAAGACGGTGAAACAGCTTCTTTTGCACCTTGACGAGATGCTTGGAAATCAGATCTGCTATCACAAAACGTCTGCAGATAAATACGAAAGCATTGTAAAAAAGCTTCAGGTGCTTGAAAAAGCTTTTCTTGTGGTTGGTTTTCTTGTGGTTCTGTTCCGTGCTTTTCTGCGCGGCATCAGCATATTTTTCACCCTCTCGGGCGACCCTGTGGGCGGAATATCGCTGAACGAATTTGTGGTTACGATTGCAAATATGCTGGCGCTTGTCGTGCCTGCCGTGGCATCCTATTATACGGCAAAGCTTGGTCAGTGTAATTTCAAATTCAATTACGACAACCACAACAACATGGAAAAGACGGCATCGGATCTTTCGCGGCGTGTAAAGAATATTATCGACCGCGACAGCTCGATGACGATGGAAATGATCGGAAATTTAGGCGAAGATATCGCATCTGCCATGCTGATCGACGATGCTTCGGGATGGCACCGAAAATACATATCGTCAACGATAAAAAGGCTTTGATGCAGAAATGGACAGCAAAATCGAAAGATAAATAAAAATTACCCCTGTCGCGGAAAATTCCGCTGACAGGGGAGTTTTTTATATATTCGTGAACACGGGAAGTATCATCGGCTTGCGCTTTGTTTTTGCGTAGAGATAGTCGGTGAGTTCGTCCTTGACCTTTGCCTTGATGGCGTTCCATTCCTTCATGTTCTTGTCAAGGCAGCTTCTGAGGGTATCGTAAGCGATGGTTCGTACCTCGTCCATCAGAGCCTCGGCCTCGCGCACATATACAAAACCGCGCGAAACGATGTCGGGACCCGAAACGATCTCGCCCGAATCAATATCCACCGCCGCAACAACAACGATAAGTCCGTCGAGCGAAAGATGGCGTCTGTCGCGAAGAACGATGTTTCCTACGTCGCCAACGCCAAAGCCGTCAACAAGCACTTTTCCCGAAGGAACGTTGCCTGTGACCTCCATTTTTTCCTCGGAGATCTCAATAACCTTTCCGATCTCGGGGATAAGAATGTGCGACGGGTTTTCGCCCACTTCCTTTGCAAGCTCGTAATGGGCTTTCAGATGTTTGAACTCGCCGTGCATGGGGATGAAATAGCGGGGCTTTGTCAGCACGTGCAGCATTTTCAGATCTTCCTGGCAGGCATGACCCGAAACGTGTACGTCGGCAACGGCATCATTGAGAACGGTCACGCCCTTTTTCAAAAGCTCGTTTATGATCTTTGTGACAAGCTTTTCGTTTCCGGGGATGGCGGTTGCCGAAATGACGACAAGATCGTTTTCCGAAAGAGTAACTTTGTCGTGGTCGGAATATGCCATGCGGTAAAGGGCGCTCATCGGCTCTCCCTGGCTTCCCGTGGTGACAAGGGTGACTTCCTCGGGCTTGTATTTTTTGATGTCGGCAAGCTCAATAAGAGTGCCTTTTGGAATGTCCATATAACCGAGGCGAGTTGCAACGTCAACGATATTCAGCATACTTCTGCCTGTAACGGCCACCTTTCTGCCGTAGCGGTGCGAGCAGTTGATGATCTGCTGGACGCGGTGGACGTTGGACGAGAAGGTGGCGATGACGATGCGCTTTGTGCAACCCTTGAATATATCTTCAAGCGAAACTCCGACGGTGCGCTCGGAAAGGGTGTATCCGGGACGCTCGGCGTTGGTCGATTCGCAAAGAAGTGCAAGAACGCCTTTTTTTCCGAGCTCACCAAAACGGGTAAGGTCAATCGGGCCGCCCTCGATGGGGGTAAGGTCGATCTTGAAGTCGCCCGAAAAAAGCACTGTTCCCGCAGGGCAGGTGACGGCGATGGCGCAGGCGTCTGCGATCGAATGGTTTACGTGGATAAATTCAAGCTCGAACGAACCTACCTTTACGGTGTCGCCCGAGTTCACACAGCGAAGATCTGCCTGCTTGTCAAGTCCGTGTTCGACAAGTTTGCCTTCGATGATGCCCAGCGACAGGCGTGTGCCGTAGATGGGCACGTTAAGAACGCGCAGAACGTAGGGAATGGCGCCGATGTGGTCCTCGTGGCCGTGGGTGATGAAAATGCCCTTTACACGGTCGGCGTTGTTTTCAAGGTAGGTGGTGTCGGGAATAACAAGGTCAATGCCCGGCATATCCTCATCGGGAAAACCAAGGCCGCAGTCGATCACGATCATTTCGTCGCCATATTCAACGACTGTCATGTTTTTTCCGATCTCTCCAATACCGCCAAGGGGGATTATACGAACTTTTTCTGTGTTAAGCTTTTTTGTCTGTTTTCTTGATTTTGGCAAATTGTTGCCTCCTTTCGGGGTTGAGTCAATTTATGTAAAACTTCTTCATATCATTGTTGGCAAAATAATCGCGTTTTAAGCGCAAAACGCAAAAAAATGCAAACAAAACCAACCGACGGAAAATGCCGCGCATCGGCGAAAGGAGGATTCCGCAAAAACGGTTGCGGACTTTCGGCGAAACGTTGGGGCTTTTCCTTCGGGAAAATGCAATATACAATCACGGACACCATATATTAAATATATTATGCACCATTTTTGAAAAAATGTCAACAGGGAAGTTGGTTTGTTTACAATTTGGTGAAGATGGAGATATACCGCAGGGCGCTTGACAATACATTAAATTCATATTATAATCAAAGGAGAAACTTATGTTCAGTTCTTATCTCAAAAGGAAAAGATACACTCCCGCATCAAACAAGATCAATAAAACGTGAGAAAGCTTCTTGACGAAAAAAACAGATACCCCGTCTCTTTATTCTTTGCCCAAAAGTTTGGACAACAAAAACACATTGAAACTGCCCTCTTATTCCGAGATCAGTTCTTCGCTTGCAAAATCTTCTGCGGATTTTTCGCAATAGGACTACAAAAAATAAATCAGATCGAGATGGAGCGAATGCTTTAAAGCATTCGGTTGATATGTTCAAAAAATATGGTGAATCTAAAATACATCGCCGGACAATTTATACGCCAAAGAAGGAGAATGATCTATGAAAACAATTACAATTTTCACCATCCTTGCTCTTCTTCTCTGCTCCTGTACCAAAACCGTGCAGGACAAAGTGCAAGAGCCTGTGATCGAGGATACGCAGCAGGAAGCGGCGGAGCTGTCGGAGGCACAAACAGAGAATAAGGAAGAACAGACAGAGGGGACCGAAGAAGAACCGCAGGAAGAAGTGAGCGAAAAGCAGACAGAGCTTCCCGAACACCTGCGTCCCATGGGTTATGACGATCCTGTCCTGACAAAGGAAGCGGCAAAAGAGATACTTCTTGAAGCGCGGGAGATGCAGATAAGGTTGTTCTTTGGCGGACTTTATGAGGGAGTGAATACTTTTCCGGATGAGTCATCTCTTGATTTTTTGCATGCCGAATCGCGGTATTACTATGATTTTGAGAAAAAAGATTATGAATGTATAAATGTGGTTGTATTGTATTACATTCCGGAAATCGGAACTTTTGAAACATTCAATAAATATTTTCTCAGAGTTTTTACAGAAGAGAGTCTGAATATTGCTCTCGGCGAGCTTACTATTATTGAACTGAATGGAAGAACAGCTTCTGCTGCCACTGCTTACAGCGGGGTTATTTTTGAAAGAGACTGGTCAAACGCCGAAGTTTTGAAGGTTGAACAGCAAGAGGGCTCGGATGTTGCAACCGTCAAGGCACTTGTTCACAGCAGCGATAGCGGTATTCCGATTGAAATGGAATATACCCTTGAGTTTTCTGAAAAGTACGGCTGGCGTGTGAATCTTGAAGACTTTCATGAGGGTATGTAAAAACGACGGATAAAAGTTTAATATGGCAAACGCGGGAGGTGTGGAATGAAACATATTGCTTTTGCGGTCGGTATTCTTGCCGTCATCCTTTATTTTGTCGGGTATCTGCAGAAAAAACGTGCGGCGATAATACTTTTAAACGCTTCTTCGCGTCTTTTATATATAATCCAATATTTTCTTCTTTCTGCTTTCACGGGGGCGGCGCTTGATATTGCAGGCATCCTTTCGTCCTTTCTCGCAGGGGCAAAAAGCAAGCCTTTTATCAAAAAACATACAAGGCTTTTTGTCATCCTCGCAAGCCTTGCCATTGTTGCCACAGGCCTTTTGACCTACAAGGATATTTTCAGCATCCTGCCGATAATCGGCGTGCTTTTGCACACGGGAGCATTCTGGATGGACGACGAAAAAAAGATACGCATCGTGTCTTTTCTCGGCTCGCCGTTCTGGCTGGTGTACAATTTTGTAAGCGGTGCTTACGGGTCGTGCATCGGAGATATACTTTCTATGGTGTCGATCTCAATTGCAATGGTAAGATATGATATCCTGCCTGCAAAAAGAAAATGATATTGGTTTTGTATAGATCACAAACACTGTCGATCGATTTTATCACAAAAGCTATTGTAAAGCCGACACCGATGTGATAAAATTAAAAAAGGAGTGGAAATTTGTGTCTTGGCTTTTGATAGTATCAGGATTTGTGTTTTTTCTTTACGGAGCGGTTCTTTGCTTTTTTTCAAACATCACCACAGGCACCGTTCTTACGGTGTTGATTGGGATTTTTATCGTCCTTTGCGGTGTGTTTTTTGAAAAGATAAAGCTTTTTTCAAAAAAGAAGATCGGAAAGATCACAATTTTTGCGTTTTGTCTTCTGTGCGCCCTTGAAATTTGTCTGTGTGTCTTCATTGCGCTTTACGGGCAGGTCGACAACGTAACATACGACGAGGATGCCATGATCGTCCTGGGCGCAGGGCTTCGGGGAGACAGGGTTTCAGACCCTTTAAGACGCAGGCTTGATGCCGCCATTGAGTATCACGAAAAAAATCCCGATGCGCTCATCGTCGTAACGGGCGGGCGTGGCATCGGCGAGGATGTGACCGAGGCGTACGCCATGGAAAAATATCTGATCGACCGCGGCGTTTCGCAAGAGCGTATCATAAAAGAAGAAAGATCCACCTCCACCAACGAAAACATGAGATTTTCGAAGGTGTTGCTTGATGAAATCTTGCCCGACGGTTACACGGTTGCCGTTATCACCAACAATTTCCACGTTTTCCGCGGAGTATCGATTGCAAAGCTCGAAGGACTCGAAAAGGTTTCGCATCTTCACGCATCTCTTGCGTGGTACAATGCTTTTCCCTGCTATATCCGCGAGAGCCTTGCGGTTTTGAAAATGTGGGTTTTCGGGTAACAAAACAAAAAGGAGAAACAAAAAATGAATAACATAAAAGGCGCCATCTTTGATATGGACGGAACTCTTATCGACTCTCTTATCGTCTGGAACGAGATATGGGATGCGATCGGCGAAAGGTACGGAAAAAAAGGTTTCAGACCGAGCGACGAGGACGACAAGGCTATCCGCACCATGACCCTTTCGACTTGTTGTGATTTTATTCACCAAAGATACGACCTTGGCAGCTGCGGCAAAGAGCTTTATGACTACATGAACGAGATTTGCGAGGCGTTTTATGCCGAAAGAGTGCTTTTGAAGGACGGCGTCACAGAATTTCTTGACCATCTTGCATCAAAGGGCGTTAAAATGATCGTTGCCACCGCAACAGCTCTTGACCTTGTGATGATAGCATACAGACGATGCGGACTTGATAAGTATTTTTCCGAGGTTATTTCCTGTGCCACCATCGGTAAAGGAAAGGACAAGCCCGATATCTATCTTCTTGCCCTTGAAAAATTGGGAACACCAAAGGAAGAAACATGGGTCTTCGAGGATTCCGCAACAGCCGTTGTTACGGCATCAAAGATCGGTCTTCCCACTGTTGGAATATATGACGACTATAATTATGGTCAGGACGTTTTGCAATCTACTGCAAACTACTATATCGCTGACGGTGAAACTCTTGAAAAACTTATCTGAAAAGGAGAAAACAAATGTCGAAAGAAATGAAAAGAGAACTCAGAAAATTGAGATTAAAACACGATCTTATCGAAAAGACGGATTGCACACCCGAAGAAAACAGCGCGTTTTCCGAAATAAAAGCAAAGGGAGAAACACTTCCCGAAAACGTTTTTGAGTATTTGGGCGACGACGGAACCGGCAACGGAACCTTTTACAAAGTGTCTGACACCGGGTTGACAGATGCCGAAAAAGCGGAGTATATACAACTCAAGCAGAGCCGCGATATTGCGATAATTAAAAACTGTACGGTCTTTTTTGCCGCGCTTGCTGCTTTGGGGTTGGCTCTTGGAATACTCAATTACATTTCTTATATGATGTAAAAAACTGCCGTCGAAGGACGGCAGTTTTTTTGCGCATCATTTAACTTTTTTGTTAAATGATCTTGACATTCGCGGAAGTGTGCGCTATAATACATTTAACAAGATTGTTAAATGAGGTGAAGGCTTGAAACTTCAAAAAATCCTGAAAGCTTTGTCCGACCCCACAAGGCGCGAAATATTGAATCTTTTAAAAAAAGGTTGCCTTTCGGCGGGGGATATATGCTCGCATTTCGACATATCGGGGGCGGCGGTGTCCCGACATCTTTCTTTGCTGAAAGAAGCAGAGCTGATACGCGACCGCCACGAAGGAAAATATATTTTTTACGAATTGTCGGCATCGGTGCTCGAGGAAATGATGCTTTGGCTGTCGGAGTTTACGGATGGAGGAAAAGAAAATGAAAAAGAGTGAAAAAATAAAGCTTACAGTGTCCTTTCTGGTTATTCTTGTGCCTGCTATCGTGGGGCTTATCGTCTGGAACAGACTGCCCGATGAGCTTCCCATTCATTATAACTACAAGGGCGATGCGGATAACTATGCCGCAAAATGGTTTGCCGTTGTTGCAATTCCGTTGTTTTTGTGCCTTTTGCAGGCCTTTTGTCTTTTCGTATCGTACAAAATGTCAAAGCAGGCGGCGGCATATTCGATCGTGCTTGTGATTTGCCCTTTCATTTCGCTTCTTATAGGCGCCGCCTCCCTTTTGCCTCCGCTTGGGGTGGCTTTTGATGCAGGTATATATATTCCGTTTTTCCTTGGCATTCTGTTTTGTATTATCGGAAACATCATGCCAAAGGTGAGCCGCAACAAGACTATGGGCATCAAGCTTCCGTGGACACTCAAGAATGACGAGGTGTGGAACAAAACACACAGGCTTGCGGGATTTTTGTGGTTTTTCGGCGGTATATGTGTTGCCGTATGTGCCTTTCTTCCCTCACTTGCAAGGGTGATCGCCGTGTCGACGATTTTTGCCGCAATGATCCTTGTTCCGACGGTTTATTCTTATGTGATATACAAGAAACTTTGAAATACAAAAAATCGACTGTAAAAAACAGTCGATTTTTTGCATTTCCCCCCAACCTTTTGCGCTGCTTTTCCGTCTATATTACGAACGTTCAAAATGGAAATATTTCCAAAAATCAAAAGGAGAAAAAATTGATATATCATAATCAAAACGATGAAACCCTTGTGTTGCTGACCCTTGCCGGCAAAAAAGAAGCTTATGAGTCGCTGGTGGTGCGTTATCAGTAGGCGGCGGTCAAGGAAGCTGTGTTTATCACCAAAAACCGCCATCTTGCCGAAGACGCGGCGCAGGATGCTTTTGTCAGCGGATGGATAAAGCTTGATAAGTTGAGAGAACCGTCGAAATTCGGCAGCTGGATATTGCGGATCGTCCGTAACTGCGCCGTGAATACCGTGCGGAACATGAGAAGCTTTTTGCCTGTTGAAATGGCGGAAAACACAGAGGTCTTCTGTGTCCCCGAGGATGATCCTGCGCAAATATACGCCTTGCAGGAAAAACGGGATGAGCTGAAAAGAAATATCCAAAAGCTTCCCTGTCGTGTAAAGGAGATTATATGCCTGCATTATTTCGAAGATCTGTCGGTCGTGCAGATTGCCGAAAGGCTGGGGATATCCGAAGGTACGGTGAAATGGCAGCTTCACGATGGGCGCAAAAGAATACGAAAGGATTTGTGCGCTATGAACGAAGAATACAATGATACCTTGTTGCAAAAGGTTATGAAAAAGGTACAAGAGCTGAAGCTCTGGCAATACAAAAACAGCAAAACGGGCTTTGAAAATGTATACGAAGAAGTTTTGAAAAACGTGGAGGAGCTTTGTGATTCAAAAGAAAAGCATCACGCGCTTGCAGATGTTCTTGTGCGCGGCTTGTGGTGGATTCCCGGCAAGAAAAACGACGAGCTTTTCGAAAGGATAAAGTCGTCGGCGATTGTTGGAAAAAACGAAGAGGTCATGGAGTATATCGTCTTGTGCGAAGACCGAAAGATGCGTGGGTACGATCCGGGAAGCAAGGCTGCTCTTATAGAATTCAGGAAAACAAAGCAGATTCCTTTTCTTGAAAAGCACTGTTTTTCAAAGGCTTTGGGAATGGAGTGGTTTGCGCTTGGATATGACTATTACATCACGGGAGAAAAAGAAAAAGCAACAGAAGCCTTTGACAAGGTAAGGCAGATCTTGTCCCCACGCGACTGTTATTACGCCCTTGTTTCTCCCACAACAGAGCTTTTGAAACGGTATGATGAATATGCCGAAAAAAGTGAAAGCTCTTATTGCATAAATGCTGGCGTCAACGAGTTTCGCTATGTTAACAGAGAGCTTTTGAGCCATGAGATCAAAGGCAGAGGCGAAGGATATCTTAATTCCGCCGACACGATGGTGTGCGATATTCTGACAAACGCATCAAGATGCGACGGAAAAATGTTTGACACCACCCTTTCGGCAGGTGAAAAATATACTGCAACCGACGGCGCGACCCTGCTTTTTGCAGAAGATAACGTCAGATTGAAAACGCCTGCAGGCGTGTTTGAAAATTGCCAAAAATGGACGACCGAGATCTCGACCGATTATGAATCCTCGGTGTATACGGCATATTTCAAGGAGGGTGTCGGAATTGTAAAATTCGAGCGTTGCGAGAACGGTTTTTACGATTCGAGGCTGCTTTGCGAATACAATGTTGTGTCGGGGAATGGGCTTTTCCCCTGCGGCGTCGGTAATTTCTGGGAGTATTCTGATGAATACGCGCCGAACACTGTGATTTCAAAAACCCGATTTGAAGTTGCATATTCAGATGATGTTTCTGTTCTGATTTCGTCGCTTACAAGTGTCGAGCGTGTGGGATATGACGAAAACAGCTGGCAGGATATGATAGGCAAGATACGCAATGAATATTATACGGTTGAGAAAAACGGAAACGAAAGGCTTTGCGACGTGCGTTCTGCCTGTGATCGTGCCGAACAGCTTGCAAAAACGAGAATGCAAAAGGCGCATACAAAGGCGGCGTGTTCTGTGGCAAGAAGAATAATGGACACCGACGAAACTCTTACTCCCGGTTGTACCGCCACGGGACATTGGAACTTTTTCGGTACAAGCAGAGTTCTTGAAGACAGCGGCAGAATAAAGCTTTCGTCAAATCACAGATGGGCGTTTGAATGGAAATGCACAGGCGAGGGTGGAGATGCCGAAACCCCATTGCTTTTCAATAACATCTATGGAATACTATGCGACGGAACAGGGTTTTTGTGGAACGATGATTGGCAGGAAAAAGAAAGCATCAATTTCGCGCATCTTCTTTGGGATACCCACAATATCGAAACAAAAATTAGAATTTCAAAAGGACATAAGGTGGTTACAACGTCGGGCGAATTTGACGATTGCCTGAAGCTTTCGCTTGACGTTTCGGGCTTTGAGGGCGGACTTGCGTATCTTGGCGGACACAAGGAATATTATTTTGCAAAGGGCATCGGTATTGTCAGATACGAAAACGAATATTGCGAAGGTATAAAAAACGCGGTATATGAGTTGACGTATTTTGAAGGTGTGGGCGAAGGTTATATGCCTGTGGCAGACGGACTTGTGAGAAGGTATGAGGCGCAAGGTCTCACCGACGGCTACGTGGCAGGAGCGGAATACACCTACGTTTCCGATGATGACGGCAAGGTTACAATATTCTCTGACAGAAAGGGAATCCGCGTTCTTCCGCCGCCCATCACTCTTTATTCATCTATACAAAACGAAGTGATAGAAGAAATGCTTTGGCGTGAGAAAAAACACGACGAATCAAGAGCCCGCCACGACGCCAACAATTTCCACTTGCTTGCCCATTTTCTTACACGGCCTACACGATATTGGGCGCGTCCCGAAAAGGCTGTGGCGTGGAACAAATACCGTCTGAAAACTATTGAAGGTCTTTCGGAAGACGGAAAAGTGCCCGAAGGCCTCGAAGGTTTTTATACCATGACAGCCTTCCGCACCGCGTGTGCTCTTTTTGGTGTGGGCAAAAACGAGGAAGGATACGATTATCTCGACATTGCTTTTGAACATGCGGAAAAATGGATGAAACACGAGGATGGCGAGCTTCTTTGTGTGGGCGATCCATTGATATTCGGCGGAGTGAAGATTGCAAAGAACAAAGAAATATTGGCTTTGCCCGACGGAACTTGCGAAACGCTGACTTATGGTTTCTTTTTCGTTTTTGAGCCGAGACTTATTCATTACGGACTTACGGCGCCGCACGGTTGGGAATGGTTCAATGGTGTGCGCAACGAAAAAAGATATGCGGAATATGTTGAAAAGGCGTGGAAGCTTATGGAAAAGGATAAGAAGCACTAAAAACAAAACAGGGATGCTCTTTGGCATCCCTGTTGACTTTATTATATCGTCTCTATTTTGAGAATATTTGTATTTCCCGAGCGGCCGTTGGTAAGGCCGCCCGTAATGATGATTTTGTCGTCCTTTTTCAGCCCGAATTCGTTTTTCGCCGTGCATTTTGCGTTGTAGAACATAACGTCGAGCGATTCAAACTTGTCGCACATCACGGGGAAAACGCCCCAGGAGAGAGCAAGCTTTCTTCGGGTTTTTTCGTCGGTGGTGAGCGCCATGATGTCAACGGGGGATCTGAAACGCGAAACCATGCGCGCCGTACCGCCCGAAAGGGTGCAGACGGCAATCAGCTTTGCCTGCACGTCTATTGCCATGCCACAGGTGGCGTGGGATATGGCATCAACAGAGTTTTTTATGGTAAACTCGGCATTGCGGAAGCGCTTTTGATAATTGATATTCTTTTCGGTACTTTCGGCAATTCGTGCCATGGTGGAAACAGCAAGCACGGGATATTTTCCTGCCGCCGTCTCGCCCGAAAGCATGATGGCAGAGGTGCCGTCGTACACGGCGTTTGCAACGTCCGAGGTTTCGGCACGGGTGGGGCGGGGATTATGTATCATCGATTCGAGCATTTCGGTGGCGGTGATAACGCGCTTTCCCAGCATTCGGCATTTTGTAATAAGTTTTTTCTGTATAGCAGGAAGCTCTTCAAAGGGGATCTCGACGCCCATGTCGCCGCGGCCGATCATAATGCCGTCGCATTCCGAGCAGATCTCTTCAATGTTATCTATACCTGATTGGTTTTCGATCTTTGCAATAAGCTCGATACCTTGCGCGCCGTTTTGGGAAATGAAGTTTTTGACGTCAATAAGATCCTGCGCTTTTGAAACAAATGAGCAGG
This sequence comes from Clostridia bacterium, assembly GCA_017549365.1. GTDB lineage: Bacteria > Bacillota > Clostridia > Oscillospirales > CAG-382 > UMGS1052. The sequence goes on from JAFYUZ010000031.1 coordinate 18,773, forward strand.
CAATGAAATCCACGTCGTTCTGTATTCCGAATATAAGGTCGCTTTTGTCCTGCTCGCTGAGATATTCCTGCTTGAGAACCTTGTTTGGAAAACTCATGCTCTTGCGGTCAGAAAGCTCGCCGCCGCATATAACGCGGCAGTTGACGTCGCTGTCGGTGGTGGATACCACCTCGAACACCAGAAGTCCGTTGTTCAGAAGAATTCTGTCCCCTGTGCAAAGATCGCCCGCAAGCCCTTTGTAGCTTACCGAAACCTTTGTTTCGTCACCCTTAATATCGTTTGTGGTAAAGGTGAATTTGGCGCCGTCCTTCAGAAAGATTTTTCCGTTCTTAAAGCTTTTTATGCGATATTCGGGGCCTTTGGTATCGAGCATTATGGCTATAGGCAGCTCCAGCTCTTCGCGCAGTTTTTTTATAAGCTTTATCTTTTCAAGATGCCCCTCGTGGGTGCCGTGGGAAAAATTCAGACGTGCCACGTTCATCCCCGATTTCATCATTTCGGATAAGGTCACCTCGTCCGAACACGAAGGACCGATTGTGCAGATTATTTTTGTCTTTCTCATAAGGTTACTCTTCCTTTCGTGGGATAAAACAGAGTATCAAAAAACACTCCCCATTATAATTTATTATACCACCGAATTACAGAAAAGCAATAGCGAAAGGCGACCTTTTGCTATCTTTTGCAAAATATCGGAAATAGTCATTGCAAAACAAAAAAGTCTATGATATAATTGAATAAAATCAAAAAATTAAACCAAAGGAGTGTACACACATGAAAACATTACCGGTAGCATTGCAGGTTTATTCCATCCGCGAAGAAGCATCAAAGGATTTCAAGGGCACCATGGAAAAGGTTAAGGCTCTTGGATATGACGGCGTTGAGCTTGCAGGTCTTTATGACATCCCCGCTTGCGAGATCAAGAAGATCCTTGACGAGGTTGGTCTTGTTGCCATTTCCGCTCACGTTTCCGAACTTATGAACGGCGGCAAGGAGCTTTCCGAAATTTTTGACGATTATCTCACCATCGGTGTAAAGTACATCGTTGTTCCTTATCTCGGTGAAGGTATGCGCCCCGGCGACGAAGGCTTTGACGCTATCCTTGCAAAGATGGCAGACATCGGCACAAAGGCAAAGGAAAAGGGTCTCACTCTTCTTTACCACAACCACGATTTCGAATTTAACAAGATGCCCGACGGCACCTACGGCCTTGACTATATGTACGCCAACACCACACCCGATCAGCTCCAGACAGAGCTTGATACCTGCTGGGTAAACGTTGGCGGCGAAAATCCCGCAGAATACGTAAAGAAGTACACAGGCAGAGCTCCCGTTGTTCACCTTAAGGACTTTGAAGGCTCAAAGTCCGAGCAGATGTACGAGCTTATCGGCATCAAGCA